>CAZZDR010000224.1:0-4882 GCA_964652535.1 uncultured Hymenobacter sp. | reverse complement strand
CTGAGCGCGGCTGCCAGCTCTCGCTGCTGGTGCACGAGCGTGGGCGCGAACTATTCGACTTTCTGGCTGCCCGGGGGATAGTAGCCGACTGGCGCGAGCCCAACGTCATTCGCTTGGCACCCGTACCGCTCTATAATTCGTTTGAGGATGTATACCGGGCGGGCGCGGCCCTTTCCCACTTTTACAGTGCGTAAGACGTAGGGGCTAGTGGCCGCTATTGGCGGCTAGCTCCTACATTTTGCACATTGCCTACTGAGTTTACTATGGAAGATTACGCGGCTAAAATGGCGCTCAAAACTGTGGCGGCGCTACGCGAGTACGTGACCGGCTACACACAGTACCGCGAAGAAGCCGTGCTAGCGGCTCTGGCCGAGTTGCGGCAGCGCGGCCAGCCCGCTCCCGAAGAAACCACCCTGCGCCCCCAGCTCGAAGCCGCGGTGCAGCTAGCTGCAGCCACGGTGCCGGCCACCGTCACCAGTCCTTCGGCCGAGGCCCCTACCCCATCTGCTACCGACGAACAGCCCGCGCTGTATACACCGGGCGTCATCGTGCTGTTTTCGGTGCTATTCAACACCATTATTACGGGGGCAATACTCCTGGCCATCAACCTGCGCCGCCTGAAAAACACGAAGGCCATTTGGCTGCTGGTGGGATTTGTGCTGGCTTACCTAGTGGCTGAGGCGGTGATAGTGAATCAGTTTATGAAGTCGTATACACTGAGTCCGCTGTTCGTATCGCTGCTCAATCTACCGGCTATCCTGGCGTATATCCTCTGGTTTTGGCCACGCTACGTGGGCACCCACGAGTTTCAGCCGCGCGGCTGGCTGGCACCGCTGCTCATCTGCTTCATCATCATTATGGGGCTGGGACTGCTGCTATCGCACGTTCCTGGTGCAGCCCAGCTACTGAAGCAACAAGCCAAATAGCCAAACGCCCGGCTGCACTCAGTGCAGCCGGGCGTTTGGCTATTTGGGAAGGGGTAGGACCTAGCTCACCAACTGGCAAAGCACGGTTTCACCACCCTTTACTTTCTGGCCTAACTCTACTTTAATTTCGGCATTGAGCGGCACAAAAATGTCAACGCGCGAGCCGAATTTGATGAAGCCAAACTCTTCGCCCTGGCTTACTTCGTCGCCCTCGTTCACGTACCACACAATGCGGCGCGCCATGGCTCCGGCAATCTGCCGGAAGAGCACTAGCGGGCCAGCGTCGCTTTCTACTACCACCGTAGTGCGTTCGTTCTGCGTGCTGCTTTTGGGGTGCCACGCCACGAGGTACTGGCCAGGGTGATACTTGAAATACTTGACAATACCCGATACCGGGTTGCGCGTAATGTGCACGTTGATGGGCGACATGAATACGCTGATCTGCCGACGAGCATCTTCAAAGTATTCGGGCTCGAATACTTCCTCAATCACTACCACTTTGCCATCGGCCGGGGCCAGCAGCAGGTCTTCGTGCGTAAGCAAGCGCCGGAAAGGCGAACGAAAAAACTGCAGCAGCATCAGAAACGCCACTACCGATGCGCCTGCAAAAATGCGGTTAAACACCACATTGGGCCCGTTGTAGCGGCTCAGTAGCAGGTTGAGGGCCAGCAGCACCAGCAGCGTCACGAATAGGATGCGGCGGCCTTCTTTGTGTATCTTAATCACAGATTACGCGGATTTTAATGGGTGTCACGGATTTTGTAAATGGCGCTAACGCCTTTTTTCTCCGTGTTAGAACCAGAAACGAGGGGTAGGCAAGGAACAACAGATAGTCACTAAACAGCACAGCTTGTATCTGGCTAACCTGATACGAGGACTAAGCCACAAAGTAACGGCGAGGCTGGCCAACGGGCTTACGAAAAGTGGACGACTACCAGCTAAAGCAGCACAGCGCTTTGCCGATAGTCGTCCACTTCTCGTAAACCCCACTTAATCCGTGGGTTTAATAACCGCCGCGGTATTTATACGTCTGGGCTACTTTATCGATAGCTACTACATAGGCCGCAATGCGGAGCGAGATATTATACTTCTGGCTTACCGCGTACACCTTTTCGAAGGCATCGGTCATGATGCGGTCGGCACGCTCGGTTACCATGTCAAGGCTCCACTTAAAACCTTGCTTATTCTGCACCCATTCGAAGTAGCTTACCGTCACACCGCCCGAGTTGGCTAGAATATCGGGCACCACCGAAATACCTTTTTCGTAAATAATGGGGTCGGCCGAGGCCGAAGTCGGGCCATTTGCCCCTTCCACTATCAGCTTGGCTTGGATATAGGGCGCGTTATGCTCCGTAATAACGTCTTCTACAGCAGCGGGTACGAGCACATCTACGGCCGAGGTGAGAAGCTTGGTGGGGTCCATCGGGTCAGCGCCTTCAAAACCTTCGAGGCGGCCACCGTGGACATTTTTGTAGGCAATGGCCTCGTCGATATTAATACCGTTGTCGTTCCAGTAAGCACCCGAAATATCCGACACACCTTTGATGGTCAGCCCTTTATCGAACATCAGCTTGGCCGTCCACGAGCCTACGTTGCCGAAGCCCTGAATAGCCACTGACGTTTCTTCTACCTTCATGTCCAGCTTATTCATGGCTGCTAGGCACGAGACCATAACGCCACGGCCGGTGGCCTCAGTGCGACCCAGCGAGCCACCCATTACCAAGGGCTTGCCAGTCACAACAGCCGAGGCAGTTTGGCCTACAGTCTTCGAGAATTCGTCCATTATCCAAGCCATTTCGCGAGGACCAGTACCCATATCGGGAGCCGGAATGTCGCGGTCGGGGCCGAAAACGTCCTTCATGCTCACGGTATAAGCGCGGGTGAGGCGCTCTAGCTCGCCCACGCTCATGGTGGTGGGGTCGCAGATGATGCCACCTTTGGCCCCGCCATACGGGATGTCAACCACGGCGCACTTCCAGGTCATCCAGGCGGCCAAGGCTTTCACCTCGTCGATATTCACATTCTTATCGTAGCGGATGCCGCCTTTGCTAGGCCCCAATATGGTGTTGTGCACCACACGGTAGCCTTCAAATACGCGCACCTCGCCGTTGTCCATCGACACGGGCAGGCTTACAATTACCTGCTTATCAGGCGCCTTTAGCACGGCGTAAGTGGAGTCGTCGAGCCCCAAAATTTCAGCCGCGATATTAAAGCGCGACATCATGGACTCAAGCGGATTTTCGGTATGGCCAACCTGCGGGGCGGGCTCTTTGTACACAGTGGTGGCTGCCATGTGAAGAGGGAAATGGTGAGGGGTGGGTGGGAAAGAGAAAGATGTAGATGCTTACGAAAAAGCGCTGCAAAGGTACAGCGGCGGCAAATGAGTAAGGGAGCGAATGAGCAAAGTGCAATTCGCATGCCTTACTCACTCGCTCCCTTCTTTTTTAAATACGTTTTAACGCCCCACTCTTGTCACTAACAGCGCTTTACGCCGCCGCATATTACCTTATTTATCTCTACCCTAGCAGTACTTGCAGCAGTGCCAGCACTGGAAGCACCAGCAGGAAAGCGTCAAACCGGTCGAGCAGGCCACCATGGCCGGGCAAAAACGTGCCCGAGTCTTTTACGCCCGCACTGCGCTTGAGCATCGACTCGGCAAGGTCACCGAGCGGGCCAAACACGGCCACCACGCCCGCCGCTACCAACCGGTGGCTCAGCGGAATATCGGGCAAGAAGTAGCCCGCCGCCCAGCCCACCAGTAGCGTAAGGGCCGCGCCGCCCGCCCAGCCTTCCCAGGTTTTGCCAGGCGAAATGCTGGGCGCCAGCTTGTGCTTACCGAAGTTCTTGCCTGCGAAATAGGCGCCCGTATCGGACGCCCACACAAAGAAGATGAGGCAAAAAACGCGGCCCGGCTCGAAGTGACCGGAGCCAAAGGCTATTAGACTCAGCAAAGCCATCGGCAGGCTCACATAGAACAAGCCAATAAGCGTAGCCCCAATATTGGCAAAAGGCTGGCCATGCGTAGGCCACAGCACTATTTCCCGGATGGTCAGGGTCAGCAGCAGGAGAATAGCGCCCGCCATCCAGATGGGTACGCTCCGCAGTATCATCACCAAATCGAACAGCCTGAATGGGCCGGGCCCCGCTTGCGGCAGTGCCGACGATACAGGATACCCCGTGGTACTGAGCGACAAATGGAACAACTCGCCGTAGGTAGCCCAGCCCGTAATAAGGTTGATGGCCGCAAAAATGGCTACCCCCATAACGCCGCCCGTCCAGCTTGCCGGCCGGTACCCGCTCGCCCGCATTATCCGGTAAAACTCCTTCAGTATCACGACCTGCACAGCGGCAAAAAAGACCGCGAACGAAATAGGCCCACCGAAGGTGCAACCGATGAGTAGCGCCGCCGCCAGGGTGCCCCAAATCACGCGCAGGCGCAGGTTGCTAGGTCCTTTGGCTTTATCGTCGGGTGAGGGGGGGGTAGGGGTAGCGGCGGGGTTCAAATCGAGGTAGAGGCTAAGTAAAAGACGAGATGGCAGAAACGCGAGATGGCGCTCCTACCCGCGAGAGACGGGAGAGGCTACCCAGCGCTGGTGCAGCCAATAGAGCAGCCCCGCCGTGAGCACGGCCGAGAGCAAGACGGGTGGCCAGGGCAAAGGCTGCGTCGAGTCAGGGTCGAAATAGGACGGCAACTGCTTGCCCTGGGCCAAGTAAAGCAGGATGAGCTGAAAGGCGTTTTGGGTGAAGTGCGCGGCCATCGACACTAAAATGTTACCGCTCCACTCGTATAAATACCCGAGCACCAGCCCCAGCACAAAGCGCGGCACAAACCCAAAAAACTGCACGTGAATGGCCGAAAAAATGGCCGCTGCCAGCCACACGCCCACGTGCCGCGACCCAAACCACACCACCAAGTTGCGCTGCACGCCGCCCCGAAACACCAGCTCCTCGGCTAC
>CAZZDR010000223.1:0-4944 GCA_964652535.1 uncultured Hymenobacter sp. | reverse complement strand
AGCGGCACGCTCAGCTACAGCACCGCCGTGTGGGACCGCAACCTCGAAAGCTCGCTGACCGTGGTGGCCGCCCGCGGCTCGCTCAAGCTGGGCGGCCAGTACCTCGACAAAGTCGAGCACTGCCACCTGCAAGACTACGCCCTACCCCCCCTGCCGCCCACCAACCCCGCCAACGACTACGGCCCCTACCAGGGCTCGGCTGCCAACCATGTGCAGGTAATCGAGAACGTGGTCGATACGGTGCAAAAGCGCAGCTTCGCCACCACCAATGCCCTCGAAGGCCTGAAAGTAGTGGAGATAATCGAGCGGATTTACGCCCTGCGCTGAGCTAGGAGCTACGGCTTAGCGCAGGGCTGGCACGGCAGTCGCAGCCACTGGTACTGGCGGGGCAGGGCGCGAAGAGGCGCGTAGGCGCTGGTGTAGTGGTTTCTCGACCCATTTATACAGCCCAATCGATAGCAGACTGTAGGCCACCAGCCGAAACAGCACATTCTCAGAAATTTCCCGCCCAAAAAAATCGTCGATAAAACCTTGGTGAATCAGGTAAAAGACGTATGAGCTTTTGCCAAGCAAGTCGAAAAGCTTGGTTTGCAAGAGCAGCCGCAGCCAGCTACGCTCCTGAATGAGCCCCCAGAGCAGCGCGGCCACTGGCAATGGCAACAGAAGATTGGTAAGGGGAATGTACCGGACGTAAAAAGCCTGTTCACTCGTGAACGGGCGGTGCTCATTTAGCGCCATTGCCAGCATGCACGCCCCGATGCCTACTACGCCCAGCCACGTAAAGCGACTGCCACCCGCCGCTTGGCGCCCAGCACTAGCGTGCCGATTGAGCCAAAAGGCTAGGGCGATGCCAATAAAAAACTCGACGCAGCGCCCAAAAAACGTGCGGCATAACATAAATACTACGTCACCCATCAAGCCATAATAGGGTAAGAACCGGGTGCATACCGCAACTAGCAAGAAACCCGTGGCCAGGAATAACAAGGGGTATAAACCAAAATTCCAGCGATTGCGCCGCAGCCCCAGCAGTAAGAAGGGCGCGCACAAGTAAAAGCTTTCCTCAATCGTTAAGGTCCACGCTGTGCCCATGCCCAGCAGCCAAAAGTCCTTGAAGTAGCCGCGGGTAAGCGTCAGGTTGAGCAGGACACTGAACACCTTGTCAAAAAGTGTGAAGCTGGGTGTCCATTCATCCCAGTCATACTGGGGGCGAACAATCATCACGGCGAAGGTGAGGACGGTCAGTAAAAAATAAACGGGATAAATGCGGGCAAACCGATTTTGCATGTACTGCCGAAACCAAGGTCCCTTTAGGGTAAGGCTGCGCCCGTAGCGATTCGTAATCAGAAAGCCGCTCAGCACGAAGAATACTGATACGCCAATGTGGCCCTGCTGTACCAGCCGTAAGGTCCACTTACTAAATAACGGTAGCGTATCCGTTGGAGTAGTCTTGACGCAGTGGTAAAAGAATACCAAGTACGCCACCACCGCTCGAAGGCCTGTAAGAGCAGCAAAATAGCGGTTGGTAGCATGCAAATGCTTTGTAGTAGAAGGTGTAAGCATTGGCAAGGGGGTGAGGGGGTAAGGGACCTGCCAAATATAAATTAAGCTAGGCACATTGGCAACTATTGCCTTGCTCTGCTCGCGGCAGCAGGCTGGCGGGTAGCGGCCTTAGGTCCTACCTTTGCGCCGTCGGGCAGCCTCCTCAAGCCCGCTTGTTTTTTATAAAAGAGGCGCTGAGAGATAGGCTCTGCGAGGCGCTGGCACCCGAAGGAAGGTGTTCTAACTAGGCTTGACTACCGCTGGCTCAGGGCGACTACGCACCGGCCCGGCGGGTTCTTTAGGCGGGGCTACGTAACCCGCGCTTCATCACATTATGCTGAAAAAATCACTGGAGCTGCTGCGGCAGGAAGCGGCCGAGTCAGGCGCGGGCACTCTCAAGCGCACGCTCAACGGCGTGAGCCTCATCGGCTTGGGAATTGGGGTTATTATTGGGGCGGGGCTGTTTTCGCTCACTGGCCTGGCGGCGGCCAACCACGCGGGGCCGGCCGTAACGCTCTCCTTTGTGGTGGCAGCCGTGGGCTGCGCATTTTCGGCCCTGTGTTACGCCGAATTTGCGGCGCTGGTGCCGGTGGCGGGCTCGGCCTACACCTACTCCTACGCCACCATGGGCGAGCTATTTGCCTGGATAATTGGCTGGGACCTCGTGCTCGAATACTCGGTGGGCGCCGCTACGGTGGCCATTAGCTGGTCGCAGTATCTGTTGAAATTCTTGGAGAAATACGGCCTGCACCTGCCCGCCCGCTTTGTGCTGTCGCCTTTCGAAACGGCTACGCTGCACGATGGCTCGGTGGTGCACGGCTACGCCAACTTGCCGGCCATGCTGGTGGTGCTGGCCATCACGGCGGTTATTATTCGGGGCACGTCGGGCTCGGCGTGGTTCAATGCGTTGGTGGTGGCCCTCAAGGTGGCCGTGGTGCTGGTGTTCATTGCGCTGGGCTGGAAATATATCGACCCGGCCAACTACCACCCCTTCATCCCGGAGAATACTGGCAAGTTTGGCGAGTTTGGCTGGAGCGGCGTGTTGCGCGGCGCGGGCGTTATCTTCTTCGTGTTCATCGGCTTCGACATCGTGGCCACGATGGCCCAGGAAACTAAGAATCCGCAACGCAACATGCCCATCGGCATCCTGGGCTCGCTGGTGGTGTGCACCATCTTGTTTGTGCTTTTCGGCTACGTACTCACCGGTTTGGCCAACTATACCGAGTTTAAAAACAGTGCCGCGCCGGTGGCCATCGCCATCGAAAAAACGCCCTACGCTTGGCTCAGTGGTGCCATCATTCTGGCTATTCTCATCGGTTACACGTCGGTCATTCTGGTCGATTTGCTGGGGCAGTCGCGGGTGTTTTTCTCCATGTCGAAAGACGGCCTCCTACCCCCCGCTTTTTCCAAAATTCACCCGAAGTTTCGTACGCCGGTGCAGTCCAACCTGCTGCTAGGCGTGTTCATTGCTGTGTTTGCGGGCTTCGTGCCCATCAACATTGTGGGTGAAATGGTGAGCATTGGTACGTTGCTGGCCTTTGTGATGGTGTGCCTCGGCATCATCATTCTGCGCAAAACCGACCCCGACGCGCCGCGCAGCTTCCGCACGCCGTGGGTGCCGCTGGTGCCCATCCTGGGCATCATTACGTGCCTAGTGATGATGGCTAGCCTGCCCTGGGAAACCTGGCTACGCCTGGCCGTGTGGCTAGCTATCGGCATGGCCATCTACTTTGGCTACGGCAAAAAGCACAGCAAATTGCGCCAGGCGACGGAAGGCAAATTAGTGGAATAAATAGCCCATTTGTCGCTTTTTAGCGAACACTTACCTCGTCAATTCTCTTGTGTAGGAAGGCCGCCCCGGTAGTTTGCCGGGGCGGCCTTTTTTACGAACGTATGACCGAGCTCCTCACCGCCCAGCAAACCGACCGCATCATCGAAATGGCCTGGGAAGACCGCACGCCTTTCGAAGCTATTCTGGCCCAATTCGGCCTGTCCGAACCGGCCGTTATCGTGCTGATGCGCCGCGAGCTAAAGCCGGCCTCTTGGCGCCGCTGGCGCGCCCGCGTGCAAGGCCGCGCCACCAAGCACCAAGCCAAGAGCACCGTCGATGACGCGCGCTTCAAGTCTGATTTGCAGCGCAGCATTACGCGCAATAAAATCTCGAAACGGGGATAGGGGTAGGGCTTTTGTTTAGCCGAGTTATATCCGTTTTGATGTGGTGCGGGGCTTGCCCCGCTCGTCGTCGAACAGTAGCGCTGGGGCAAACCCAGCCGCCAGGTAGAGGTAAGCCCCGCGCCCTACCCCTGTTCGCGTAATGGCAGTTAACACAAAAGAGCCGATTGGTTTGGTGAGCATTGCTCGCCAAACCAATCGGCTCTTTTGTGCCTGTGCTTTGCTACGAGGCTACCGAATTACCAAGCGCTGAGGCTTGCTTACGAAGCCGCTCGCCTGCACTTGCAGCAGGTACACGCCGCCGGCCAGCGAAGCCGGCAGGCTGAGCGTAGCCTCGGGGCCGCCTCGCAGGGCTTGGGTTAGCACTAGGCGGCCGCTCAGGTCGGTAAGCGTTACCTGGGCCACGCTGCCAGCCGCGGCCGGCAGCCGCAGCATGACGTAGCCACTGGCTGGGTTGGGGTACATGGCAAACGTAGCGGTGGCCGCCGGGGCCGTAGCCAAGGGGCTGCTGGTGAGGGCCACTGAGGTCACGGCCGAGTAACGGGCTTCGCCCGTGGGGGTAGCCTGGCGCAGGCGGTAAAACGCCTGAGTGGCCTGCGGCAGCGACTGGTCTTGGTAAGTATACACGCGCGCCTGGCTGGTCAGGCCCTGGCTGGCCACGAAGCCAATTTGCTGCCACCGCGTGGTGCCCGCCGACCGCTCCACGGCGTAGCCGTAAGTGTTGGTTTCGTTGGGTAGGGTCCAGGTCAGGGCTACCTCGCTGGGCCGCGGCTGGCTGGCGGTAAAGGTGGTCAGTTGCGTCGAAAGCGGGTTGACGGCCGGCGAAAGTGATCCCAGCGTAAACGCTCCGAAGCGGCTAACCGGCTGGGCCGAAACTACCGAGCCCGCGGCCAGGCTACCATCCAGGCCGCCATTGCCGGCCGTTTCCCACTGCGTGCCCGCGTAGTTGGCTACCTGCACATCACTGGAAAACTCGTCGAGCCCGCTCCGGAATGCGTTCTCCCAAAACAAGCGCACCGTTACGGCGTCGGGTGTGCCAGCGCCGTCCAGAGTCCAGTGCTCTACTTGGCTCACCTCGTTGAGCGGGGTAGCTGCGGTGTGGGTAGGGTAGGCGGCCGCCACGTATTCGGCGGTGAAGGCCGTGGTGGGGTCGGCGGGCGCCGAGATGCCCAGGCGCGCCCAGTGGCCGCCAGCGCCCAATGGAAATACGAAGGCTTGCTGCCCCACTTTGCG
>CAZZDR010000222.1:0-4949 GCA_964652535.1 uncultured Hymenobacter sp. | reverse complement strand
GCGCGGCCCAGGCGCTGGCCCACGGCGGCGCCCACGGCCCGGCCCATGCGGGTGCTGCCTGTGGCCGACACCAGCGGCACGCGCTCGTCGGCGCTCATGGCCTGGCCCACCTCGGGGCCACCGAGCACGAGGTTGAATACGCCCTCGGGCACGTCATTATCGGCCAATACTTGCCGGATGATGTGCTGCACAGCCACGGCGGCCAGCGGCGTTTTTTCGGAAGGCTTCCAGATGCTCACGTCGCCGCACACGGCGGCCAGCATGGCGTTCCAGCTCCACACGGCCACCGGAAAGTTAAAGGCCGAGATGATGCCCACGATGCCCAACGGATGGTATTGGTCGTACATGCGGTGCGCAGGCCGCTCCGAATGCATCGTGAAGCCGTGCAACTGCCGGCTCAGGCCCACCGCAAAGTCGCAGATGTCAATCATTTCCTGCACTTCACCTAGGCCTTCCTGCAATATTTTGCCCATCTCGTAGCTTACGAGCTTACCTAAGGCCTCCTTGTGGTGGCGCAACGCCAGGCCAATCTGGCGCACGATATCTCCCCGTTGGGGCGCTGGCACCAGCCGCCACACCGGAAACGCCGCCTGCGCCGCCTGCACCACAGTTTCGTAGTCGGCTACGGTAGCGGTAGCTACGGCCGCAATGCGCTGGCCATCGGCCGGCGACACGATAACTCGCGGCGCACCCGTGGCGCTACCCCACACGCGGCCCGTGCAGTAAGCAGGGTTTTCGGCACCCACGCCGAGCTGGCTGAGGACGTCCTGAATGCCGTGGGGGTCGTGGTGCGGGTTTGGCACCGTTACGTCGGGAGTAGTTGCTTCTTCGAGGGCCTGTTTCATGGGGCGGGCTTGGGGAGGTGAGTGGCCCCAAAGGTAGCAGTCCCGGCCGGGCCCCTACCCCCCACTACGGTTGCTGAACCAGCCAAGCCAGGCAGTCGCCTTCCTGGTTGAAGTAGTGATAATGCATACCCAAGATAGTGCCCTTCCGAATGTTAGCTTCTAGGCCGGGGTTATTCGTGGCCTGGTCGTGTGATATCATGGCGAAGTAAGCCAGGTATACAGGCTTCGCAAAAGCAGCCGATAGCTGCGGCGTAAACTCCACCCCAAACCACTCTAGGGCGGGGGTAGGGCCGACGCCCCGGCGGCGCACGTCGAGCAGCCAGTGGCGGCAGTCGTGGGCTACGGCGCTGGCCAGCAGCGCCTCGTAATGCGTCTTTATTTCTTCCAGCGCCGCGGCGCGCAGCCAGCGGCCAATAAGCAGGTGCTGGTCGGGGTAATAGCTGAGAGAAAAGTCTTCGGGCGAATACAGCGGGGCAGTGGACATAGCAGCGTGAAAGCCAGATGAAGGCCTCAAAAGTAGTAGCTACCCAGCGCTGCTGCCCCGGCTGGGGGTAAGGAAATTGTCCCTACCCCTGCACTGGAACGCAAAAAGCCCCCGCCAGTAACTGGCAGGGGCTTTCTTATATCCTGTCGGGCACTTATTCGCGGCCGATAGGATAGTAGGCCTTACGGCCATCGGGGTAAACGCCTTCTACCAACGCACCCGAATTGTCCTTGGCTTGGTCGAGGTAGGCTTGTACATCGGCGGGCTTGCGTACCGGGTTTTTGTCGATACGCGTGATAATGAAGCCGTCGGCCATGCCGGTTTCCTTAAAGTTGCTGCCCTTAATTCCCGACATCTGGGCACCGCCTTCGATGCCGAGCGAGTTTTGCAAGCGAGCCGTTACGGGCGCCACTTTCGCGCCTTCGTAGCTGATGGCAGCGTCGGCGGGCATTTCGTGCACTACTGCCGTAGTATTGGCAGCATTGTAGAGGGTAGCGCTGGCCGTTTGCTTCGAGCTACCACGCAGGTAGCCCACCTTGATTTTATCGCCGGGGCGGAAACGCGATACCTGCTCTTGCAGCTGCGAGGCCGTGTTCACGCTTATGCCATTGATATCAGTGATGATGTCGCCGATTTTGAGGCCGGCTGCGGCGGCCGAGCTCTTCTCGTTCAGGCCCTGCACATACACGCCGTTCAGGGTGTTCAGCTTTTTCTCCGACGCCAGGCGGGCATCTACTTCCTGAATGTGCACGCCTAACAGGGCACGCTGCACCACTTTGTATTTCAGCAGGTCATCTACTACCTTGCTCACAATGGCGCTAGGCACGGCAAAAGCATAGCCCTCAAACGAGCCCGTGTGCGACGAAATAGCCGAGTTGATGCCAATGAGGTCGCCAGCCGTGTTTACGAGTGCCCCGCCCGAGTTGCCGGGGTTCACTACGGCATCAGTTTGCAGGTACGACTCAATGCCCGTGGCCTGGTCCCGGCTCAGGATGCCAATGCTACGGCCCTTAGCCGAGATGATGCCCGCTGTCACGGTCGAGTTCAGGTTGAAGGGGTTGCCCACAGCTAGTACCCACTGGCCTACTTTCACCTCGTCCGAGTTGCCATACTTTACGAAAGGCAGGTTATCAGCCTTCACCTTGAGCACGGCGAGGTCGGTGCTGGGGTCGGTGCCCACCAGCTCGGCGTCAAACTTGCGCTTGTCGTCCATCACCACCGTGATTTTCGATGCTTTATCAATCACGTGGTTGTTAGTCACGATATAGCCGTTGGCCGCGATAATCACGCCCGAGCCCGAGCCTTCACCCCCACCCTGCGGCTCGCGCTGGCCACGCAGCTGGCCCTCAAACTGGTCACCGAAGAACTGGCGCAGAAAAGGGTCCATTTGCATGCGGCTGTGTGCCTGCGGCTCGGCCTTGTATTCAGTCATTACGTGCACTACGGCGGGCGTCACGGCGGAAGCGGCGGCCACGAAGTTGAGGCCTTCGGGCGCGGCATACGTGCTGCTGCGCATAGCCGAAGTGTAGCGAACCTGCGGGTCAGAAGCCACTAGCGACTGAGCCACGTTGCCCGGCTCGGATTCCAGCAGCTTATATCCCCCCACGGCCACGCCACCGCCTAGTACGGCGGAGGTCAACAGGCCGAGCATCATGTTTTTAGCTTGCATCGGGGTTTATTTAGAAAAGAAGTGAGAAGAAAGGCGAAGTAACAAAAGGAGCGTAACAAAATCAATCACCCCGGCAGAATAACGCAGTCGTTGCGGCTGAGTTTATGTGCTATTCTTACTAACGCTAGTAAGAGTAGCTTTCGTGCCCAAAGGTTGCCAGAAAGGCGTAATTCTAGGGCGCAGACAATCTAAAAAAAGGCGCCTAATAAGCGCCTTTTTTTAGATTGTTTTCTAGCGCACTTCGATATGCTGCTTGGTCACTTTTTCCGTGTCGAAAGGCAGCGTCACGCGCAACAGGCCATCGGTTAACTCAGCGCTGATACCTTTCACATTCACCGTTTCGGGCAGGCGGAACGCCCGGCGAAAATCGCCAAAACGTGTTTCAACGCGGCGTAGCTGTGGCGTATTCTCACCATCGGTGGCCGGGGCTGGGCGGCTGCCCGCCACCACTAGCTGGCCCTCCTGAAAGTCGATGCTAACGGCGTCTTTGGCCACGCCCGGCAGCGCTAGGTGCAATTCATAGCCTTGAGCATTCTCAAAGATGTCGGCAGCGGGCACAAACGAGGTAGACGGCTGCACGGCAGCTGGTTGCGCATCGCGCAGCAACTCATTCAGCATAGAGTTGAAAGCGCGGGTAGGGCGTTGGGTTGGCTGGGGGTTATACAGCAAGGTTGCCATAACAATAAATAAAATAGAAAGTGTTTGGAGGAGAAAAGCCGCTTCAACTAGCGGCGACACTTGCTATTCTATAAACTTTATGCCGAACCCTATTTACTGACAAAAAGTCCCAATCCTTGTGTACACAGCGAAATGGCGCTGTCAAATTTACAAACAATAATGCCCCTGTTGACTACTAGGGCACATTACTGGACTACCGAAACACAGACATTTTGTCAGCATGCAGTACTAATGTTGCGTAGGTAGTTGCTGCCGGTCGGACTTAGAGCCAGCAGCTAGTAGCGTAAAGCGCAGGTCTAGCCCTACTGTAGGATACACGTTATTCACCTTGCCGCCGCGCACTTGCACTTGGTTACCATTAGCATCAAGCTGATACTGCGGTAGCTCTAGGGCGTAGCTGGTCTGGTAGGCAAACCACGGTGTAAAATCGAGGCGCGGCGACAGGCGTACGCCCACTTCCGCGCGCAGACTGGTGTATTGGATGGTACGTTCGTCTTGGTCAGTAGTAGCTTTTTGGAAGCGCAGGTGTGTGCTGGCTTCGTAGCTCAGGCGCGGGCGTAGGGCTAAGCCAGTGGTGGCGTCGCCGCTTAGGGGCAGCACCTTTTCTAGGTCTAGGCGCAGGCGCGTCCAGGTTTGGCCATCGGGGCCCGAGCCCAGCGGCATGCCAACCGCACTGCCAAAATTGTGCTCCACACTCAGGCGCTGGCCAAAGATGATGCCGCCAATTATGGGCGAGCGGTGTCGCAGCAGCACCTCCGGGATAACAACAGTGCCGCGGCCGTCGCCCACTAGCTGCACCGTAGCACCGTAGCTCCAGGCAGCGCTGCCAAAATGCTCGTAGGCCAGCCGCGCGCGGCGGGTATCGAACCCCAGACGGCGGCCCGCAACGCCGCCAGCAGAAGCAGCCCGCTCGCCACGCACGGCCAGCAGCAGGTAGTCACCATTTTGCAGCGCCAGCTCGCCCTGTAGTTCGGGCCATAGTAATAGCGGCTGCACTGAGCGGCGCGTTTCATTAGGGTTGTAGGAGGGGGTAGGCGCCTGCGCACGTGCAGCAAACGAGCCAGCCAACAGGAATACCGGAAATAATAGACGGCGCATAAATACTTACTAATTAAGCCGTAGCAGAGTCAGCCAGCTCTTGCAGCGTGAGCCACGCCATAAGCCCCGCCCCGATGCTGAGCGCCTGCTCGTCGATATCAAAAATGGGCGTGTGCACCGAGGCAGCAAAGCGCCCATCGGTGGCCCGCGTGCCGAGGCGGTAGAAGCAAGCCGG
>CAZZDR010000221.1:0-4974 GCA_964652535.1 uncultured Hymenobacter sp. | reverse complement strand
GCTGGTTCTCAGATTTTTTCTTTCTCTCCTTTCTATGTTCAAA
The DNA here is from genome assembly GCA_964652535.1 of uncultured Hymenobacter sp. Classification (GTDB taxonomy): domain Bacteria; phylum Bacteroidota; class Bacteroidia; order Cytophagales; family Hymenobacteraceae; genus Hymenobacter. The sequence continues at coordinate 4,931 of CAZZDR010000221.1, read as the reverse complement.
CCGCTGTATCTGGCCGCCGCGCTGGCCTGCGTAGCCGGGCCCGCCGCGGCCCAAGCCCCTACCCCCCCTCAGGAGGGTAAAGTCAAGGTAAAAACCAAAGCCGGCCGCCGCGCAGCCGCCGCCACGGCTACCAATGCGGCCCCGAGCGCCAGCCCCGACTACTCGCTGCCCTACGCCGCCAGCATCACGCCCGAGGGCTTGAAAACCGACCTCGACGTGCTGGCTTCGGATGCCTACGAAGGCCGCGAAACCGGCCAGAAAGGCCAGAAAATGGCCGCCGACTACCTCGCCAAGGCCTTTGCCAGCTACGGGCTGGCCGGGCCGGTGCCGGGCTCTGACAACCCCTACCTGCAGCACTTCACCATGAACCGCGTGAGCCTCGACCCGGCTTCGACCATCCAGGTGGGCGGTAAAACGTATACGCAGGGCAAAGATTTTTACGTGCTGCTGCCGGGCAGTTTTGTGAGAGGCTCAGCTACCGTGAAGCCCACTTTCGCGGGCTACGGCATCAAGGAGGACAAGTACTCAGACATGGTGACTCCTCCTGCGGCGGGCAGCGACCTAGTGGTCCTGCTGGGCCAACCCCTCAATAAGGCTGGGCAGCCCCTGTTAGGCGCGGCCAGCCCCTATGGTGGCAGCGGCCTGCAGGCTATAGACGCTCGCGGCGCCACCATGCGTGCGGCGCGGCCGCACTCCGTTTTCTTGGTGGCACCCACGGCGGCCACGTTCGCGCAGACATCCAAGGAGATGGACTTGTATACCCGCGGGCAAATGGAATTTGCCGACCAGCCGGCACCAAGTGGCCCCAGCATTGTGCTCGTATCGTCGGCACTGGGGACCGCCCTATTGGGCACTACCCCAGCTGGCCTCACCAAGTACGAGAAGGGCGTGGCCGCTGCCGGCAAGCCCATTGCCAGTGGCTTTAAGCCTGCTTCGACCAACGTGCAGCTCAAGCAAAAGAAAGAGCCCTTTACTACTGAAAACGTGCTGGGCTACCTCGAAGGCACCGACAAAAAAGACGAAGTCGTGGTGCTCTCGGCCCACTACGACCACCTCGGCATCAAAGACGGCGTGGTGTACAACGGGGCCGACGACGATGGCTCGGGCACTGTGAGCGTGCTGGCTATGGCGCGCGCCTTTGTGCAGGCCAAGAAGGACGGGCACGGCCCGCGCCGCAGCATCCTGTTTCTGGCCAACGTGGGCGAGGAAGAGGGCCTGTTGGGCTCGCAGTACTACACCGACCATCCCATCTTCCCGCTGGCCAATACCGTGACCGACCTCAACATCGACATGGTGGGCCGCGTGGACAGCTTGCACCAAGGCAAAGGCGACTACGTGTATCTGGTGGGCGACGACCGCCTCTCGCAGGAGCTACACACGCTGAGCGAGGCCACCAACCAGCAGTACAACCCCGTAGCCCTCGACTACAAGTACAACGACCCCAACGACCCCGAGCACATCTACGAGCGCTCGGACCACTACAACTTTGCCAAGCACAACGTGCCGATTATCTTCTACACCAGTGGCTTGCACCCCCAGTACCACAAAGCCACCGACGACGTGGCCCTGATTGACTTCCCGGCTATGGCCCGGCGCGACCAGCTCATCTTCCACACGGCCTGGGCCGTGGCCAACCGCGACCAGCGCATCTTGGTGGATGAGAAGTTCCGTGCCACGGGCTTCGTACCTGCCGCGGCTGACCTCGACCGCTACGTGGGCAACTACGCCAGCCCCAGTATCCCGCTCAAAATCACGTTTACCAAAGACGGCAACACCCTCAAGGGCCAGGCCACTGGCCAGCCCGCCTTCTCGCTGGAACCCGTGAGCCCAGGCGTTTTCAAATACGACCAAGCGGGCATTCGGGTGGAATTTGCTCCGACTAAGCCGACGTTCGTGCTTCAGCAAGGAGATAAGGAAATCACGTTCACGAAAGAATAAGTAGCGCCACCCGCCGCCGCGCCAAACCGGGAAAATGGCCGACCGCTCGCGCAGTAAGCCCCTACCCCCTTGGCTACGTCAAAAAAGGTCCCCTTCCTTGCGCAGGAAGGGGACCTTTTTTTGGGTGATGCCGGGGCTAGTGGCGAAAGCTGAAGCCCACAAAATACTCGTGGTCGACGCCGGCGGTGAGCGGCAAGTGGGCGCCGAAGTCGAATTGCAGGTTGTCGCCGATGTCGAACTGCGGCCCCAGGTTCACGGAGCCGCGCCACCGGCTTTCGCGCAGGTCGCGGTAGCCCACCACTTCCACAAAGGCTTCGAGCAGCTTGTTGAAAGCGTAGTCGGTGGTGAGGGTTGGTGTAAGCTGCACGTAGTGCTGGCCCTGCTCGCGGTCGAAGTAGAGGTTGCCTTCGAGCTGGCCGCCGGCCGTCCAATCCTTATTAATCTGAAAAATAGCGGGCAGCACCAGGCCGGGCTCGTAGCCGCCGTCGCCCATAGCGCCGGTGGGCAGCTCCACGTAGCCAATGATGCCCAGGGCCCAGCGGCTGTCGTCGTCACCTACTAGGGTGTGCTTGAGGCGCAGCGTCACATCGCCGGCGCCGCGCGCTACTTGGCTCACGCTGGGGTCGGCGTCGTCAGTGACGCGGGTAGTAGTATAGGTATCAAACTGCACCTGAAAGTCGGTGCGGTTGGTAAGGCCGATTTTGGCCAGCCCGTGGTTCACAAACCAGTCGCGGCCGTGGGTAGTGCCTTCGCGCCGCATCAGCAGGCGCAGCCCGTCGCTTTCGTACTGAAAGTGGCCCGCATCTACCGAATAGGGACTTTCGGTGATGCCGGGGCGGTCGGGCACCATGGGGCGCATGTACTTGCGCGGCGTGGGATGGAAAAGGTTGTATTGCTCTTTGTTCACCTTCACGGTGTCGTTGAGCGGCTTGGTGGTTTGGGCAGCGGCGGGGCCGGCCAGGGCTAGGGCTGCTAAACAAGTAGAATAAAAACAACGCATAGCCAGCAAAGTAACGGCCTAATACTACCCCGCACCACGCCACCAAGAGCCCGCGCCGGAGCCCGCGCCAAAACCCGCCGTGCGCCAAGCACCGTATAAGCCGCAACTTCATTAATTACTCATGCATCGTTTATTCATTTCTGCTTGTTATTCAGCGGTTTGTGCAGGCACACTGTTGCTACTTCCAGCCTGCGGCAACAAGCCCGACGGCACTCCCTACGGCGTAGACCCCTCTAAGCTGCCAGCCGCCCGCCTCGCCAAGGCCAATAGCAGCCGCCCTACCCCCCCAGCCACCGACGTGCCCAAGGGCGCCGAGCTCAACGCCGTTACCAGCGGAGCTAGCGCCGGCCAGCCCCATGTTGCTGCCAAGCCCACCCTGCTGCCCACTACTACCGCCCGATAGATAGGATAGGCGCCGCCGGTTGCCAAGGCCCAAACCTACCTTTGCCCCGTAATGGAAAAACCCAGCATTCCGCAAGGCACCCGCGATTTTGGCCCGGCCCAGGTGGCCCGCCGCCAGCACATTTTCAACGTCATTCGGCGCACGTTCGAGACGTTTGGCTACGCCCCGCTCGAAACCCCCACGCTCGAAAACCTCTCGGTGCTCACCGGCAAGTACGGCGACGAGGGCGACCAGCTGTTGTTTAAAGTCTTGAACTCGGGCAACTTCCTAGTAAAGGAGCGCCGCGGCGAAATCACGCCGCTCGTGACGGCCGAGGACCTCGACGCCGGCCCCAAAGTGGTGCTGCCCAAAATCGCCGAAAAAGGCCTGCGCTACGACCTCACCGTGCCCTTTGCCCGCTACGTGGCCATGAACCGCGGCACGCTCACCTTCCCTTTCCGCCGCTACCAGATGCAGCCGGTGTGGCGCGCCGACCGCCCGCAGCGCGGCCGCTACCGCGAGTTTTGGCAGTGCGATGCCGACGTGGTGGGCACCGACTCGCTGCTATGCGAGGCCGAAATCGTGCTGATGATGGCGCAAGTCTTCAAAGGCCTGGGGCTGGAAGATTTTACCATTAAAATCAACCACCGGGGTGTGCTGCGCAATATTTACCAGGCGCTGGGCGGCGAGGGCAACGAAACGGACCTGTTTGTGGCCATCGACAAGCTCGACAAAATCGGGCCGGACGGCGTGCGCAAAGAGCTGCTGGAAAAGAATTTTCAGGACGCGACTATCGACACGCTGTTTGCCTTGCTAGGGGTGGAAGGCGACTACGCCGAGAAGCTGGAGCGCCTCATGGTAGGCTTTGTGACGGCCGGCGTGGAGCCCGACGGCCAGCGCCCCACCGCCACCAGCGAAGACGACGATGACGCGGCCTACTACCGCGGCCTCAACGAGCTGGCCGAGGTGCGCGACTTGCTGCAAGCCTCCGGCTTCCGGCAGTTCGACCGGCTGGAATTTGACCCTACCCTGGCGCGCGGCCTCTCCTATTATACAGGCTGCATTTTTGAAGTCAAAATCAATAACGTAGCCATGGGCAGCGTGAGCGGCGGCGGGCGCTACGACAACCTCACCGGCGCGTTTGGCTTGCCGGGCGTGTCGGGGGTAGGGTTTTCATTTGGGGTCGACCGCCTCTACGATTGCCTCGAAAGCCTGGGCCTATTCACCGAAACCGGCGAAACGCCTACCCGCGTGCTGCTCACGCACTTCGACGCAGCCAGCGGCCGGGCAGCCCTACCCCTGCTGGCCGACCTAAGAAATGCCGGCATTCCGGCCGAGCTGTATCCCGACGCCGGCAAGCTGCAAAAGCAGTTCAAATACGCCGATGCCAAGGGCATTCCGCTGGTGCTCATCTTGGGCCCCGAGGAGCTGGCGGCCGGTGTGGCAAAGATTAAAATCCTGAAAACCGGCGAAGAAAAGACACTGGCACTGAACGAGGTAGTAGACGCGCTCACGGTGTAAGAAAGGTAACCTAGCTCCTAGGAACACCAAGGCCGTGTCGGTAGCTTTGGGTGCCTAGGAGCTACTGGTAGTAGCCGTGGGCTTCGCCCT
>CAZZDR010000220.1:0-5017 GCA_964652535.1 uncultured Hymenobacter sp. | reverse complement strand
ACCTACCCGACGGCGTGACCCAGGAACACGCCACCTACCACGGCGAGGGCATCAAACAGGGTGACGTCAACCTGCTGGCCTTTCCGCTCAACGTCATCACTACCCCCGCCCAAGTCCGCAAAGACCTGGATTACTACTCGTCGCGGGTGCCCAACGAAGGCACGCCCGCCATGACGCAGGCCATCTTCGCGCTGCTCTATTCGCGCCTCGGCGACGGCGCTAAGGCGCAGCATTTCTTCCAGGATGCCTACCTGCCCAACCTCCTACCCCCCTTCCGCGTCATTGCCGAGACCAAAGGTGGCACCAATCCTTACTTTGCCACCGGTGCCGGCGGCGTGCTCCAAGCCGTGCTCATGGGCTTCGGCGGGCTCGACATTACGCCCACTGGCATTGTGCAGCGCAAAACCACGATGCCCGCTGGCTGGCAATCGGTTAAAATAACAGGGGTAGGGCCGCAGCACAAGACGTATTCGAACGGCCGGTAGCCTGCACTAGCCACCGAGGCGTAGGCTACTAGCTTGCGCCTCGACAAGGCCCACGAAAAAGCCCTTGCGAATCACTGATTCGCAAGGGCTTTTTACTGAGAGCGCTCCCTCCTGGGCTCGAACCAGGGACCCTCTGATTAACAGTCAGATGCTCTAACCGGCTGAGCTAAGGAAGCTAATCTGTCCCGAAACCGGCGCTTTCGGGCTGCAAAGATAGAAAAGGTCTTTTCGAATTACCAAGCTTTTATTCGTAAAAAACTTCTTTTAAGGAGAAAAACTTTCTTAGTTTGTGATTGTCAGCAAGCTACCATTTAAGTTGGTGCTGTATTGGCGTAACGAGCGCGCTGCGGGGCCACCCGTTACTAGGCCCTGCAGGCTAAACTGAGAGGTGCAGCAGCTGTCGCGGAAAAACAAGCGTGAGCTGCGGTCCAGGGTTACCGTGGCGCAGCTACTGAGTGGCTGGTAAGGGCAATTGCGCTCGAAGGCCGCGTAGGTAGTAGCGTTTTGGCGCACCACGTAGATGCCTTTCACGCCGCCCTGGCCGTTGGCGCTGCCCGGCGGGATGGTGACTACCCCGTTGTCAAAGCGCAGGGCCCGATTTTGCTGGTCCAGTAGGTCTAGCTGCACGTTCACCGGCACGTTGGGGATGGTCGTGGTAGTGTCGGTATTGGAGTTGCAGGAGGCCAACAGGCCACTAGCTAATAAACCAAAAAAAAGGTAGTGCATGGGGTCAACGAAGAAGAGCCTTCCCAACGTACGCAAGCGCCCGGTAGTTTACCGAGTGCTTTCGTGGGGACGCAACTGTTATAGGCACTTACTTTTTAAACAGCGAGTTGACGAACGTGTGCCGGTCGAAAAGCTGTAGGTCTGTCATGCGCTCGCCTACTCCAATGTAGCGCACTGGAATGCTAAATTGGTCCGAAATACCAATCACTACCCCCCCTTTGGCAGTGCCATCGAGTTTGGTAATGGCCAGGGCCGTGACCTCGGTGGCACGGGTAAACTCTTTGGCTTGCAAAAAAGCGTTTTGGCCGGTGCTGCCGTCGAGCACCAGCAGCACTTCGTGGGGCGCTTCGGGAATCACCTTTTGCATCACGCGCTTGATTTTACTCAGCTCGTTCATCAGGTTCACCTTGTTGTGCAGGCGGCCGGCGGTATCGATGATAACCACGTCGGCGCCCATCTCCACGCCCTTCAGCACGGCGTCGTAGGCCACAGCAGCGGGGTCGGTATTCATGCCGTGCGAGATAACGGGCACACCCACTCGCTGGCCCCACACGATGAGCTGGTCGACGGCCGCGGCCCGGAAGGTGTCGGCCGCGCCCAGCACTACCTTCTTACCCGCGCTGTGGAAGCGGTGCGCTAGCTTGCCGATGGTCGTGGTTTTGCCTACCCCATTCACGCCCACCACCATAATGACAAAGGGATGGCCAGGGCTGTCGGGCCGGTCCAGGATGGCGCGCGAGCCTGTAGTATCGCCATGCGCATCGAGCAGGCCTACAATTTCTTCGCGCAGGATGCGGTCGAGCTCATTCGTGCTCACGTACTTATCGCGGGCCACGCGCTTCTCGATGCGGTCAATAACCTTCACCGTGGTATCGATGCCCACATCGGCGTGCACGAGCAGCGTTTCGAGGTCGTCGAGCACGGCCTCATCCACGGTGCTTTTGCCCACCACAGCTTTGCTCAGCTGGTCGAAGAAATTGGTCTTCGTCTTCTGCAGCCCCTCATCGAGGGCCTGCTGCTGCTCTTTGTTTTCCTTGTCTTTCTTAAAAAAGTCGAAGAGACCCATAATACCGGCAAAAAGAACGTCCTGCTGAGTTTGCCGAGGCAGCTCGCCCGAATCGTTGAGGTGACAATAGCCTACGGCTGGCCGCAAGCTACTACCCCGCGTTCAGCACGACGAAAATGTATAACACGAAAAAAGTCCCACGAAGGTGGGACTTTTTTGCTTCATTAGCGGCTGATCAGCTTATTTGCTGCTGGCCAGTACTTCCTGTACTTTGTCTACGGGCACCATTTCCTCCTTGAAGGTATAGGCTCCGGTTTTCTCCGAACGGACGGCGCGAATTACTTTCGCCCAGTCTTTGCCGGTGGCAGTTTTCAGCGTTGCTACTACTTTCTTAGCCATGACTCAGGTTATTTAATTTCCTTGTGAACAGTCATTTTGCGCAGAATCGGGTTGAATTTCTTCAGCTCGATGCGCTCGGGGGTGTTCTTACGGTTCTTGGTGGTGATGTAGCGCGAGGTGCCCGGCATACCCGAGTTTTTATGCTCGGTGCACTCCATGATAACCTGCACCCGGTTTCCTTTCTTGGCCATCGCGACGGGAGGGGGGTTAGTTTTTGATTTTAGGACTGCAAAGGTACGGGTTTTTTCCGCAACTTCGCAAGTAGCCAGCCATATACTGTGTTAGAGAATGGCTAGCCTTTGGTTTTTTACTACTAAATGCGTCACAACAAAGCCGGTGCTGCCCCCTACCCCTCTGTAAGGGGCCAAGTGGCAGCACCGGCATTAGCTACGAACAGGCCCGAAAAAACCTGCGCACTTGCCGCGTAGAAGCGGACTAATAAACGATGAAGCCCTGCTCCTTGGCCTTCTTCAAGGTGGCCATGATGCCATTCTTGTTGATGGTGCGGATAGTAGAAGCTGCTACTTTTAGCGTTACCCAAGCATCTTGCTCAGGGATGTAAAAGCGCTTTTTCTGCAAGTTGGGGTAGAACTTACGCTTAGTCTTGTTGTTGGCGTGCGATACGTTGTTGCCTACGCGGGTACGCTTGCCGGTCAAATCACAAACTCGGGCCATGATATCGAAGGGTTAGATGATGCTATTCCGAAACGGGCCGCAAATATCGGCAAAATTCAACCAACCACCAAATCGCAAATCACTTGAGAATGAGGAGTGAGGAATTTGGAACGGCTGTCGGCGGCGGCTTGGGCAGCTCCTTTTATTTTTTCGCTATTGCTGCTTTGCTTTCTGCCAGGGGCAGTGGCGGCAGCCATTGCCGCAGCAAAAACCCCGGCGCTGGTGGTATTGCGTGGTAAAAACGAGGTAGCCTTCGGGGGTATAATAAACGTCGCCGGGCTGTAGGGGTAGGGCGGCGAAGGCGGCAAGGCGGGGGTCGGCAACGGGCATAGCGGAGCACGAAAGTAGTGCGCCTAACCAACTTAATCAGACTGGCTGAGGTTCAGAAATAGTGCCTTTCTTACCTTGCTGCACTTTTCGCCCACTCTGCCTCTATCTCTATGCTAGCCCCTACCCCCACCTCCCGCGCCGAAGAGCTGATGCAGCTCGAAGACCAGTACGGCGCGCACAATTACCACCCGCTACCCGTGGTGCTGAGCCGGGGCCAGGGCGTGCACCTGTGGGACGTGGCCGGCCGGCAGTACTTCGATTTTTTATCTGCTTATTCGGCTGTTAACCAGGGCCATTGTCACCCGCGTATTATCGGCGCGCTCACTGAGCAGGCCCAGCGGCTGACGCTGACTTCGCGGGCGTTTTTCAACGACCGGCTGGGCGCGGCCGAGCAGCAGCTGTGCCAGCTATTCGGCTACGACAAGGCGCTGCTGATGAACTCGGGCGCCGAGGCCGTCGAAACGGCCCTCAAGCTGGCGCGCAAGTGGGGCTACCAGGAAAAAGGTATTGCGCCGAATATGGCGCGCATTGTAGTGGCTGAGCACAACTTTCACGGGCGCACTACGGGCATCATTTCTTTCAGCACCGACGGCGACAGCACGGGGGGGTTTGGGCCCTTCGCGCCGGGCTACCAAGTGGTGCCCTACGACGATGCCGAGGCCCTGGCCGACGCGCTGGCCGACCCGCACGTGTGCGGCTTCCTCATTGAGCCCATCCAGGGCGAAGCGGGCGTGGTAGTGCCCCGCGAAGGCTACCTGACGCGGGCCGCCGAGCTGTGCCGCCAGCACAACGTGCTGCTCATTACCGATGAGATTCAGACTGGCTTGGGCCGCACAGGCAAGCTATTGTCTACTGATTATGAAGAAGTTCGGGGTGATATTCTTATCCTGGGCAAGGCCCTGAGCGGCGGCGTGCTGCCGGTGTCGGCTGTGCTGGCCGACGATGCCATCATGCTTACTATTCAGCCCGGCCAGCACGGCTCCACGTTTGGCGGCAACCCGCTGGCTTGCGCCGTGATGCAGGCCGCGCTCGATGTGCTGCTCGATGAGAAGCTGGCCGATAATGCCTTCCGCCTAGGCGAAATCTTCCGCGAAGAAATGCGCCAGCTACAGCGCGAATGCCCCCAAGTGGTGACGCTGGTGCGCGGCCGCGGCTTGCTCAACGCCGTGGTTATCAAGCCCGCCGCCGATGGCCGCACGGCCTGGGACGTGTGCGTGAGCCTGATGGAGCGTGGCCTACTGGCCAAGCCCACGCACGGCGACATCATCCGTTTTGCGCCGCCGCTGGTCATCACCGAAAGCGAATTGCGTGAGGCTTGCGTCTTAATTGCCGACGTTATCCGGGCTTTCTGAGTATAAGGCGTTATGAAAAAAACCTTATTCTTGGCACCGGCGCT
>CAZZDR010000219.1:0-5030 GCA_964652535.1 uncultured Hymenobacter sp. | reverse complement strand
ACTACGCGCTCGTTTTCGAGCAGGTCCTGGCACAGGTTTTCGGCTTCCGATAAGTACAAGCCCTTCTCCACGGGCGTGCCGGTGCCCTTGCTAAACTCCGAATCGAGGCTATCGACGTCGAAGGAAAGGTAAATGAGGTCGCACGCGTGCAGGTGCTCGTAAATCTCACGGGTAAGTTGGCGTGAGCCCTTCACTTGAAACTCGTCCAGCTTTATCCACTTGATGTTCAGTCGCTCGATAACAGCATTTTCCTCTGCCTCGGTGTCGCGCACGGCCACGTACACCAGGTGCTCGGGGCGCAGCTTGGGGCCGGGCTCGGCTAGGTTTTGAAGACGGCGCCAAAAAAACTCGGTGTCGGCATCGGGCTGGTTGCGCTGGCAAGGCAAGTTGTCTTCGCCCAACGCCGCGGCCAGCGGCATGCCGTGCACGTTGCCGCTAGGCGTGGTGTAGGGCGAGTGGATGTCGGCGTGCGCATCTATCCAGATGACGCCCAGCGTTTTGTGGGGGTAGGCGGCCTTGATGCCCGCAATGGTAGCGTTGGCGCTGCTGTGGTCGCCGGCCAGCACCAGCGGAAACTCGCCAAAGCGCAGCGTCTGCTCCACAGCGTTCGCGATGCCCTTCTGCACGGTATAAATCGCGTCGATGTGCTTGGCGAAGCGGAACGGGTTTTTGTCGAATAAGACGTGGTTCAAATCCTGCGTTACCACCGAGTTGTAGCGCCGGAAATAGTCAGAACCCTTGTTGAGGCAGGCCACGCGCAGGGCGGCGGGGCCCATGCTAGCGCCGCGCGTGCCGGCGCCCAGCTCAGAGCAAACCTCGATTAACTTGATGCGTTTCATGGGCACATGAGGGGGGTAGGGACATGGGTGGGCTGCATCGTACCGCCAGCACCCAGGCGCGGGTGCCGGCGAGCGCTGCCTTGCGGCGCGGGTGCGCCGTAGCCATGTCGCTTCCTTCCATCGGAGGCCGATGCGGGGAGGCCGAACTCTTTCCGGCCCCCGGCGGTACTTTTGGTACGCCTGCCGCAAAGGTCGGGCACTTTCGCCGATTTTCCGCTTTCGATGGATACCTACCAGGACCTCATTACCCAAACTTTCGATTTTCCGAACGCCGATTTTCAGGTGCGCGCCAACGAGCTGTTCTTCCACGACATCGACCTGATGGCGCTCGTCAAGAAGCACGGCACCCCACTGCGTCTCACGTACTTACCCAAAATCAGCTCCCAGATTCAGCGGGCCAAAAAGTGGTTTGCCGACGGCATCGCCGAAACGGGCTACACCGGCTCGTACTCCTACGCCTACTGCACCAAGTCGTCGCACTTTCGCTTCGTGCTCGATGAGGCCCTGAAGAACGACGTGCACCTCGAAACCTCGTCGTGGTTCGACATTAGCATCATCCGCTCGATGTACGAGCAGGGCAAGTTTGATAAGAGTAAGTACATCATTTGCAATGGGTTCAAGACCGACGAGTACAAGCACGACATCACGGCGCTGCTCAACGACGGCTTTGCCAACTGCCTGCCCATCCTCGACTCGCCCAACGAAATCGACTACTACGCGGCGCACGTAAACGCCGAAGCCAAGGTAAAAATGGGCCTGCGCCTAGCTTCCGACGAGGAGCCGCGCTTCCAGTTCTACACCTCGCGCCTGGGCATTCGCTATGCCGACGCGGTGCCGATTTTTGAGCAGAAAATCAAGGACGACCCGCGCTTCGAGCTCACCATGCTGCACTACTTTATCAGCACGGGCATCAAAGACACGTCGTATTACTGGTCCGAGCTGTCGCGCTTCATTCACAAGTACTGCGAGCTGCGCAAAATCTGCCCTACCCTCCAAACCATCGACATCGGCGGCGGCCTGCCCATCCAGACCTCGATTCAACTGGAGTACGACTACCCGTACATGATTACCGAAATCCTGCGCACCATTCAGCGCATCTGTGCCGAGGAAGGCGTGCCGGAGCCCAATATTTTCACCGAGTTCGGCATCTTCACGGTGGGCGAAAGCGGCGCCACGATTTACTCGATTCTGGACGAGAAGCTACAGAACGACAAGGAGTTGTGGTACATGATTGACGGCTCGTTCATCACCAACCTGCCCGATACCTGGGCCCTGAACCAGCGCTACATCATGCTGGCCCTCAACGGCTGGCAGCGCCCGTACCGCAAGATTCAGCTTGGCGGCCTCACCTGCGATTCGCAGGACTACTACAACGCCGAAAAGCACATCTACCAGACCTTCTTGCCGCAGCTGCAACCCGCTCGCAACCAGACCGCTACCGACGAACCTATTTACGTGGGCTTCTTCCACACCGGCGCCTACCAAGAGAGCTTGAGTGGCTACGGCGGCATCAAGCACTGCCTCATTCCGGCGCCCAAGCACGTCATCCTCGACCGCGCCCCCGACGGCACGCTCACCGACACCGTATTTGCCCCCAAGCAGGAGGCCGCCAGCATGTTAAAAATCCTGGGCTATACGGAATAGAAAGTCTGGGCGTTAGGCAGGGGTAGGAGGCAAATAAGTTGGCGCGGCACTATTCTTAGAAACACGCCTAACTACCCACTTGCTCAACCTCCTAACCGCTCCCTACCCCTATCTTTGGAGCCAACTTCCGTCTTCCTCCATTTTTACTTCTTTATGAAAAAGCTTCTTATCCTCGCCATTGGGGCCGCTACGCTCGGCCTCGGTGCCTGCAACCGCAGCACCTGCCCCGCTTACACCTCTACCAAGGCTACGGCGGCGCCCATCACGGCCAGCACCGCTACAGCCATCGAGCGGCAGTAATCTCTCGTGGATTCTCACTCCAAACGCCCGGTTTGCCTTCGTGCAAGCCGGGCGTTTTTAGTAAAATGCTCTGGCCACCGACGTCACTGGCCGCGCGTTTTCAAAGCCCCGCAGGACCCTGCGTCCTATCCCCCCGCGGTAGCGCAAAAACTAGCGTGGGTGCTGGGCAAGCAGGGCGCGCGCCGCTAGCTGCCCGCTCACCAGCGCGGCTTCTACCGTGCCCGCGGCGGGCCCTTCGTATACGCCCTCGCCCGCAAAAAACAGGGTATTGGCTACGGGCGTTGCCAGTGCGGCGCGGGCCACCGCGCTCCCCACGGTGGGGTACGAATACGCCCCGTACGCGTAGGGCTCGTGGCCCCAGTTGTGCACGTAGTGGGCGCGCAGCTGCGCGTGGAGCGTAGCCAGGGGGGTAGCCAACAGGTAGCTGAGCGACTCCAGCGCCTGCTGCAGCACGGCTTCGGCGGGGGCATCGCGTAGGCGCTGGGCGGCGGGCCCGGCTAGCCAGCCGGTAAGCTGCGGGGTAGCGGCGGGCAGCTGGCTCCACCAGGTTGGCACCGGCGCGTCGGAAAGCAGAAACTCCAACTCGGGTAGCCGGTCGTGCCAAAAGGGCGTTTGAAATTCAAGGATAATCTTGATGACCGCACCAAACCCCAGCTCCGCGGCGGCGGCCCGGTGCGTCGGCAGCTCTGGCGCAAAATGGAGGTAACCCGGTTCCCCGGCACCCCGCTGCCACACCCCAAGCGGCACCGTGCACAGCACTTGCCGCGCCCGGAACGTGGTGCCGTTCTCGGCCTGCACCTCTACGGAGCCCGGCTGCCAGCGTATGGCCTGGATAGGAGTAGCCAGGTGCAAGGTGGCACCGCTGGCCTGCGCCTGTGCGGCCAGCCAGTGTAGCAGCGGCCCGTAGCCCCCCACCGGGCGCGGCGAGTCGTCGGCCCCGCCGGCGGCCCACTCGTCACGCAGGGCCCAGGCACTCACACGGGTAGCATCGGCCGCGTCGTAGCCCTCGGCAAACTGTGTGGCGAACAGCCGCAGCGCAGCGTGCGCTTCTCCGGCAAACTCTTGCGCCAAGAACGCTGCCAGGGGCATGTCTTCTGCCAGGTCATCCAGCTTTGCGAGCAACTCGGGCAGCTGGGCAAAGTAGCTGGCATCGGGCTGCACCTGCCCATGCAATAGCTGATACGTGCGGCCGGCGGTGGCCTGCCACGCTATACCGGCTTCGCGCAGCAAGGCTTTGGTTAGGGGCACGTCGCCGTGCATAAACTCCGCACCCGCCTCCATAGGCTGGGTGAAACCCGCTGGCTGCCGGGTATACACCCGGCCGCCTACCCGGTCGTGGGCTTCTACCACGCACACGCGGCGGCCGGCGGCGGCCAGCTCGCGCGCCGCCAGCAGCCCGGCTGCACCGGCCCCCATAATGAGAATATCTGTAGCGTAGCTGTCGCCGTCGGAGGTCATAGTAGATTCAGAAATACGCGCGCAAAGAAGTGCCTTGGCGCAACTACCAGTGCAGTTTTAAGGGTGCGCCTACCCCTATTGGCTGGCGCCAACTTACGCCTGGTATCTGGCCAAAGCAGCCTGCTTGCGCAAAGGTTTGGGTTGGTGCTTCACAAGTGCCAACCGGTGCCCGTTGCGCACGCGCTCGGCTTACAGGAGGTGATAGTTGGCCTAGTACTTGTAAGCGCCGGCGTATACTTATCTTTTTACCATATGCTTAAACAGTTACTTACATTAAGTCTTTTTTTTAGCACATTTTTCGGTGCGGCGGCCCAGACCGTTGCCAGCGCGTCGCCTATCGTGCCACGGCCTAACCCCCTGGCCGCTACCTCTTCCGACACCGTGCAGGCCATCCACCGGTTGTACAGCAAGCACCGCACCGGGGGCTGGATATGGACGGGGGTAGGCGCCGCCTTTGCAGGCAGAATCCTGGGTTCTTCGGCCGCTGAAGGCTTCAGCAATGCTGGCGGCACCGTCGTTGGCACTTTGGTACTAGGCGGCGTACCAGCGGCCATCGGCATTGGCAAACTCTCCCGTTTCAGCCAGAGTACAGAGGACCAGACGGTAGCGATGTACCAAAAAACCAAGCTTTTGCCCAGCACTGTGAAGCGGCGCCTCAAACGCAAGTACTTTTCGGAGTAAGCCGCTACCCTACCCCGATAACGCTGCGAAAATTGAATTTTCAGCAGGTTGAAAACTCAGCTTTTGGAAGCTGGATTTGCTCGGCCAAAATAGAGGTTGGCGGACTTT
>CAZZDR010000218.1:0-5031 GCA_964652535.1 uncultured Hymenobacter sp. | reverse complement strand
GCGCACTGGCAGTGCCGCTGCGGCCACGTCTGGGATACGTTTGAAACGGCTGGCACCTGCCCGCAGTGCCACTACCGCTGGGCCGTGACCACCTGCCCACCTACGCCGGGCGGCTGCGGCGTTACCTCACCTCACATCGACTGGTACCACGGCCTCGAGGCGTTGATTGAAGAACTGGTGGAGGAGGCCCTACCCGTGCCGGCCGCCGTAGGTTGCACCCTGCATGAGTCGTAAATTTCTCGAAACCGAAAGCCCCGCCTGGGTCACGGAGGGCCTCATAACTGAGGCCCAGCGGGAGCGTCTGCTGGCCCGCTACCCCTCCGATGCCGTGCAAGCCGTGGGCCTGTTGCCGCTGCTGGGCAGCATCTTAGTGGGTCTGAGCGCCCTGAGCGTGGTGGCGGCCAACTGGCAAAGCCTACCCACCCAGTTGCGGCTAGGGCTGCTGCTGGGCAGCTTGGTGGCCGCCTACGCGGGCGGCGAGTACTTTTTGCGGCGCGGCAACCGGCGCGTAGGGCACGGGCTCATCGGGCTCGGGCTGGTACTGTTTGGGGCGGGTATTATCCTCACCAGTCAGCTCTACCAGTTGGTCGGCTACGATGTTAGTGGCTTGCTGGCTTGGGTAGTGGTGGGTGTGCTGCTGAGTTATTTATATGAAAGTCAGACGCTAATTCTGCTGCCGATAGTCATTGGGGCGGCGGTGCAAACCTACTGTACCCAGGCACTGGGCCTTTTCAGCTACGCCACTATGGGGCTAGTAGCGCTGGGTAGTGGCTACCGCTGGTGGCGCCGCCCCGATACGCTGATGGCCTCCGTGCTGGCTGCGGGGCTGCTGTGGCAGGCGGCGCTATGGGTGGCGCTTTCGCACAGTAAAATCACCTGGTTTTTCATCCCGGCCATGCTCGTGTACGCGGCCGGCGACTGGCACCGCGACCGCGCGGCGGGCCGTGCGCTGCAAGGCCCGCCGCTGGTGGCGGCTTATCTGTTCGCGCTGGGCCTGGCGCTTTTTGGCGAAACCGACCAGTACGCCGGGCTGCTGCGCCCGCCTGTGCTGGCCTACCTGGGGGCACTGGCGGTAGTTTTTGCCTTTTCGGTGGCTGGCAAGCGGCAGCAGAGTCGGCTAGCCTCGCTGCCCGATTGGCTGCTGCTGCTGCCGGGTTTTTACCTACCGGGCGGGCTGCCGCTAGCCATTGCTACGCTGGTGGTGCTGTACGTGCACGCCGGCTCGGTGCTGGCACGCGCTCACCGCTCGGGCGAGGCCGAGCAGCTCACGTTGGGCACCGTGCTGTTCATCATCGCCACCATGGTGGCCTACTTCAAGCTCACCTGGGCCTTCCTCGATAAGTCGCTATTTTTCCTGATTGGCGGCGTGTTGCTACTGAGCTTGAGCTGGTATTTGCGCCGCCGTAATGCGAGCCGCCTAGCCGCTGGGGTAGCCTTGGCGGCAGGCGGTAGCGCACTTGTCCCGCCGCCCACTTCGCCCCCCGAGCCCCTACCCTAATGCCAACCCGCCATACTCCTTCTCACCGCCTGCTGGTGCGGCTGCTGGTAGCGGCGCAGGTGCTCTACGTGCTGGGCGTGGCCGGCGCGGGCTACGCTACCACAGCCTACGGCCAGCACATCTGGCTAGCCACCGCGCCCGTCGAGCTGCACAGCCTGCAATACGAAAGCTTTGTGCGCCTGCGCTATACGGCCGCCGAAGTGCCGCTCACGGCCTGGCGCGGCCCTACCCCCCCGCAGCGGCGCCAAGCCGTGTACGTGCTGCTCAACACCGGCCCCGATAGCCTCGCTACCGTGGCCGGCGTCTACGACAAAACGCTGAATCCCAACCCCGGCCAGGCTGTGCTGCGCGGCTGGGTTACCGAGGTCTACAACCGCACGCTGGGCTTGCGCTACAACCTGGAGCGCTACTATGTGCCCGGCGACAGCCCCCTGCGCCTGGGCAAAACCAGCCCCGCCGTGCGCGTGCTCGTCAGCATTGCGCCTTGGGGCCAGGCCCGCATCGAGCACGTCGAGCTGCTTAAAAAGCCTACTGCCGCTCGCTAGGGGGTAGCAGCTGGCGGTCGGCGGCTGTGAGGTCGGTAAGGGCGTATTTCTTTTGAGCTGTGCTATTCATCTCATCCAGAATATCGACCATGTCGCTGTATTTGGCGCGCGGGCCCGCCTTGATGAGCACCACGGGCGCAAGCCACCGCTGCCCCCGCGCCAGCAAAGCTCGCCGAATACCCTGCGGGCCAAAGTTGGTGGTGTGCAGCGTGGGCACCGGCACGCCAGGGTCCTCAGGCCGGGCTAGCCCAAAATAATAATAAGCCTGGTGCCCACTGCCCAGGATAATCGTCATGGCTTTGGAAGCCTGTAAAGGCGTGTTCTGGTCATCCGAGTGCGGCTTGGCTGGCATTTGTAGCTCCATCACGCGCGACTTGGCGAAGGTGGTCGTCAGCATAAAAAACGTGAGCAGCAGAAAAGCCAGGTCTACCATCGGCGTCATGTCGAGGCGGAAATTGTGCTTGCGGGCGCGCGGTTTTTTGCCGGCTTTTGGGGCAGAGGGTTCGATAGCAGCCATGCGAAAAGGGGGTAGAGGTGAGGCCACTGCTTTTGTAGCGCCGCCACGCAGCGGCGCTACAAAAGCAGCAACTACCTTCCCGATGCTGAGCTAGCGAAAATTCCACACCCCGCCCGGCGTGAGGCAGGCGTGCAGCAGCACATCGGTGGGTAGCACGTCGGCCAGCGCCGGCACCGGCGCATCGTCCAGAATATTGAGCCCGATAAAAACCGTATCGGGCCGGCACTGGGCTAAAAACCGGTCGTAGAACCCGCCACCGTAGCCTACGCGCTGGCCCTGCTGGTCGCAGGCCAGCAGCGGCACCAGCACCGCAGCGAGCTGCGCAGGCGCCACCTCGGTGGCCGGGCTAGCCACCGGCTCCGGAATGCCCCAGCGGCTGGTAATAAGCGGAGTAGCTGTGGTTAATTCGTAGTGCTTCAGCAAAATGCCATCAGCCTGTACCACCGGCGCGGCCAGCTGCACCGGTAATTTCTCCGCCCATATCCGATGAATTATTGGCCAGGTATCGGGCTCGTTCTTCTTGGCTAGGGGCAAGAAAATGTGCAGCCAGCGCCACTGCGCTACCGGAAAATGCTGGAATAGCTGGTCGCCTAGTTGCTGGCTCCGCTGGGCTACCTCGACCGGCGTGAGGGCCTGGCGGTGGGGTAGGGCGGCGCGGCGCAAGGCAGGTTTAGTAAGAGGCTGCATGGCGCGCTATTGGCAGGCGCTAAGGGGCCGCTCTACCATTTCTTGTTTCTTCTCGTCTAAGCGAAAGCAGTGGCGGGCTACTGCTAGTAGTTTGTTGTGCACTACTTTATACTCGGCAGAAGTAACCGAGGTGCCGCCGCAGCAGGAATTGCGCTCGTACACGCGCTTCGTCTTGGTATCAAATTCCAGTGAAGTTCCTTCGAATCCGCTTGGCACGTAGCGCTGAGTAGACGGGGCATATAGGTAATACAGGCTCGACGTATTCGGCCCCGCGTGGCTGCTCTCGAAGATTGAAAAATCGGGCTGCCCATCGAAGTTGTAGTCGCCTACCTCCACGCTGTGGATGCCCTGCGACTGGCAGTCTACCGCCACTTGCTGCACCAATCGATTGGTTTTCTTTGCCACTAATTTCACGGCCACTACGCGGCTGGTTTCCCCCGGCTGGCCTTGCAATACAAGCCTGAAGTAGCTGTCTTTCAGCGTTGCCACCTGCAACAGCTCGCGGCAATTCGTGGCCGTGAGCACCACCGGTAGGCTCTTGCCAGTGGCCAGGCTGCGCCAGGTGCCCGCTAATTGGTTAGCCCTCTTCTCGAAGGACGGAATCGTCAGCGTTGCGGCCGGTTTGCCCCGCGCATTCTTCTCCGTGAGTGTGAGCACCCCGCGCTTGAGCTGGCCGCCGAGGGCAATGGGCGTCCCGAATTTGGTGTAAGAATACACGCCTGATAGTAGCCCTTCCGCCGTGTCGTTCACGGCCAGCTCCACGGGCGCACCGCCCACCGTGCCTACGTAGCTGGCCTGGGCCAGCACGGCTTGGGTACTGCCGCAGACTAGTACAAGCAATGCGAGGACACGGGTAGTCATACCTAAAACGTAATTAATCCTGCGCCGTGACGTAAAAGCTAAGCTTGGGCTGCATGCCCGCTAACACTGCGCCGGCAGAAATACGCTCCCAGCTAGCCTGGCTGGTACTGCGAAAATAGATGTCGTTGTCGGCGTAGCCAATGCCTGCCGAAAAGGCCAGCCCCTTGTGCAACGCCGCCGCATCGGCCCCGCCTACCCACTCCAGCGACAGGAAAAAGTCTTCATTCAGCAGCAGGTTGTCGGGCGCCAAATCTACCGAGATGGGGCCGTGCGTGGCGGTGGTAGGCAGCAGCACTTCGCGGCGCAGCAGCTTTTCGTTGGTAGGGCGGCCCTTGGCGTTGAGGCGGTAGAGGTTTACGCGCAGCGTTACGTTGCCCACCTGGTTGTAGGCTACGTTGAAATTGGCGCGCAACACCTTCGTAGGCTTGCGCTTGAGGTAGATAACGGTGCCCGTTTCGGCTCCCAGGTCCTTAGGTTCGAGGCTGAGCGTCGAGTTCTCCGAGTTTCCAGTGAAGCCCAGCGTGCGGTCGCGCCAGGCCCGGCGGCTAGCCTGCACCCGCACCTCGGCCAGCGCCACGGCAGTCGCGCTGAGCGTCACCGCCGGCTGCGCCCGCAGCTGCCGCAACGTGAGCAGCAGCGGCTGGTAGCCGAGGTACGACACCCGTACGGTGTCATTGGCTAAGCTTTCTTGGAAGGCCAGCCCATACTGCCCCTGCTCATTGCTGACCGTGCCCAGCGCCTTGCCCACCACGCCGATATTCACGAAGGGCAGCGCCTGCCCCGTTTTAGCATCCGTCACGCGCCCACTGATGGCTTGGGCCAGCGCGGCGGTAGTAGTCAGTAAACTCAGGAAAAAGCCAAGGAGGAAGGAGCGAAGCATAGCCGCAAAGAAAGAGCCTAGCGCCGGGGCGGCGCTAGGCTCT
>CAZZDR010000217.1:0-5037 GCA_964652535.1 uncultured Hymenobacter sp. | reverse complement strand
GTGCTGCCGCTGCTGAGGTCCTTGTCCACGTTGCGGGGGTGGCCGCTGTAGTGGGCACTGCTGCCGCTGCTGAGGTCAGCTTTGAGCTCGTCGGTGGCGTTTACTTTGGCCTGCGAGGCGCTGCTGAGGTCGAGCGAAACCTTGCTGGCGCGCAAGCCCAGGGCTTCGACCTGGCTGGCGCTCGAACAATCTACGACTAGCTCGGTGGCCGAGCCAGTGAGGTCGGCCGAGCTAGCACTGCTCATGCGCAGCTCTAGGCGCGGCACATGTACATCGAGGCGGGCCGTAGAGGCGCCGGAAGCTTCGAGGCGCAGGGCCTCGTCGCGGAAGCCGCTGATGTCGGCTTGGCACGCGCCACTCAATTCTAGGCGCTGGAGGCGGGGTAGGGTCACGGTGACCAGGATGGGGTGCGTGTCGGAGCTGAGCGCGGCCAGCCAATCGCGGTTGCGCTGGTTGCGCAGCACCAGGCGGCCGCCGTCAACGCTTAAGCGCACGTCGGCCAGCTCGTCGGTGCGGCCGGCGGCCTCTACTTTGTACGAGCTGCCCTGGCGCACTAGCACTCGAAACCCCCCGAAAGCTTCGATTTCGCTGAATTCGTCGGGGTTGGTAATGCTCTTGCGGCCGGTGCCGTAGTGGCCGGGGTCGGTGTTGAAGTGGGTGCCCGAAGTGCGCACCCGCACCTTGGGTACGTCGCCGTCGGTGTTCACGCTCACCCGCGTTTTGCGGCCGTCTACGTCTATATCTACTCCCTCGTCATTATCGTCGCTATCCGAGTCGGCTTCGTCGCCGCTGCCAGCTGGGCAGTCGAGGCAGGTGAATTTGCCTTCGCGGGTAAAGCGGGCGCGGTGCGGCGCATTGTCATCGGGCCGGTTGCCATTGGTAAAGTCATCGTCCTCCAGCTTTTCGATGAAAAGCGGCATCAGGCGGTAGGTTTTGCCTAGTGGCAAGTGCAGCGTGAGGTGCAGCTTCTGACCGCGGTAAGGCGCGTTTTCGCGTAGCGTAATGCCTTGGTCAAACGTGATAGTAGAATCTTGCTGGCTCACGGTGTACAAAATCGACTGCTGGGCCGTGAGGCGCGCCGAGTTTTGGGTGCGGCCGCGCGCCTGGTATTCTTCCTCGACGTAGGGCGCCGCGCCGCTGTCGGCTGGGGTCAGGCTAAAGCGGGTCCGCTCCATAAAGTCCTCCATGTTGCGCGAGTCGAGTACGATGCCGGGGCCCGGCACCGGTGCCAGCCGGCGCGTGGTAGTGTAGGTGGCGCGGGTGCGGGTGTCGCGGAAAATTTGGCCGCCGGCCATCGCCGTGCCCACCAGGCCCAGCACCCACAGCGCCAGCAGTAGCAAGCCGCCCGTGCGGCCCAGCACCGAGCGGCGCAGCACCAGCCGCACGCCCAGCAAGATGAGCGCCAGCGCCGGAATGCCTGCCAGCAGCGTGGCCGCCACAATGCCCCAAGGCTGTGCATTATGCATTACCGAGTTAAAGCTTTCATCGCCAAAGCGGAAGTTGTTATCCGTATGAATAACCGACTCGCTAGAAATAATCCCCAGCGCCGCGCCTGCAAAGCCGAGCACCCCAATCAGCGAAGAAGCCCCCATCGTGATGAGCACCGCCGCCGCCGCCCAGCGAATGAGCGTGCCCACAAAGTTGACGGCTGGCTGAGCACCGCGTGCGGCGCCTTCCAAGAAAGTGCCCACCGAGCGGCTGCCAGCTGGCGTCGTGCCATCGGCCTCGAAGGCATTGCTGCGCAAGTTGTTATCGATGCCCGAAAGCGTCACGGCGTCGCCGCGCATCTGCATTTTTTCCGACATGGTGCGTGCCTCCGGCACCACTATCCACAGGATGATGTAGATGATGATGGTAGAGCCAAACGTGAGGAAGGCCCCCAGCAGAAAAATGACCCGCACCAGCACAATATCAGTGCGGAAGTAATGCGCCAAACCCGCTGCCACGCCGCCCACCTTGCCCGCGTCGATGTCGCGAAAGAGCTTGCGGCCCGCCAGCGACCCACCCAAATCGAGCGTGTCGATGGGGGTAGGGGCATCGTCGCGCTTCGGCAGCACTATCCACAGTATGATGTAGGCAATGACAGCCAGGCCGCCCAGGTCAAAATGGTGGTGAAACAAGCCTGTGCCCGGAAACCGGTCAAACCCGCCCACTACGTTGGGCAGCAGCACCAGCGCCAGAAACGCCAGCCGCACTACCAAGGGGTTCACCATAAAGTACTGCGCCAAGCCTGCGCACACGCCTGCCACCTTGCGGTGCGCCAGGTCGCGGTACAGGCGCCGGGGCTGGCCATCGGCCGTGGGCTGCCCGGTGGCAAAGGGGCCTTTGGGGCCAAAAGGACCCTCTTTGCCAAACGTGCCTTCGGGCCCAAAAGCGCCCTTAGGGCCAAAAGGACCGTTGGGCCCGAAGGTGCCGCCGGCCGTGGGCGCGGGCTCCTCTTCCTCGTCGGGCTCGGTGGCAAAGTCGCTAACGCGGCCCATCTTCGCCATCATGGCCTCCACATCGGTGAGGGTAATAACCTGCTTGCTGCTGGAGGTGCGCGCCGTAAACAGCTCGGCGATGCGGCCCTCAATGTCGGCCACTATTTCTTCGTGGCCCTGGTAGCTAGCAAAGTGCGCCTTCACCTCTTGTAGGTAACGGCTAAGCACTTCATAACCATCATCTTCAATGTGGAAGATGAGCCCCTGCAAATTGATGCTGATGTTCTTTTTCATGAGAAAGGCCGCAGGCGCGAAGCGCGGCAGGTTAGGCTGAGAAAGGATGTTTGGCGAAAAAGACGGGGGCTAGGCGGGGCGGGGCGGCTGGCGAATGATGCCCACCGACAGCGCCATTTCTTCCCAGGTTTGGCGCAGCTCTTCTAAAAACTGGCGGCCGGCTACCGTGAGCGTGTAGTATTTGCGGGGCGGCCCCGAGGTCGATTCTTTCCAGACGTAGTCGAGCAGGGCGGCATTTTTTAGGCGCGTGAGCAGGGGGTAGAGCGTGCCCTCTACCACAATCATGCGGGCCGCTGTGAGCTCCTCCAGCATATCGCTGGCGTAGGCCTCCCCGCGGCCAATAATCTCCAAGATGCAGAATTCGAGGATGCCTTTGCGCATCTGCACCTGGGTGTTCTCTAGTTTCATGGGCGGTATGGGCTAGTAGTAGGTGAGGAACGGTACAAATGTACAACGGGTACTTTGTATTGCATAATACTAGATGTAAAATTTTTTGTTGCCCGCGCGCATCTTTTTTTCGCCTGCCTTACCCCCTGCTAATCCTTTCGTCCAATGCCACTCGCCGTCAATCCTAAAACGAGCGCTTAACTGCGCTACCGCCAGCCTAGTGCGGTTTTTCTGGCTTAGCCGCTTCGCCGACTACGTACTATCTGGCAGTAACTTGCGTTGCTGATCCGACTATTTTTTAGATTATATACGCATCTATGCTACACCTTTTCGCTGCAAGTCGCCCCTGGGCGGTAGGGCTGGGGCTGAGTGCATTGCTAGGGCTAGTCGCCCCCGCAGCCCGCGCCCAGACCAAGGACACGACGCCCAAGTACAGCAACGAGTTTTTGAACCTCGGCGCGGGCGCCCGGTCGCTGGGCATGGGCAAAACCCAAGTAAGCCTAGCCAACGACGCCACCGCTGGCTACTGGAACCCCGCCGCCCTCACCAATATTCAGGCCCGGTACGACGGTGTGCTGATGCATTCCGAACTGTTTTCGGGGATAGTGAAAAACGACTACGCGGCCTTTGCCATGCCGCTCGACGAGCGGAGCGCCATTGGCGTAACCTTGCTGCGCTCGGGCGTGGATAATATTGCCGATACCCGCGCGCTCATCAATGAGTACGGCTACATTCAGTACGATAAAATCACTTACTTCTCGGTGGCCGACTACGCGCTGCTGCTTTCCTACGCCCGCAAGCTGGGTCCCGCGGGCCTGAGTGTAGGCGGCAGTGCCAAAGTCATCTACCGCAATATTGGTCCTTTCGCCAACGCCTACGGCTTTGGAGTAGACGTGGGCCTGCAGTACAACCACAAGGGCTGGCGCCTGGGCCTGATGGCCCGCGACATCACCACCACCTTCAACGCCTGGAGTATCGATGCCGACAAGTTCAAGGAAAATGTGATACCCGGCCAAGTTATTCCTACCAACTCAACCGAGCTAACGCTGCCGCGCTTGGTACTGGGCGCGGGCCGGCAGTTTAAGCTTCCCTCAGACTTTACAGCCTTAGTAGCTGTGGACCTGGAAGCTACTACCGATGGCCAACGCAACACCCTTATTTCGGCCAGGCCCGTGAGCGTAGACCCGCGCGTGGGCATCGAGATTGGCTACCGCAAGCTTGCCTTTCTGCGGGGGGGGGTAGGCGACTATCAAAAGATTGAGGGCCTCATTGACCGGCAGAAGCAATGGAAAGGACGCTATAGCCTAGGTGCGGGCGTGGCAATCAGTGGCCTGCGCGTAGACCTGGCCCTCTCGCGTGTCGATGTGGGCGCGCAAGGCGGCGCGGCTTCCCAAACCAACTCGCTCATCGTGAGCCTAGGCTACGGCCTGGGTAGCCGGCCGGGCCCTGGCCTACCCAGTATCAGGTAGTTTATTTCTACGCGCGTGCTATCCTCAGAGCTGATTAATTAACCTATGAATAACTATTACCCTGCTGCCCTGCAGCGCTTTACTAGTACGCTAAAAAATGGCTGGGCCCTGTACTTGCTTGTGCTGGCCTTGCTACTAGGCGCGCCCGGTGCGCGGGCGCAATCGGGGCCCTACGGCAACGAGTGGATAGTGCCCGGCCAATCCTACTACAAAATGAAGGTGTGGCGCGACGGCCTCTACCGCCTCGACTATGCTTACCTAAGCAAGCTTAGCGGTATAGCGGGTGTAGCCCCAACGCAATTGCAACTGTGGCGGCGTGGCAAGGAAGTGGCCGTGTACCAGGGTGGCAACGCGACGACCCTAGACAACACGACGTATCTCGAATTCTACGGCCAGCGCAACGACGGCGTGCTCGACCGCGACCTGTATAAAAAGCCCAGCGACCAGTCGCACCCATTCTTCAGCTT
>CAZZDR010000216.1:0-5116 GCA_964652535.1 uncultured Hymenobacter sp. | reverse complement strand
GATAGTGCGCCGGCCGAGTTGCAAGCTGCCGTGGCGGCCTTCGGTGACTACATCCGCGAAGAAGTGCAGGCCCTGCGCCTCGACTTTGTGCCCGAAGTAGCCGGCGGCGCGGTACTGGAGTTTGACGACTTCTCGGTGCCGGCCAAAGTAGACGTAGTAACTGCTTGATTGTGAGCCGCCCGGCTGCGCTCGAAAACGCGGCCGGGTTTTCCCGCGCACAACGACTTGCTTGAGCCGTTTTTAAAGGTTGTGAGACCCTGTAATTCGGTATAAAACAGTACAAAGTAATTAGAGTTTCACC
The DNA here is from genome assembly GCA_964652535.1 of uncultured Hymenobacter sp. Taxonomy (GTDB): domain Bacteria; phylum Bacteroidota; class Bacteroidia; order Cytophagales; family Hymenobacteraceae; genus Hymenobacter. The sequence goes on along the minus strand of CAZZDR010000216.1, from coordinate 4,815 downwards.
TGTGCCGACTGCCTTACCTGCTTCCTCATCCGAGTCAACGCTGCGCTACTCGGCGCGTCGGGGTAGCGTGCTGCCGTTCTTTCTGCTGTCGCTGCTCGTTATTGTGCTCGACCAGGTTTCTAAATACTTGGTGCATAGCCATATGAGGCTGGGCGAAGTGATTCCTCTTCTGGGAGACGGGCTAAGGCTGCTCTATACCGAAAACCCCGGGATGGCTTTTGGGGTCGAGTTGCCGCCGCCATTTGGCAAGCTGCTGCTCACGGCTTTTCGGGTGTTGGCGGTAGGAGGCATCAGCTACTACATGGTGCGGCTGTGGCGGCAGCGGGCGGCAGCAGGCTACATTGCGTGCATCGCGCTCATTCTGGGTGGGGCTTTGGGCAACCTGCTGGACTCTGTTTTCTACGGCGTTCTCTACCACAATGCGCCCGCTGGTTCGCCTACCCCCTGGTTGTATGGCCAAGTTATCGACATGATTAACGTGCCTATTTACCAGGGTTTTTACCCACAGTGGGTGCCTTTTGTGGGCGGGCAGTACACGAATGGCTTCCCCATCTTCAACCTGGCCGATTCTTTCATCTTCATTGGCGTAGCCTTGATTTTGCTACTACAAGACCGCTTTCTGAAGCCAGCGCCGACGACGGCGGTAGAGTAGCCGATTACTTCACAATTGTTTTATAAACACCCGATTACGCAGTATTTTTCTTCCTCAGTGCCTACCGATTTGCCTACCGATATCCATTCCCAGTCCCAGCGCTACCCGGCGCGCCGGGGCAGTGTGCTGCCATTTTTTCTGCTGGCTTTGTTTATTATTTTTATCGACCAGCTATCTAAGTATTTGGTAAATAAGCATATGCAGCCAGGCTTGAATGGGGAGATACCGCTTATCGGCCACTGGCTCAAGCTGCACTACACCCTGAACCCCGGTATGGCCTTTGGCGTGGAGCTGCTGCCGCCGCCCTATGGGAAGCTGCTACTCACAGCTTTTCGGCTGCTGGCGGCGGGCGGGCTTAGCTACTATATCGTGCATTTGTGGCGGCACCGGGCAGCGGCGGGCTTTATTGCCTGCATGGCGCTCATCTTGGGTGGAGCTGTGGGCAACGTCATCGACTCAGTTTTTTATGGCGTTATCTACCACAACGCGCCGTTTGGCTCGCCTACCCCCTGGTTTTTCGGGCAAGTTATTGACATGATTTACGTCGATATCTACGAGGGCTTTTTGCCCAATGCTTGGCCTATTTTGGGTGGTAAGTATGTGTCGCTCTGGCCTATTTTTAATTTAGCTGACTCTGCTATCTTCGTCGGTGTAACGCTGATTCTACTGCTGCAAGGCCGTTTTTTCAGGGAAACGCAGGCCCAAAATGGGGTAGTAGCTACTTCTGAAACCTCCGAAACAGCCTGAGCTTGATTTTTGCCCACCTCCCGCAAGCCGTCTGCCGGGCTGAGCTGGCCAAGCACCTTACTACGTTGGAACCAGGCGTTCTAATTTGGCAAGTTGCTTGACTCACTTAGCCCAGCAGACGGTTTGCTGCTTAGTTTGCTAGCCGATACCGCGCCTATGTCCTTGCTCTCCGTTCAGAATCTTACCGTTGATTTCCGCTCGCAGCGCGGCACTACCCGCGCCGTGGCCGATGTATCGTTTGAGGTGGGTAGGGGAGAGGTGCTCGCGATTGTGGGCGAGTCGGGCTCGGGCAAGTCGGTGACGTCGCTGGCGCTGCTAGGGCTGCTCGCCAAGCCGGCGGCGCACCTGGCGAGCGGCACGGCCCGCTTTGCGTCGGAGAAGCTGGGGGAGGTGGATTTATTTCAGCTGACCGAGACGCAACTGCAACAAGTGCGCGGCAACGATATCAGCATGATTTTTCAGGAGCCGATGACGTCTCTGAACCCCGTGCTGACTTGCGGCTACCAAGTAGTAGAAGCGCTATTATTGCATACTTCGCTCAGTAAGCAAGAAGCCGAGGCGCGCACCATCGAGCTGTTTACCGAAGCGCAACTGCCGCGGCCCGCTCAAATTTTCAAAGCCTACCCCCATGAGATAAGCGGCGGCCAAAAGCAGCGCGTGATGATTGCGATGGCCATGGCCTGCCGCCCGGCGCTGCTCATTGCCGACGAGCCCACCACCGCGCTCGACGTGACGGTGCAAGCACGCATCCTACAACTCATTCGCGACCTACGGCGCGAGCACGGTACGGCGGTGCTGTTCATCACCCACGACCTCGGCGTGGTAGCCGAGATTGCCGACCGCATCTTGGTGATGTATCGGGGTAGGGTAGTGGAGCAAGGTAGCGTACTCGATATTTTCACCAACCCGCAGCACCCGTACACCAAAGGCTTGCTAGCCTGCCGGCCCCGGCTCTCGATCGGCAAAACGCGCCTGCCCGTAGTGGCCGATTTTATGGACACTGACGCGGCCGGAAACCTGACGGCGCGCGACGGTGGGGGAGGGGTAGGCGGCCCAGAAGTGATTCCTTCTCAGTTACGGACTAATTCTGATACAACCAAAACGTTCCCCGTGGAACAAAAATCACGTTCCACGGCTGAAAATCCTTTACTGCGCGTCGAAAACCTGCAGGTGTACTTTCCTATTCGCAAAGGGTTCTTCACGCGGGCTACCTCTTTTGTGCGGGCCGTGGATGAGGTGAGCTTCGACATCTACCCCGGCGAAACGGTCGGCTTAGTGGGCGAGTCGGGCTGCGGCAAGACTACGCTGGGCCGGGCGCTGCTCCGCCTCACGGAACCAACGGCCGGCCGCATCCTGTTTGAAGGTACTGACCTAGCACGCCTGCCGGCCGGCGAATTGCGCCACCGGCGGCGCGAGTTTCAGCTGGTGTTTCAGGACCCCTACGCGGCCCTGAACCCGATGCTGACGGTGGGCGAGGCCATCCTGGAACCGTTGCGGGTGCATGGGGTAGGCGGCAGCCGCGCCGAGCAAAAAGCCCGGGTGCGCGAGTTGCTGCGCACCGTGGGCCTGAGCGAGGACGCAGAACAGCGCTACCCGCACGAGTTCAGCGGCGGGCAGCGGCAGCGCATTTGTATTGCGCGGGCGCTGGCCCTGCGGCCCAAGCTCATTGTGTGCGACGAGTCGGTGTCGGCGCTCGACGTGAGTGTGCAGGCGCAGGTTCTCAACTTGCTCAATGACCTCAAGCGCGAGCTAGGTATCACCTACCTGTTTATTACCCACGACTTGTCGGTGGCCCGCTTTATGAGTGACCGGCTGCTAGTGATGAGCCAGGGTAAAATCGTGGAAAGCGGCCTGGCTGCCGAAGTGTACGCCCATCCGCAGCATCCCTACACCCAGCAGCTGCTAGCGGCGATTCCGAGCGACGACCCAGCGCGCATCGCGGCTCGGGTAGCCTCGTAGAACGAAGCAATTCTTCGTTCCCTGAGTATGCTACGCTGTTCTAAGTAAGCTGCTCCGAACAAGGTGCTCCCATTCACGTTCAACTTTTATTCTACTACAAACGGCCTATCCCACCGTTTGCCTTTCTTTATCCCGCGCGTCGCCTTCGTCAATCTTACCTCAAGCTGTCTGGCGGCCGTCTTACCCACTTTCATGAAAAACCCGAAAGACCCCGCTGCCCCCCGCGCCGCTCGCGCGAAGGCAGCCCCCACGGCGCCAGCCCCTACCCCCCCCGCTGCCGCTAGTATTGAGCAAGACACGGTGTACCGCCAGTTTGCGGATAACCCTGGCAAGGTGCTGGCCTATCGCCAGCTTTCGCGCCGCCTCGGCATCACGACCAAAGCCCAGCGCGAGGAGCTGTTTGCGCATCTTAAGGACCTGCGTGAGAATGGCCGCCTAGAGCTGCTGCAAAACGATGAATACCGCCTGGCCAACCCCACCGACCTGCAAGTAGCCGCTAGTGCTAACAAGGCTCGCAAAACGACAAGAAAGGCTGAACCTACCGCTGCCGCTGCCCCCATGCTGGAAGCCGAGTTTGGCCAGGACCCCATTATTCACCGGCGTCGTTCGGCGGGCTTCGACCACGTGGGCGATGGCCCCGACCGCCGGCCTCAGCGTGATGGCAATACCGTCATTGGTACGGTATCGCTGGCCACGCCGCGCTTCGCCTTTGTGGTACGCGAAGACAGCGACGGCGATGATATTCGCGTCTTCACCGACCAACTGCGTTACGCGCTGGATGGCGACTTGGTGCGCGTGCGCCTACGGGGCATCCGCGACGGCCGCCTCACGGGCGATGTGGTAGAAGTCATCAAGCGCCAGCGCTCTGAAGTGGTGGGCCGTCTGCAAGTGCAGGGCTCCATTGGCTTCGTGAAACCCGACAACCGTAAGTCGTACTTCGACGTGATGGTGCCACCGCAGGAGCTAGGCGAGTCGCGCAACGGCGACAAGGTGCTGGTGCGCATTACCGAGTTTCCGGACCACGATGGGGAGGGTAGAAACCCGGTCGGTACCATCATTCGCAACTTTGGGGCGGCTGGTGAGAACGAGGCCGAGATAAACGCCATCATGGCCGAGTTTGGCCTACCCTTCGAGTTTCCAACGGCGGTGGAGGAAGAAGCTGACGCCATTCCGACGACCATTTCGAAGGAGGAGATTGCGAAGCGTCGCGACTTCCGCGACATCCTCACCTTTACCATCGACCCGGCCGACGCCAAGGACTTTGACGATGCCCTGAGCCTGCGCACGCTGGACAATGGCAACTACGAAGTAGGGGTGCACATTGCCGACGTGACCCACTACGTGCGCCTCGGCACCGAGCTGGAGCGCGAGGGCAAGAACCGCGCGACCTCGGTATACTTGGTAGACCGCGTGATTCCGATGCTGCCCGAAAACCTCTCCAACGGCCTCTGCTCGCT
>CAZZDR010000215.1:0-5145 GCA_964652535.1 uncultured Hymenobacter sp. | reverse complement strand
CCAAGACCAATAAAGCCGGCCTGAAGCTGCGCGACGTGCTGACCCACCAGGCTGGCCTGCCCGCCTGGGTTCCGTTTTGGAAAGCCTATGCTAAGCGCGACGGCACCTTGCGGCGGCGTTGGTTTCGGGCCGATTCGTCGCGGCGCTTCCCGCTGCCGGTGGCGCGCGGGCTATGGGGTAGGGCCAAGCTGCCGGCTGCTATTTACCAGAAAATCGGGGCCGCGCCGCTCCATGTCAAGCCCGGCTACGTGTATTCGGATTTGTCCTTTTATCTCTACCCCGACTTGGTGCGGCGGCGCACGGGGCAGGATTTCGAGCAGTTTTTGGCCAAGGAAGTGTACCGGCCGCTAGGCTCGGGGCTGCACTTTCAGCCGCTGCACCACGCGCCGCTAAGCCGCATCGTGCCTACCGAGTACGACTCGCTGTTTCGGCACCAGCTGCTGCACGGCTACGTCGACGACGAAGGCGCGGCGATGCTGGGCGGCGTGAGCGGCCACGCGGGTCTCTTTGGCTCGGCCAATGATGTGGCCCAGCTGGCGCAGGCCTACGCCTGGGGCGGGCGCTACGGCGGCCAGCAGGTATTCGACAAGGCGATTTTGGCCGACTGGACGCGCCAGCAGTTTGTGGGCACCGCCAACCGGCGCGCCCTGGCCTTCGACCGGCCCGCCAGCCCGGCAGTGGGCAATACCGCGCCGGGCGCGTCGGCCAGCAGCTTCGGCCACTCGGGCTTCACGGGTACGTATTTCTGGGTTGACCCCGAAAAGGAATTGGTCGTCATCGTGCTCACCAACCGCCTTACCCCCTCGCGGCGCAACAATAAACTCGGCGAGCTGAACGTGCGCACCCAGATTCAGCAGGTGGCGATTGAGGCGGTGCGGTAGGGTAGTAAGCTGAGCTACTGCTGTTGCTGCTGCTCGGCCAGCAGCCACTCCATAGCTTCAGCTTCCGTGATGCATTGGTTCATGCGAAAGGGCTCGTGCGGTGCATAGGCTGCCAGTTCTGGTACCAGGCCATCGAGTTGGAATTCTTGCCGTAGGCCAGGCGCCATAAAATAAACTAGGCGTACCGGTGGCCCCAACTCGCGCACTACTTGAGCATAGTACGAGTCGAGTAGCCACTGCAAAATGGCCGGTGCACTGCGGCCCCGCCGCCGAATATCAAACAGCCAGTAGTGAGCTCCAAAATGCTGGGCTGCGGCGAGTAGGTCGGCGTAGTCGCGTCGGGCCTGCGCCTCCGTCACGGGCTGAAGCCAACGGCCCACCAGCGTTTTAAAATCAGCTTGGTAACTAATTTCGAGGTGATCGGAAGTGGGGTAAAACTGGTGCATAACAACTGCAACCCCGGTGAGCCGCGCAAAGTACTGTTCTGCTAACCTAACGCATAACTTCTGTTCAGTGTTTGGGCGGTTTTAAAAGAAACGAGGGGGTAGGGCCATGCGCCTGCGCGCTGCTATCTTCCGGCTTCTATCCCATTTCCCACCCGCTCCCGATTATGCTCGGACTAATGATGCAGACGCCCCTGCGCATCGCGGGGCTGCTGGAACACGCCGCCAAGTGGCACGGCACCACCGAAATAGTATCGCGCCTGCCCGAAGGTGGCCCGCTGCACCGCTACACCTACGCCGCTGCCCACCAGCGCGCCAAGCAGCTAGCCAATGCCCTCACGCGGCTCGGCATAAAGAATGGTGACCGCGTGGGCACGCTGGCCTGGAACACGCACCGGCACTTCGAGTTGTATTATGGCATCTCGGGTATTGCGGCGGTGTGCCACACCATCAACCCGCGGCTGTTTTTTGAGCAGCTCGTCTACATCATCAACCACGCCCAGGACCGGCTGCTGTTCTTCGACCTCACCTTCCTACCCCTCGTTAATAAGCTGGCGCCGCACTGCCCCACGGTAGAAAAATGGGTGCTGCTAACCGGCCCCGAGCACCTGCCCGCCAGCTCGGCCCTACCCGGCCTGGCCAGCTACGAAAGCCTGCTGGCGGCCGAAAGCACCGAGTTTGAGTGGCCGATATTCGACGAAAACACGGCTTCGTCGCTGTGCTACACCTCGGGCACCACCGACGAGCCCAAGGGTGTGCTCTACTCGCACCGCTCTACGCTGCTGCACAGCTACGCGGCCTCGCTGCCCGACTGCTTCAACTGCGGTGCGCGCGACGTGATTTTGCCCGTTGTGCCTATGTTCCACGTCAATGCCTGGGGCGTGCCCTACCTAGCGGCCCTCAATGGCTGCAAGCTGGTGCTGCCCGGCGCTGGGCTCGACGCGGCCAGCCTCTACGAGCTATTTGAGAGCGAGCAGGTTACCTTCTCGGCCGGCGTGCCTACTATCTGGTTTGGGCTGCTGAACTACATGCGCGAGGGCCAGCGCCAGTTCAGCACGCTGCGCAAGATGATAGTGGGCGGCGCCTCGTGCCCGCCGGCCCTATTGCGAGCCTTCGACGAAGAGCTGGGGGTAGAAATTCGCCACGCCTGGGGCATGAGCGAAACTTCGCCGCTGGGCACTGTAAGCACTCTCAAAGCCAGCCAGCTGGAGCTACCCGAGGAGGCACAGTTCTTCCTGAAAATCAAGCAGGGGCGTACCATTTTTGGCATCGACATGGAAATCGTGGACGGCGCGGGCCAGCCGCTGCCCCACGACGGCGTGGCGTTTGGCGACCTGCTGGTGCGCGGGGCGTTTGTGGTGAGCGACTACTTCGGGGCGTCTACCCCCGGCCAGCTCACGCCCGATGGCTGGTTTCGGACTGGCGACGTGGCGACCATTGACTCTGAGGGATTTATGAACATTACCGACCGCTCGAAGGACGTGATAAAGTCGGGCGGCGAGTGGATATCGAGCATCGACCTCGAAAACCTGGCCGTGGCGCACCCCGGCATTGCTGAGGCGGCCGTCATTGGTGTGCCGCACCCCAAGTGGAGCGAGCGCCCACTGCTGGTGGCCGTGCTCAAACCCGACCACGAAGTGACCGAAGCCGAGCTGCTGGCCTTCCTGGATGGCAAAATCGCGCCCTGGTGGCGCCCCGACGCCGTCGAGTTTGTGGCGTCCCTACCCCATACCGCCACCGGCAAATTGCTCAAAACCCAGCTGCGCAAAGACTTTGCGGGCTACGAATTAAAAGGACGAATAGCGGATAAATAGCGGTGAAAAAAACCTTGGTTATCCTGCTGGCCCTGGCCAGCTACGCACTGACTGCTGCCGCGCAGGTGCCCGCCGACCGCGACGGCCTGTTGCGCTACGCGGCCGCCAACCTGGCCCTACCCCCCCCGGCGGCCGGTAAGCCACGTATTGTGCTGCTCGGCAACTCGATTACTGACGCGTGGCCGAAGGCCGACCCGGCATTTTTTGAGTCGAAAACCTACGAGTACGTGGGGCGCGGCATTGGGGGGCAAACGTCGCCACAGCTGCTGGTGCGCTTCCGGCAGGATGTGCTCGGCCTGCACCCAGCCGTGGTAGTTATTCTGGCTGGCATCAACGACATCGCCGGAAATACCGGCCCCTACGACCCACAAGCTACGCTGCATAACATCGAGTCGATGGTCGAGTTGGCGCAGGCGCACGGCATCCGAGTGGTGCTATGCTCAGTGCTGCCGGCCTACGATTTTCCGTGGCGCCCTGGCCTGGCGCCGGCCCCCAAAGTGCTGGAAATCAATGAGAAAATCAAGGCTTACGCCGCTCAGCAGCGCGCCACCTACCTCGACTACCACACCGCAATGGCCGACAGCCGTCAGGGCCTACCCCCCCACCTGGCCAAGGATGAGGTGCACCCCACCCTGGCTGGCTATCGCATCATGGAGCCACTGCTAGAGCAGGCTGTGGCCACGGCGCTGAAGGCGAAAAATAAGCGACACCGTCTTTAAGCTACTGGTTAATGCGTAGCGTGTTCGTGTTCGACTTTCGCCTGTTTTTCTTTGATCATCTTCTCTAGCTCAGGCAGATGCTCCTGCACGTGGCGCTGCCCAATGGCCATCCCGCTCTGCATGAGCACGGGTAGCTTGGCGGCGGCTTTTCGACCCACTGGCGACTGATAGAAGTGTGTAAGCTCTAGCAGCTCAGGTTCCGTAAACTCTTGCGCATACATGGCTGCCATCTCAGGTTTGAGCACCGACCAGCTCATGTACTTGCGTATAAAGCTGAACATTTCGGCCTGAAAGCGCTGCAACTCTGGGTGCAATTTGAGTTGGCCTTCTACCGTGCTATCAATCAATTTGTTGAATGACTCCTCCGTGTAAATAGTGCTTAGCAAAGCCTCGGCGGCTTGCCGCTGGCTCGCCGTTGGCGGTACCATTGTGGTGCTACCTGAGGTGGCGGTCGGGCTCGATTGGGCTGCGGCAGCGGTGCCTGATAGCAAGGCAGCCGCTAAGAAAAGGAAGATAGAAATTCTCATGCGTCAAATATAGGCTGCCTACCCAGCTGGTAGGCAGTAAAAAGCCCCGCCGATTTCACAATCGGCGGGGCTTTTTACTTTAACAATCAGGTTCTATTGCCCGCCCTGCTGTAGGTAGGGTGCGAGCACCTCGTAGGCCTTTTTGGCGCGGGCTTCATCCTTCACTTGGGCAGCCGCTTGGTACACGCTCTGCAAGGTGAGCAGGTACATGCGCTGCGAGTCGTCGAAGAGCGCGCCGTCGTGGGTCTGGTAGTAGCTCAGGGTGCTGATGCTGCGGGCCGTGAGCAAATCCAGGATGGCGTTGGCCTTGTCCTTTTCGCCCACCGCGTAGAGCACCGGCACCAGCTGCGGCGTGTAGTAGTCGAAGGGCACCGACTTGTCGGGCATCACTTCCAAGCACTTGTTAGCCACTTCTTTGGCCTTGGCTAGGTCGCCGGCGGCCACGTAGGCCGTGGCTAGGCGGGCAAACTTATCGCGGTAGTTGGCCGGGAAGCGCAGGTTGTTCTCGTCGTAGAACACGCGGGCGTTGTCGAGGCCGCGGTACTGAAATTTGTTCATCAGCGCGTCGTAGCAGATAGATTTCTCCACGTAGCCCTCGTCGGCGCGCTTGTCGTAGGCCGGGTCGCGCAGCGGCAGCAGGCGGTAGGCCATGCCTTCGAGCTGGAAGTAGGGCTGCAGGTTCATGTAGTCGCTGGGAGCCACCGTCGAGCTGAAGTAGATGGGCCGCTTCCAGTTGTTGGTGGCAATCATGTCCAGAATCA
>CAZZDR010000214.1:0-5170 GCA_964652535.1 uncultured Hymenobacter sp. | reverse complement strand
GCCATCGACGCCAGCCTAAAGCGCCTGGGTACCGACTACGTGGACTTATACCAGATTCACCGCTGGGATTATGAAACGCCCATCGAAGAAACGATGGAGGCGCTGCACGACGTGGTGAAGGCCGGCAAAGCGCGCTATATCGGCGCGTCGTCGATGTTTGCCTGGCAGTTTGCGCAGGCTCAGTACCTGGCCGACCAGCACGGCTGGACACGCTTCGTGAGCATGCAGCCGCATTACAATCTGGTGTACCGCGAGGAGGAGCGCGAGATGCTGCCCTTCTGCGCCGACCAGAAAATCGGCGTCATTCCGTGGTCGCCGCTGGCGCGGGGCCTGCTCACGGGCGGCCGCTCGAAGGAACGCAACGAAACCGAGCGCGCCAAAACCGACGCCTTCGGCAAAAGCCTCTACGGCCGCGACGACGACTTTGCCGTGGCCGACCGCGTAACGGAAATTGCCCAGGAGCGCGGCCTGCCTAACGCCCAAATCGCGCTGGCCTGGCTGCTGAGCAAGCCCGTTATCACGGCGCCCATCGTGGGGGCCAGCAAGCCCGGCCACCTCGAAGACGCTGTGGCTGCCGTAGGCGTGCAGCTCTCGGCCAGTGAAATCGAGCGCCTCGAAGCGCCTTACCAGCCGCACCCCGTATTGGGCTTTAGCTAACACGCAGGGGGTAGGGCCGTAGCCCTACCCCCCTCTAAGCCACCAAATGCAAAAGCGGCCCGCCCGAATGATTCGAGCGGGCCGCTTTTGCATGCTTGGGCTAGCGAACTAGGCGGTTACCCCACCCTTTTCGGCTACGCCGGCGTTTTCTTCGGGAGCCACCGGAATGGCTTCGCCTTTTACTTTCAGCTCTACCTCCATGTTGCCACGGGTGCCTACCGAGTAGGGGCAGATTTTGTGGGCTGCGCGCACCATCTCAATAGTTTTGGCTTGGTCAAACGACTTCAAGTCTACATCCAGTATAGCGCTCAGGCCGTAGCCTTCGCCTTCCTGAAACAGCGTAACCGAGCATTTTACCTCCGTTTGGGGGTCGAGCTTGTCGCCGGCGCGCTGCGCTATTACGAGCAGCGCCTGCTGGAAGCACGACGAGTAGCCAGCTGCAAACAGCTCTTCGGGGTTGGTAGCGCCTTTTTTGCCGCCGAGGCCTTCGGGCACCGACATATCAAGGTCAACAATACCAGTAGAGGAACGGACGTGGCCGCTGCGGCCACCCACGGCCGTAGCGTCGGCCGTGTAGAGGGTCTTTTTCGTGGAATCCATGGGGAGGGTGAATAATTACGTTCAGGGTAGGCTAACCGATTTTTAGGGTCTAGGGTTGTGCCCTACCCCCCTGCCGCCTCAAAATAGTAAGCCAGGTTTGGCTAGGCGGGCTTTTGTGGCTACTTTTGCAGCCCCGCACCGGTCTCGTAGTACAACGGATAGTATAGGAGCCTCCGAAGCTCTAGATTTAGGTTCGATTCCTAACGAGACCACCAAAAGGTCTTCCCTGCATTGGGAAGACCTTTTTTATTTAGCGCGCCAGCGAGTGTGTTTCCGTTCGCTAACAGCTAGCCACACTAGACCTATATACTTGCTACCAAGGCACCAGCCAGCCAGTAGTGTGCTGAATGCCTTGCCCTTGCCTAGTGATGCGTAGTGGCATTATCGAGGCAAAAAACTCTACTCCGCGTAGGCCTAAAAAAAATCTCGCTAAAATTTCAGTTAGTAGGACGAAAACAGTAGGGCATTCTGGAGAAAAGGGTCTAACTTTAAAACATGAACTATCCCACCCGCCCTATTCAACCTCTGCAAGTTTCAACCCTTGCTACGGAGCAAAGCCGCCAGCGCCTGGTAGCAGCCGTTATTTCCTTCACCCAAGGCACACCGTTTTTGGTCGAGCCGCATCAGCAGCAAGTACTCGACCGCTTTGCGCGTGGCCGCCTCACTATCGATGAAGTTGTATATTACCTGGAAGCTGCGGCTAAGCTACGGTAGGTAGTTGCTTCTTTTGGGCACGCTAGCCCACGGTATTAGACCCTTATGCTGAGCAGAATAGGTTGAGGTTAGAAGCGTTGCGTCAGCCGGCTTGCGGAGGGCGAGCGCTAAAACCGCGGCGTGGTTGTTTTCTTTGCAGATGCGGGTCCTTTTTGCCCCGCTTATAGTCTCATGGCAAACTCCACCCTAACCGGCCTACGCGCCGGCGTGCTGCACGGCGACGAAGTGCAGGCCCTCTTCCAACACGCGAAAACCCACGGCTACGCGCTGCCCGCCGTCAACGTTACGGGTACCGACACGGTGAATGCCGTGCTTGAAGCCGCGCGCGACCTCAATTCGCCGGTTATTATTCAGTTCTCGAACGGCGGCGCGCAATTTTTTGCGGGCAAAGGCTTGCCTAATGACAAGCAGCAGGCCAGCATCGCGGGCGGCATTTCGGGTGCGCACCACGTGCACCTGATGGCCCAGGCCTACGGTGTACCGGTGATTTTGCACACTGACCATGCGGCAAAGAAACTGCTGCCTTGGATTGACGGCCTGCTCGACGCCGGCGAAAAATACTTTGCCGAGCACGGGCAGCCGCTCTACAGCTCACACATGCTCGACTTGTCGGAGGAGCCGCTTGAGGAGAACATCGAAATCTGCCGCGAGTACCTGGCTCGCATGGCCAAAATCGGCATGACGCTGGAAATCGAATTGGGTGTGACTGGCGGCGAAGAAGACGGCGTTGATAATTCAGACGTAGACAGCTCTAAGCTCTACACCCAGCCCGAAGAAGTGGCCTACGCCTACGAGCAACTGCGTGAAATCAGCCCGCGCTTTACTATTGCGGCGGCTTTCGGCAACGTGCACGGCGTGTACAAGCCCGGCAACGTGAAGCTGGAACCCAAGATTTTGCACAACTCGCAGCAGCACTTGCGCACCAAGCACAGTATTGCCGAGGAGTTGCCCATTGACTTCGTATTCCACGGCGGCTCGGGCTCGAGCCAGGAGGAAATCCGCGAGGCCATCGGCTACGGGGCCATCAAGATGAACATCGATACCGACTTGCAGTGGGCTTTCTGGGAAGGTATTCAGCAGTACTACGTGAAGAACGAAGGCTTCCTGCAGGGCCAGATTGGCAACCCCAACGGCCCCGACTCGCCCAACAAAAAGTACTACGACCCGCGTGTGTGGCTACGTGAAGGCGAGAAGACGTTCGTGGCCCGCCTCAAGCACGCCTTCGAAGACCTGAACGCCGTGAACCGCCGGCCCTAGGGCTACGGCACATAACCTTTGCCCCGGGGGTGTGCGTATAGCGCCCACACCTTAGTTCTTTCCAGATCATGAAAAAGACCTTTCTTTCTGCCTTGGCCCTCAGCTTGTTTGCCGTGGCTACTGCGCAGGCTCAGACTACTCCTTCGACTACCCCCACTACGGTTACCAAAGATGGCGGCGATAAAGTTATCACCACTACCGATGGCATGACAGTGAAAACCAAAATGGCCGACGATGGCAAGATGAAGGTGAAGGGCCGGGACGAAGCTGGCAACCGCATGAAGGCCACTACCAAGCCCCGCACCGACGGCGACCGCAAGGAGTATAAGGAGTCGCGCAAGCAGAGCCGCAAAATGCGCGGCAGCAAAATGAAGATGGACTCGACCCGCACGGGCAGCATGTAAGTAATTAACTTCTTAATCTTTGGCTACGCTGCCGGGGGTAGGAAACCAAAAAAGGACCGACTAACCGTCGGTCCTTTTTTTTAGGTTTTATCCGGGGAGCGCCCCTATTCGCGGCTGATGCGCTGAGCCCAGCTGCCAGCGGCACCTTGCACCCGCACCACATAGAGGCCGGGGGGTAGGGCTGCCAACGCCACGGCGCCGCCCCCGGCAGGCAACACCTCACTAGCTACTAGCCGGCCCTGTGTGTCGTAGACCTGCACCATAGCCGCGCCTACGGCCAGCGGTGTGCCCACCTGCAACTGGCTGTGCACGGGGTTGGGATATAGTTGCCAGCCAATTGGCGCCAGCGGCTTGGCCACGGCCAGCACTTGCTGCTGGTAAACGGCAGCGGCCGCTTGAGCTGAGGCCTGCAACTCGGCCAGCGTGGGCGCAGCCAGCACCGCAAATGCGATGGTAACGGAGTCGCCCGGCGCTAGGCGCGGTATCAGCGTGCTCACTACTTGCGATACATCGCTACCCGTCGTGGCAGTGCCCACCTCGCGGTGCGCTCGGCCAAAGCCGCCGCTCAGCGCCAGGTACTTTTCGGCGGGGCTAAAACCATCGCCAAAGTAAATGGGCGTGCCCGCTGGGGCCGAATTATCAATAGCATACACCCCAGCGGCCCGCGGGCCCAGCACCTGCACGCCCGCGTACACGGTGAGGTCTATAGGGTCATAGCTATAGCCCACGTGGTTCACCGAGTCCCAGCGGACCACGTTGCGGGCGGCCTCACCGGGTAAATCCCAATCCGTGAACAGGCCGGCGTATAAGGCTTTCAGCGTATCGGCGGTGAGGTTGTGCAAGGTATAATCGAGCAGAATAACGTTGCGGCGCGCGGCGGGGGTAGCCCAACTTTGGCCGTGCTGGCGCACGCGCACACCCACCGAGCGTGGCTGCTGGGCATTGGGCAGCGAGTCGCGAAACATACCATTGGCTTCCTGGTCGGCGCGGGGGCCGGGCACCCGGCGCTGCACCTGGGCCACCCTGAAAAACGACTGCCGCGTAGTGCCATTGCTAGTACGCAGGCGGTCGGCCACACGAGTAGCAGACGTAGCCACGAGCAGGCCACCCTCGCTCAGCAACGGAGTGCTGTGGCGGTAGCTTACCCCCTGCCCCACGGCCGCGGCCGGGCTGTCGTAGCCAATGTTGCCTTGGCTAGTCAGGCTGAGGCTGAGGTCGCCGGCATCGAGCTGCACGTAATCGGGATTAAGTAGCAGGTCCAAGTATTGGGTAGAGCGGTAGCCGTTTGCTCCTACCACTTGGTAGCGTAGCGTAGCCTTGGTATTGATTGGGATGCCACTGGCCGCCACAGCCAGGCGGAAGGGAGCAGTGGCGTTAGTGATTTGGGCCAGGGTAGCTAGGCTACCCACCGCAAAGCGGCCCTGCCGCACCGTGAGGTAGGGCGAGAGCGATACAAGTGTGACCGCGACCTCTGCCACCGGCTGCAGCAGGTTGCGCACCGTAACGGTTAGCCGCACGGTATCGCCGGGTGCGTAGCC
>CAZZDR010000213.1:0-5358 GCA_964652535.1 uncultured Hymenobacter sp. | reverse complement strand
ATGGGGTGGTTTTTAATCCAGGTGCCGTTGGCGTAGCTGAAGAAGTCGTCGCCGGGCGCCACGGTCGTGTCGAGGGCCGCGTGCAGCAAATCGGGCTTATCGCCCCCGCTGGCCGAGGAGGTGGAGGACGAATTGCAGGCCGTGGCCAGGGCGGCCAGCAGCGGCAGCGCCCACAGGTTTTTAGTCATAGTAAAAAGGGAAGAGCGAGCAAATTAGCGCGCTACTGCCAACAGGCAACTTTTTGCGTAAGACGGTTGCACACACTCCCTACCCCCCCTCATGCCACTCAGCCGTTTACTCTTTCTCAATTTTAGCGTGGCGCTGTACCTGCTGGGCGTCATTTGGGTGGTGCAGCTGGTGGTGTACCCAGCGCTAGCCCTGGTGGGCAAAAGCGAGTTTGCGCGCTACCACGCGGCCCACACGCAGGGCATGGGCTGGGTGGTGGGCGCACCTATGGTGCTCGAGCTGGCCTTGGCCGGCTGGCTGGCTTGGGCTGCTTACCCCACCTGGGGCGCAGGCACGGCGCTGGGCCAGCTGGCGCTGGTGGTGCTCATCTGGATTGTCACGTTTTTTATTTCCGTGCCGTTTCACAACCGACTGGGGGCCGATGGCTACAATTACATTGCCCTCGACGGCCTGACGCGCACCAACTGGCTGCGTACGCTGGCCTGGACGGCGCGGGCGGCCTGGCTCGGGTGGCTACTCTGGAAAATGAGTGGCAAGTAACGAGCAGCGGGCCACTGGCTGCCAACGAGCGGCAGATTTAACTGACATTACTCCGTATTGATTACCTGTCGCCTTTAACCCATTACCCATCGCGCCGTAACTTGCGGCCTAAAATCCGGCTTACCTGTATGATGATGAAACGCTTCCTGCCCGCGCTACTGGCCTCAGCGGCCCTCACGCTGACCCTGGCCGCTTGCAGCTCGCCCGATGGCAACCCCACTTCGACCGAAGACGACGTAGCCACCGCGCCCCTACCCCCCCTGCCTGCCGCAGTCGATACGACGGGTGGCAAAAAAGCGCCCGAGCCCGCTGCCAACAGCGTGAACCGCGAGCTAACGGCCCCCAATGCGGTGGAAGACATCAAGAAGATGCAGCCGCAGATGTAACGCGCAGCTTTAGGCTGATTGAACTGACTCCGCAGATGTGGACAGTTTCTTTCCGTTGAATTTTCTAGTAATCTTTGGCCTGGGTTAGTGAGCTGCCACGCAGCTTATTAACCCAGGCTTTTGCGTAACGCGCTTTTTTATTTTTATGCCTACTTCCCCTACCCTGCGGCGCGGCCAAGAAACCGATTTGCCCCGCGTGCTGGCCCTCATCCAGGAGCTGGCGGTGTACGAGCGTGCGCCCGAGGCCGTGACCAACACCTTGGATATGATGCGCCGCGATGGCTTTGGGCCGGAGCCGATTTTCGGCTTTTTTGTGCTTGAAGATGGCGATGACCTCCTCGGGCTGGCGTTGTTTTACACCGCTTACTCGACCTGGAAGGGCCGCATGCTGTACTTGGAAGACTTGGTGGTGACCGAGGCCGCCCGGCGCGGAGGCTACGGCCGCCAGCTGTTTGACGCTGTGGTGGCGGAGGCCCAGCGCACCGGCGCGCAGCGCATGAAGTGGCAGGTGCTCGACTGGAATGAGCCAGCCATCGGCTTTTATAAAAAGCTCGGCGCCACCATCGAAACCGAATGGCTCAACGGCAACCTCAGCGCCGAAGAGCTGGCCAACTACCAGCCAGCCGCAGGCCGCTAGCTTCTTCGGCACGAAGGATTTACGAGCTAGCAAGAAGTGGTTTGCCAAAAGGGGGATAGGGAGTATAGCCTGGTGCCCTACCCCCGCCTCACAGCTTGATAACGCGCAAGGTTCGGTTGCCTTGGCTATCGGCAAGGCGCAGCAGGTAGAAGCCGGGGCGCAAGCTGGCCACGTCGAGGGTAAGCAGGTTGACGCCCGCCTGCACCGCTAGGCGCTGGCCGCGGTGGTAGCGCCCTAGTTCGTCGTAGAAGCGCACCACCAAATCGCCGGCCGCGGCAGCCGGGTACGTAAGCTGCAACTGGCTACCCGCTACGGGATTAGGGAAAGCCTGGGCCTCGGGGGCCGCCTCGGTGGTGAGCAGCAGCGGCGCGGCGTAGTCGGTGCTGCCATCGGGGCGGCGCAGGCCCAGGCGGTAGTAGTGCAGGCCGGCCAGCGACTGGGCATCGGCCAGCGCGTACTGGCCGCTAGCCTGCCCGGCGGCGACCGTAGCCACGGCCTGCCAGCCCGCAGCGGCCGCCGTGGTATCGAGGCCCGCGCTCCGCTCCAGCACGAAGCCGCTCACAAAACACTCGGCCTGCGTACTAAACGTGACGCCGGGGGTAGGGCCAAGATTGGCTGCCAGCCCGGTAAGCGGAGCCGGCAGCATCGCCGCCCCGCCGCAGCCCCGGCTGCGAAAGCTGCGGGTGCGCAGCACCAGCCGCCCGCCCGCCACGTCGGACGCTGGGGCGAGGGTGCGCAGTGTGGCGCCGGCTGCCACGCCGTAGTGCATAATGGCGCCCGGCCGAATGAGGTGCGTGAGCTGCTGCGCGTGGCCCAGCTCGTGCACGGCTACCGACTCAAAATCGTATTGCCCACTGCCCGGCCGCGCCGGCCCAAACTGGAAGGGCAAGCTGGTCGAGAACTGCTGGTCAACTTCGGACACGTAGAACACTACTTCCCCCTGCTGATTGTAACAGCCTAAGTAATATGAGGTAGTGCGCCCCAACACCCGCGCGGGCAGCGTGCCATCGTCGAAGGCCACGGCGTTGACGTTGTCGGAAGCGATGGTATTGGCCGGAGCGTCGGCGCCCAGGTCCCAGTTGATGCCCGTGGCGCAGCGCCACTGCCCCAGGGCCCGTTGCCAAGCCGCCACGGCCGCGGCATTGCTCCGAAAGTTGGGTCCCAAGCGAAACGTGAGGCCGCCGGTAGCATTGGTTGCCACGTGATTGGGCCGGTCGGCAATTGTACCAGCGGTATCGTCAACGTTGGTGAGAGCGTACACGATGGTGAGCGCCGTGGCCGTGGTAGCAGCGGTGCCATCGCTGGTCGTTACGCCCACCGAGCCGGTGCCGGCGGGGTGGCCGTTGCTGGCCAGCGAGGGCACGCGCACTAGTATCTGGGTATCGCTCCAGCTTAGATAGTCGCGGTCGAGGGCGCGGGTAGTGGTAGCTCCGCCATCGTCGGCATTGCGGAAATCGACGCCCCCGCTACCCCGGCTCACCCCAAAGCCACTGCCCCGGATAGTGAGCACCGCCCCGGTGCCCGCCGTAGTCTGGGCCGGGCTAAAACCGCTGATAACCGGGGCCAGCGTGCGCTGCGTAGGGCTGCCCGCCCGGCGGCTGGCGGCTAGCAGGCGCGGGTTGGCGCGCACCAGTTGCGGCGGCTGGCCGCTGAGCTGCGCCGTTTGCTGCGCGGCTTCGGCCCAGCTAGCGTAGGCGTGGGCTGGCTCGGTGGCCGTGCCACGGGCTAGGTCATAAGTAATGACGCCCTGGCTCGATGCATAGGCTGCGTAGGCGGGCCCTACCCCCGTCCACGGCGCTGAGGTCAGAAAGAAAATGCCCTGTTGGCCCACTGGCAGTGGGCGCAGCGTACTGGTTAATTCTTGACGCGCCAAGCCTACTTGGCCACCTTCCACCAGCAGCGTGAGGGCGGCGGTATCGGCCAGCGCACCCTTCAGCACCCGAAACACCCGCAGCCGCTGGCGTGTAAAAATGCGCTGGTGCGCGGCATCCCATTCGCCTTGCGCATCCAGCACTTCAGCCTCCACCACCAGGCGGGCGGCTTGCACGCGCTCGGCGGGGGGTAGGGGCAGCAACAGGCACGGCAGGGGTGTGGGCTGGGCCGCTAGCCGGCCCGCGCTTGCCACCAGCAACAACGGCAGTATCCCCCGCCAAAGGGTTCGAAGAATGTGCATGTTACGAAAGTATCACTGCGCTGCGCTACCCGCGCGCCTAGCTACTGCCCAAGCCCGGCACGCTTTCTGAAAGGACCAGCCGCACCTGGCGGTTGGTTGCCCTGGGTTGTATCTTTCCTCCCACCCTTGGCCCGCCAGCGCTCCGTACCAGGCGGGTAGTAGCCGTTGTTTTTTATGAAGCATTTTTTTCCTTTTCTGCTCACGGGCTTGCTGCTAGCCAGTTCGGGAGTAGCCCTGGCCCAGACGGAGCCCAGCGGCACCTCTCAGCTAGCTAAGCCCTGCGCCAGCTACACCGGTCGGGTAGTGGCCAACGAAAAGCCCTTGGCCGGCGTGAGCGTGGCCGTCAAAGGCACCAGCATCATTCTCATTACCAATGAGGAAGGCTTTTTTGCGCTACCACCCAAGGTAACGCAGCTGCCTACGCTGTCGGTGAGTGCCGCCGGCTACGCCCCGCAAGAGCTGGCGCTGACCTCGTGCATGCCCGTCACGTTTGAGATGCAGCTGCTACCCGGCACCCGCATCAAAAAGCACGGCAAGCGCAAGGGCTACATTATGAATGCCGGCTACTAAACGCGGGCGCTGAGCCAGGCTAAGCTGGGGCGCAGCGTAGCTTTCGTTTTTCTGGCTGCCTGCTGCTGGCGGGCCATTTGCCTTATGCTGTTTCCTCCCCACGCTTTTATTATTGAGCACAGTTTTCGGGTGCCGGGGCTGGGGCTGCTGGTGCTGCCTACGGCGCCGGCCCCGGCCTGGCTGGCTACGCTGGTGCTGCATGCGGCCGTGCCCCTAGTGCTACACCGCCCCGGTCAGCCGCCCCTACCCCTACCCGCCACACTAGAAGAGTTGGCGCGCCCCGACCAGCCCGCGGCCTACGCCCTGCTGCTCGATGCTGACCCCGGTGGCCCGCTGCCCACCGGCGCTTGGCTAGCCTTCGAAAATAGCTAGCTACACAGTTGTTTTAGTCAAATACTTCGCGTACATTGCCAGCGCTTTAGCATTCGCCCTCAAATGGTTGGGGCATCTACGCCGGCGCTTGCCGGCAGCTCGCGGCGAATGCGAGCCAGTGGGCCCTTTGTGGGCCGCTGAGCTGGTTGTATTTGACCCCGCGTCTCCTGTGGAGGCCGCGCCTACGGGCGCTTTGCCAGCCGGCTAGCTGGCTCGGATTACTTGCTTGCCTGCGGCAAGCTACTTATTCGTTTGGGTGGCCTTTGCTAGGTCTTGCTTGCTGCGCAGACGAGTTTCTGATCGGCTGGGCCGGCGCAGTGGCCGGGTTAGAGCTACCTCTCTACCACACACCTTCCTTCCGCTATGGATATGACTATGCCCGTGCGCGCTGGGCTACCAGCCGCACCCGGCCTAGGCTGCGCGAAAGTGCCGTCCGAAGCCGTTTTGTGCCTTATCGCCGGCGGGCCGGCGAGCCAGCCCCTACCCCCCACCTG
>CAZZDR010000212.1:0-5455 GCA_964652535.1 uncultured Hymenobacter sp. | reverse complement strand
CTTAGGTTATATATTGCTAAGGAGATTTTACACTTAATTCAGTTTCATGAAGCACCTATTAACTCTATTAGGGATGTGCTTGGCTCCGGTGCCTCTGTTGGCGCAAGAGTCGCCAATGCTACATCCTGATTTACACCGAACTGCTACCTCAACTACCAGCCGTACTGCAGAGGCAGCAGCTGCCTTACCCTCCAACGCTAGCTCGCACCTCAGCCGCGATCTGCAGCAACTCTACGCCTACACCAAGCGGGGAGGCATAAATGGCCGCGGTACAGGGCCAGTAGCGTTGCGCGAAGCTTTCCCCCGGTTGATGTTGAACGAACAAGGCCTATCGTCGGTGCTGGTGCGCATTACGGCGCGCGACGTGGCTGCCCTGCGGCCACTGCTGGAAGCGCGGGGCTTCGTGACAGTAGCGGCTCGGCCACAACTGCACTTTATTGAAGGCGAGCTGCCGGTGAGTGAGTTGGCTCCCGGCTCGGCAGGTATTGAGAGCCTAGTGCCCCAGGGGCTAATGGGCGTGCGGCCCGTGTGGCGGCCCCGCACCAGCTCGGGCCGTTACCAGAACCAAGCCGATTATGGCCTGCAAGCCAACCGCGTGCGAGCCGCTAAGCCCACTGGCTACGACGGTGCCGGCCAGCGCATCGGCGTAATGAGCGACTCGTATAATTCGCTCGGGACCGCCGCCTCGGGCGTAGCTTCTGGTGATTTGCCAGCCAATGTGCAGGTGCTGCAAGACCTGGGTGCCGGCCAAGGCAGCGACGAAGGCCGCGCCATGATTGAGCTGGTTCATGATATTGCGCCGGGGGCAGGCAAGGCGTTTAGCTCGGTGTTTCGGGGCGAAGCAGACTTTGCTGACCAAGCACTGCGCTTGGCCGACCCCACAGTGGGCAACTGCAAGGTGCTGGTAGACGACGTTTC
This sequence comes from uncultured Hymenobacter sp., assembly GCA_964652535.1. Lineage (GTDB taxonomy): Bacteria > Bacteroidota > Bacteroidia > Cytophagales > Hymenobacteraceae > Hymenobacter. Next base: position 4,537 of record CAZZDR010000212.1, on the reverse strand, counting down.
TTATTTTGCTGAGCCTATGTTTCAGGACGGGGTAGTGGCGCAGGCTGTGAATGAAGTTAGTTCTCGACTGGGAGTTGCTTTTTTTAGCTCGGCTGGTAACAATGCCGATGCCTCGTGCGAGTATGCCGGTAACCCTTTCTTGCCCGTGGCGGGGGGTAGCGGCAACGCGGACCTGAACTTTAACCCCACTGGCACAGCCGACACGCGCCAGCACTTCAGCATCCCGAAGGGGGCCGAGCTATTCTTGGTTATGCAGTGGAGTGACCCGTTTTATACCACCAACGGAGTGAAGTCGGACCTGGATATGTACCTGATTAAAACCCGCGCTGGCGGAGTTATGAAGGGAGATACAGTAGCTATCAGCAACGATAACAACATTCAGAGCCAGGAGCCAATAGAAGGGGTAGACTATACCAACAACAACGACACGGACACCGAATTTGACCTGGTAATCAGCCGCCGCAAGGGCACGGCCGACCCCACGCGGGTCAAGTACATTTCGTATGGCGATGACATTACTGACATCGCTACTGCGGCGGGCATTCATCTGGAGTATTTTACGCGTAGCAGCACCGTTACGGGCCACCACGCGGCAATGGGCACCAATTCGGTGGCGGCCGCACCATCCTACGTTCGCCTATCGCCCGAATCCTTTACTTCTAAAGGCAACCCTACTTACCTGTTTAATGCCGATGGCAGCCCGCTAGCTGCGCCTACCGTGCGCGCCAAGCCCGACTTTATGTCCATCGATGGCTGCAGCACGTCGTTCTTCGGTCAGAAATTCACAGGTCAAGACCCCAAGGACGGCTTCTTGTTCTTTGGCACATCGGCGGCAGCTCCAAATGCGGCAGCCGTAGCGGCATTGCTGCTGCAGGCCAATCCTAACTTCACGCCAACCCAAGTCAACGCTCGCCTCATCAGCACGGCACTGGATGTCAATACTGCCGGATTTGATGCCCTCACCGGGGCCGGCCTTATTGATGCCTACGCGGCTGTTTTCGGCCCGCAAACGGTGGCTCCGGCTCCATTTGTCGAAACGTTTGATAGCCAAAACTTGTCCCGAGCCTGGGAACTGCAAGGCAATTCGTACGGGCGCATTCTGGTGCGTTCCGACTATGGCCCCGCTTCTACGCCCGGCCACCTTGTGATGGACGGTATTCTGGCGGCAGCCGGCGTCACGAGCCGCCGCAACATTGCCACGTTGCGGCTCGACCTGAGCACGGCTACCCCCGGCGGCTGGGTGCTAACCTTCAAGCATAAGAAATTTGCGGGTGAAACCGACCAGGCCATGCCCGCCACGTTTACCAACAACTCTAATACAGACGGGGTGGCGCTGAGCGTAGACGGTACCAACTGGTTCCGCCTGGCCGACCTCACGGGCACCAATGCTACTACCAGCTACAAGACGGTCAGCGTTAACCTCAACGATTTTGCGACAACCAATTCCCTAACCCTGGGGGCCAACGTGCGCATCCGGTTCCAAAGCATTAATACCGGGGAAGTTGATACGACGATTCCACGGTATAGCGGCGGCCGTGGGTTCGACGACGTGCTAGTGACCGGCGCCAACGCTACCCAGGCACCGGTAGCGCAATTTGGCTCATCGGCCACCTCGGTGGCGCTGTGCCCCGGCAGCACCGTGCAGTTTACGGATGCCTCGCTATTTGCGCCTACCAGCTATGCTTGGTCGTTTCCGGGCGGTACGCCAGCCACCAGCACGCTACCCAACCCAGTAGTGACCTATAACACGGCCGGCACTTACGACGCGACCCTAACCGTGACTAACGCCAGCGGTAGCTCAACGCGTACGCTGACCGCCGTGGTTACCATCTCTAGCGTAAAGCCTACGGCTAACTTCACAGCCCGCCAAGCGCCCATCTGCCCCGGTGGCCAAGTTAAGTTCACCAATCGCTCGACCAACTGCCCCAGCACTTACGCCTGGACCTTTCCGGGCGGCACCCCGGCTACCAGCACCGATGCCAACCCAACCGTGACATTTGCCGCGGCTGGCACCTATGTGGTAAGCCTAGTAGCCAGCAACAGCAACGGCGCCAGCACGGCCAAGATCTTCACGGTGCAGGTGCAAGGTGCAGCCCTGGCCACGCCCTACGCCGAAACGTTTGCCTCAGGCATTCCGGTCGCTTGGGGTGTGCTCAACCCCGATGCTAGCCTAACCTGGACCACCGCGACCAATACGCTCCTCAAGGACGGCACCCGTGGCACGGCCGCGGTGATGCCGTTCGCCACCTACGCAGCCGTTGGGCAGCGCGACTCGCTTCAAACACCCGCTTTCAATCTGGCTGCTGGGCAAGCGCAGGCTTCGCTGCGATTTGATGTAGCCTACGCACCTATCGACCTGCTGGGCTCGGCCAACGACTCACTCGCCGTGTTTGCGTACACGGCCTGCACCAACGCCCGTCTTGGCCAAGTATACTTGAAGTCGGCCACTACCGGCCTGCCCACCACACTTCCCCGTAGCGGCACCATCTACACCCCTTCTTCGCCCAGCCAGTGGCGGCAAGAAAACGTGGACTTGAGCGCCTATCTGGGTCAGCAGGTGTACCTACGCTTTGTGGCGTATAATCAATACGGTAATAATCTATACCTGAGCAACGTGCGGATAGATAACGCGACGCCGCTGGCTTCCCGTGCCCAGCTCGATTCGCCGCTGCTGCAAGCCTACCCCAGCCCCGTGGCCGGTGGCCGGAGCCTGACGCTGTCGCTGCCTAGCGTGGCTGGCTCAGCCTCGGTGCGCCTCATCGATGCGCTGGGCCGCACTACCTGGCAAGCCACGGTGGCTCTCAGTTCCGGGGCGGCTACTAGCCGTAGCCTCAGCGCACCTTTAGCGGCCGGCCTTTATACCGTGCTCTGCGAAACAGCTGATGGTCAGCGTTATACTCGGCGCGTGGTAGTGGAATAAGTTACTGCGCTCTTGTTTTGTTGAAATACGGCCGGCTGTCAAGCTGGCCGTATTTTTTTAGGGGGGTAGGGGCAAATGAGCAGTAGTGAGCTGCTAGCAAGGGGGTAGGCGCTACTTCCTGCGTACCGGCCACGTATCTTAGGCAGCCTAAAGCGGATGGGGGATAGCTCTTGGCGTTACCCGTAACCAGTGAGATGACAGCTTCAGCTTAGTGAGAAATTGGTAAGCTAGCCAAGTATAAATAAGTAGTTGCAAAAGGACAATACCTCTACCACCCGTTACCCACTCACTCAACTAGATGCAGCCTACTACTTCTTCACTTTCATTCGCGCGGCGCGGCCTGCCGGCCTTGCTGCTTATTGCGGCGGGCATCACACTGGCCATCCTATTCAGAAATTCCAGCGCGTGGCCCACCGAAACCAAGCAGCTAGTATATCCTTTGGCCCAGGTGCTGGGGGTAGGGGGCTGCATGCTCTTCGGCAGCTTTGTGCAGCAGCGGCCGCTGCACACCATGAAGCAGGAGCTAGCGTGTGCAGCCCTCATCGTGATAGTGCTGGTGCTAACCAAGCTTTCCTAAGTTTAGAGCATAGTCGGCCTAGCTGGCGGCTTATGAACAAAGGGAGCAGGCAGTGGCGTTAGCAGCAAGTATTCCTGCGTATCAGTTGTGAAAAATATGCGTCTTGCGTTCTTCTTGCTTCCCGTCGGCCTGGCTCTGGCTACCCCGCTGCATGCCCAGCTTATGCCCGGCCCGGGCGGCTCGCCGCGCCCCGGCAGCTGGGCGCCCACCGATGTGCCCACCCTGGCCCGCGACTATGCCCGCCGCGGCGAGTACGAGAAGGCTATTTTCCTCTTTGAGAAGCTCAAGAGTGAGGAGCAAACCAGCCCCGCCGTGCTGCCCGACTACGTAGCCGCGCTGCAAGCCCTAAAGCGCTACAAAGACGCCGAGAAGCTAGTAAAAAGAGCTACAAAGCAGCACCCCGAGGAAGGCAGCTATGGCGTGCTGCTGGGCGCGCTCTACACCGCGGCCGGCGACCCAGCCGCCGCCGACAAGCAGTATCAGCGCGTTGTCAGCCAGCTAACTTCGGCGCAAGTGGGGGGGGTAGCGGCCGAGTTTGGCCGGCGCGAGTTGCCCACGTGGGTCGAGCGTACCTACCTGCGGGGCCGCGAGTTAGCCAAGAACAACACTGAGTACGCCCCGCAGCTTATTCAGCTCTACACCCAAAGCCAGCAGCAAGACAAGCTGTTAGCCGAAACGCTGCACCTCGTGGAGCGCGACGAACAGCAACTGCCCTTCGTGCGCAACATGCTGCAAAATGCGCTGCACGAGGAAAAGGACTTTGATGCGCTCGAAAAAATACTGCTCACCAAAGTGCAAGCCCAGCCCGACCAGCAGGCCTACGCCGAACTGCTGCTGTGGCTGCAAGTGCAGCGCCACGACTTTACGGGCGCGCTGGTGCAGGCCCGCGCCCTCGACCGGCGCGCCAATGCCCAGGGTAGCCGCGTGCTGGGCTTGGCCAGCATTGCGCAGCGCAACCGCGACTACGCCACTGCCATTGCGGCCTGCGACTACGTGGTGCGCGAGTACCGCACCGGCCCCCACTACCAGCTGGCCCGCCA
>CAZZDR010000211.1:0-5472 GCA_964652535.1 uncultured Hymenobacter sp. | reverse complement strand
GCAGGTCGTGCAGGTTCCAGCGCTTCCACTCGGGGCGGTAGTCGTCGGGCTCCTTGAGCTGGCAGAAGTGGCCAAACGTCCAGGTGACCTGGTAGCCGTTGCCCTCGTAGTAGCCATCCATGCGCCGGTCGGCTCCGATAACCTGGGCGATTTCGCGGGCTACGCTGGGCTTTTCGGCAAGGCAAACTTTCATCGCAGATGTAACGAATTTAATTGATTTAACCGCCAGCCCGGTTGAGCAGGCTGGCGGTAATCAACAAAAATACGGCGCGAAAAGGTCGGGGCGGCGTGTTGCTTTTGCCTAGGCAAGCGGGGCCATAGCTAACGCTTGGCTAGCTAGGCAGCTACCGAAAATAGCGAGCCTTGAGCTGGCGCGTGAGGTGCCGCGACAGCTGGTGAGCTTGGTAACTATCGATTGCCCGCTGCTCGTTTTTCTTATTATACTCCATCGCCATAACTGCTTCCACCACAAAAGCGGGAAAGCTGACAAAAGCGATGATAGCAATGCCAAGCCCCGCTTGTTCGCTAATGATGAAACCAGGCGGAGCGGTACCCAGCACTACCCCTCCTATCGCGGCCACGCCTGCCGTACCGGCCAAAAAGCGCTTGTTATTTTTGCGCTTGGCAGCAAACAGCCGGTGCAGGGCCGCCACTGTATCGGGCGCCGCAGGTGCACTCGCCAGCGGCATCGTGATCGAATCGGGTCGAGCCGCTGGGCGTAGCGCCTGGGCCACGGCCGGACCGCTGGCTAGTAGCAGCAGGGCTAGGAGTAGAAGTAGGTATTTCATTGTGCAGAAAGGAAAATGATGGGTCGAAGTACGACGTCAATTTCCTTTCTACCTACTGGCTGGCAAGCGCATTAAAGTCAGATTTTTCTTAGCGTATTATTTTTAAATTCAATGACTTGATTACCCAAAAGCCTTCTACTAAAGTCTGGCAAAGCCAACAATAAATGCGGCGGAACCACTTGCCCCGCAGGCCCTACCCCTCCCTTTTTCCTTGAATTGGGCAAAGCATCCTTCCCCCCTATGATTGTGGTCGCATGTACCAGCAATTGGGCGGCTTATTGCCGACTGCAACACCCCTAAAGCAGGCCAAGGCGAACAGTGCGAAGCTGCTTTGAAGTAGCAGAAACCCAGCCCAAAAAGGTTAATAGAAAAGGGCAGCTACGATTGCGGCTGCAGGTATTCGGGCACCAGGGCGCGGCGGGCCCAGCGCTTGGGCAAGCGGTGCTGCTGCCAGGCCTGAAGCACACGCTGCTCCCGCCCTTTAGAATGCCCCATGGTGAGCACGGCGCCCCTGGTCAGGACTGGCACACTAGCAACAGCCCCGAGTAAGCCAGCAATAGAAGCGCCCAGCCCATTGTAACCTCCTTGGGTCCCGATGGCCAGCGCGATGCCGCTCACCCCCAGTATACCGGCACCAACTTTTAGCCCGACGTGCCCATTGTGCCGCCGCCGGTCGAATAAGCGGTGCAACGCGGCGGCCGTATCTACTGGAGCGGGGTCCGCTACGACGAGACGGGTGACCGAGGGAGAAATAGCCGGGAGGACCGAGGCCGGTACTGGGCTAGTTTGGGCCGTCGAAAGCGCGGATGGCTTAAAATATCGGGGTTTCAGGCGGCGCTTTAGCTCTGCTGGTAGCCGGTGCTGCGCCAGCGCCTGCAGGGCTAGCTGTTCCTCTTCCCGGTTGTACTGGCGGTAGTAGAGCAGCTCGCCAGTGCCGGCTATCAGCGTTAGGCCTACTGTGCGCCCTTGGCTGGCCAGCTGCGACAAGGGGCTGATTTTATCGGAGCCAAATAGGTTATCTACAAACAAGCTGATGCCGCCCGCCAGCACTGTACCTACCAACAGCACCGTGCGGGTATTGCGCTTCACAGCAAATAGGTGGTGCAATGCGGCGGCCGAATCGAGGGGCGCGGCGGCCACCGAGTCGGCCAGTGCCAGCGGCGGGCGGCTTTGGGCTGGGGCAACCACCGTGCGCAGTAACAGTAAGAAGAGTAAACTTAGGAGGCGCATAGCTGGGCTGGGAATAAATGACCTGACGAAGTACGGCGCTAATAGCCCGACTACCTATTCACTGGCCAAAGGACTTAAAGTCCCAGCCTTCGTTATGCTACTTCTTGATTATCTGGCATTAAACCCCGAGGCATGCGTGGCGCAAAGTCGGTTATTCGTAAAAATAAAGTCAAACCGGCGGGCCCTACCCCTCCTTTTTTTGCTGGGTAGTGATAAGTATGACCGAGCCTACGATGACGGCCGCGCCCACCAGCATCTGGCCCGTGAGCTTTTCGCCCAGCATGGCCCAGCCCAGCAGCACAGCCACCACGGGGTTGACGTAGGCGTAGGTGGCCACCCGCGCCGGCGGGGCGTGCTGCAGCAGCCAGCTGTAGGCCGTGAAGGCCACCAGCGACCCAAATACCACCAGGTAGCCCCAGCCCAGCCACGCCGCCAGCCCAAAGCTGCCCGGGTGCAGCCCGCGCCACTCGCCGGTGGCCGTGCCCAACAATAGCAGCAGCGCGCCGCCGGCCAGCATCTGCATTCCAGACGCTAGCACCGGCGACTTGGGCACCGGCGAGCGCAGCCCGTAGATGGAGCCCGCCGCCCAACTGAATGCCGCCAGCAGCACCAGCCCTACCCCTGCCAATTGGGCGTGGCTGGCGCCAGCCGTCAGTTGCTCGCCCACCAGCAGGTACACGCCCACAAAGCCCAACACGAGCCCCAGCACCACCTTCCAGCCCGGCCGCTCGCCGTGCAGCCATAGCCAACCCAGGATGACAATCCAGAACGGCTCGCTGGCAATGAGCAGCGCGGCCAGGCTGCTGGGCAGCGTGCGCTCGGCCAGCACCACCATGCCATTGCCGCCCAGCAGCAGCAAGCCACCCACCACGAAGCTCGTGCGCCATTGCGCCAGGGTAGGCTTTTGATACTCGGCCGAGGCCCGGCCCACCAGCGTCAGAATACTACCGGCTAGCAAAAACCGCCCCCCCGCCATCAGCAGCGGCGGCATCGTGGCAATGGCGTATTTAATAGCCAGATACGTGGAGCCCCACAGCAAGTACACGGCGGCAAAAGCGGCCAGCAGCAGGAATCGGGAAGGTTTAGCAGGCATTAAGAATAGCTAATACGGAGATTGCCCTTGCGATTGCCGCGCGGCAATCTCCCCAGAACGACTGCGTTCGGGTATCGTGCGGGAGCGGCGGCAATTACAAGGACAAACGGGTTGCCTTTGTGCCTACTTGCGCAGCGCCACGCGCACACCGGCCATAAGCCAGCGGGTGGGCATCTGGGCGCCCAGCAGGTCCGAGTAGTGGGCGTTGAACAGGTTTTGGGCCTGGCCCACCAGCCACACGCGCTCGGGCAGCACGGCCAGGTCGAGGCGGGCGTTGAAGACAGCATAGCTCGGCGTGAGCTCGGCAAAGTTGGTGCTGGCGCTGGGCACAGTTTGCTGGCCGGCGCGCACCTTGTAGAGGCCACCCACACTCAGCGTGAAGCGCGGGTGCACCAGGCTCACATTGCCCGATACGAGGTGACGCGCCACGTTGGAAAGGTACTGCGACTGCACATCGCCGGCCACATCGAGGTGCACCCAGGTGTAGCCCACGCTGCCGTCGAGGCGCAGGCTGGGCGCCAGCTGGGCGCGGCTCGTCAGCTCGGTTTCGATGCCCTGGGTGCGCACGGCAAACAGGTTTTGGGCCAGGCGGTAAGTCGCGTTGGGATTAAGATTGCGGTAGCCCGTCGTCTCAATCGACTGGCTGCCCGAGGCTCCCACGTAGTCAATCAGGTTGCGGCCGTAGCGGTTGAAGTACGTGCCACGCACCGTGAGCGCCCGCCCAGGCTGGTAGTCGAGGCCCGCCTCGTAGTTCCAGGTGCGCTCGGCGCTCAGGCCGGGGTTGCCCACGTTGAAGCCGCTGGGCACCACGCCCGGCCGAATGGCTGAGTTGTACTGCTCCGTAAAATTGGGCGCCCGAATGCCCCTACCCACCGCGCCGCGCACAGTCAGCTTTTCGCTCACTTGCTGGCTGGCGTTGAGCTGCGGCACTACCTCAGTACCGTAGTTCTGGTCGTGATCGAGGCGCAGGGCAGCCGTGATGCTGAGGCCGGCGGTAGGCGCCAGGGCCGCTACCGCAAACGCCCCGGCGTGCCACACGGCGTGGTCGCCGCGGTCGTTGCTTTGCACGGCGCGGCGGTCGGCCTGGCCGCCCAGGGTAGCGCGCACCTTGGGCGAGAGCTGCAACTGGTGCTGGCCCTGCACATTGAGGTAGTGCATGAGGTGATCGCTGGCCGCCGAGGTGGGCGTATACACGTAGAGGTCGGTGCTGGCCGTGCCCACGATGGAGAGCTCGGTGCGCGCCCGCTCGCTCCACTCGTAGCGCAGCTGGCCCTGGTACCAGTCGCGCGAAGTGGTTTCGCGGGCGCGGTCGCCCACGTTGGTCGTATAAAAGTTCTGGGCGTTGTAGTCGCGCCGGTCGAAGCTGGCACGGGCCGCCGCACTAAGCTTGTCGGTAACCTGGTACGCGCCCGACAGCGAGTAGGTGTTCAGCTTAAAGTCGTTGCGCCCGCCGCCGGGCAAGTCCAGCAGCTGGCCACTGGCCGTATTATTCAGGATGCCGCCCGCCAGGCGCAGGCCCTTGTCCTGGCCATAGAAACCCGCGTTGGTGCTTTTGAGGCCATACTCGCCGGCCAGGAAAGTACCAGCCAGCTCCACCGCATCGGGCCGGTGCGTGGCGGCGAAGGTCTTGGTCACAATGTTGACGAAGCCGCCCACCGCGTCGGGCCCGTATAGTGCCGCGCCCGGCCCGCGCACCACCTCAATCTGCTCAATCTCGGCCGGCGTGATGGGAAAATAACCTCCAAAATGGCCCGTGAGCGGGTCATTCAGGCGCATGCCATCCAGCAAAATCAAGACTTGGTTGAAGGTCGAGCCGCGCAACGTGATATCGGCCTGAGTGCCAAAGTTGCCGCGGCTCTGCATCTCGATGTTGGGCAGCAAGCGCAGCAAATCATCGAGCGAGGCCACGGGGTAGCGACTGAGGGTGCTGCCGGGCACTACCGTCACGTAGCGGCCGCTTTGGCCCGCTAGCTGGCCCAGGCGGGTGGCATACACGGTCACTTCACCCAGCTCGCGCTGCTTGGCGCTGTCGAGGGGGGTAGGGGCAAGGCGCTGTGCCTGAGCAGCTAGCGGCAGCAGCAGGACTACCCCTGCGGCACGGCGTAAAAATGGGGGCATAGCAACGGTCGGTAAACGGCCGCAAAGGTACCCGCCTACCCCCGCAAAATGGCCTTAGCTACCTCAATTAGCTACTTTGGCGTAGGGGCCGGCGGGTTTTGGCGCGTCAGCAGCAGGCCCAACCCCAGGCCCTGGCTGAACTGGATGCCCGGGTCTTGGTCGTACTGATAGAGCACGGTGCTCTGAAAATTGACGCTCAGCAGCCCGTACACCTTAGCCGTAATGGTGAGGTCGAGGCGCTGG
>CAZZDR010000210.1:3666-5513 GCA_964652535.1 uncultured Hymenobacter sp. | reverse complement strand
TTGGCCAGGCCGGTGACCGCTACCGCCAGCACGAAGACTGGGAGCGCGACGACCTCGTCAACAACATGATTGGCGCTCTCGCCGACGCTGCCAAAGTGGTGCAGGACAAGATGATTGAGTTGTGCACCAACTGCGACGCCGACTGGGGTCAGCGCCTGGCCGATGGCCTCAAGGCCGCCAACGCCAACACCGACGGTGGCAACCAGTACAATGAGCGCCAGGCTGCCGAAGCAGTGGGCCAAGCCGAAGCAATGGCGCACGACGCCAAGGCTTACTAATTAAGAAGCATGCTCAGGGCCATAAACACGGCCCTGGCACCAAGAACGCCGCCCTGGCAACGGGGCGGCGTTTTTTTGTGGGCTTATCTTAGCGGCGCACACGCTCCCTCTGCCCTACTCTATGCAAAAAGGCCGCCTTGAAGCATTCAGCGATGGTGTACTTGCCATCATCCTTACCATCATGGTATTGGAGCTAAAAGTGCCGCATGGGGCCAGCTTCGCAGCTTTGCGGCCATTGCTACCCGTGTTTCTGAGCTACGTGCTGAGTTTTGTGTATGTGGGCATTTACTGGAATAATCACCACCACTTGCTTAGCAGCGCCCGGCAAATTAATGGTGGTATTCTTTGGCCCAACCTGCATTTGTTGTTCTGGCTGTCGCTCGTGCCCGTAGCTACCGGCTGGATGGGCGAAAACCACTTTGCCCCGGCCACCTTGGCCGTGTATGGTGGCATTTTACTGGCCTCAGCCGTGGCTTATTCTATTCTTCAAAACCGCCTGATTGCCCTTAACGGCGGCCCCGATTCAGCGCTGGGCCGCGCCGTGGGCCACGACTGGAAGGGTAAGCTTTCGCCAGTGCTCTACTTAGTGGGCATTGTCAGCAGCTTTTGGCTGCCCTGGCTCTCGGGGGCCGTCTACGTTTTTGTGGCCCTGATGTGGCTGGTACCCGACCGCCGTATCGAACGCGCGCTCATTACCCAGCCCGAAGCTTAATCTTACATTCTTATTGCATTATGAATCAGTGCCATCTGGCCGTTATTGCCGCTAGCCTAAGCTTGCTAACGCTCACTGCCTGCCACGAGCAAACCGCCCAAACTACCCAGGAGCCGACGGCCCCTACCCCTACCAGCCCGCAGTGCTACGCCTACCGCACGGCCACCGATACAGTGCGCCTGACGCTGCAAACCACGCAGCCCGCCGTGACGGGCCAACTCTCGTACCGCTACTTTGAGAAGGACCGTAACCTGGGTACCATTCGCGGCACTATGCACGGCGACACGCTATTGGCCGATTACACCTTTCAGTCAGAGGGGACGCAATCGGTGCGCGAGGTAGCCTTTTTGCGCCGCGATATTGGCTTTGTCGAAGGGTTTGGCCCCATAGCGGAGCGTGGGGGGAAAACAGTGTTTGAGCGGCCCCGCACGTTGCAGTTCGACGCGAAGTACACGCTGCTGCCCGTAGCTTGCCCGCGCTGAAGGCTGCTGAGCTAAGTTACCTTCGGCTTGGGGGGTAGGGTTTTCACCTGTCCCCAACTAAGCTACTGAGCGAGTTGCCTCTTAAACAGACTTGCTCGCGCTTTTTTTATCACTCGTTACTTTACGTATGTTTTTTACTTCTTCTCAGGTGTCGCGGCTGCCGCTGGCGGGTTTGCTGGCCCTGACTTTGGCGAGTTGCCAGTCTACTAAGCCCACTGCCGCAGCAGTAACTACTACGCCTGCCGCGCCCGCGGCCCCTACCCCCCTTACGCCGACCGATGCCATTACGGCGGCCGACATCAGCCGCTATTTGCAAGCAGTATCGGCGGATGAGATGCTGGGCCGCAAGCCCTTTACAGCGGGTGAAGAGCGCAT
>CAZZDR010000210.1:0-3566 GCA_964652535.1 uncultured Hymenobacter sp. | reverse complement strand
AGCTACTTTCAGCCGGTGCCGATGACGGAAATAACCGTGGCGCCTGCCCCTACCCTGCAAATTGCGGGTAAGGGTCGAAAGCTGAGCTTCGACTATAAAACTGACTACGTGGTATTTAGCCAGCGCGAGCAGCCTACGGTAGCCGTGCAAAACTCGCCGCTGGTATTTGCCGGCTACGGCGTGGTAGCACCCGAATACGGCTGGGACGACTATGCCGGCCTCGACGTGAAAGGCAAAACGGTAGTGGTGCTTGTGAACGACCCCGGCAACGCCGGCCAAGACACAACCTTGTTCAAGGGCAAGGCCATGACTTACTACGGCCGCTGGACCTATAAATACGAGGAAGCCGCCCGCCACGGTGCCGCCGGTCTGCTCATCGTGCACGACACCCAGCCCGCTGCCTATCCCTGGAGCGTGGTGCTTAGCGGCGCGCTCGGTGCCAAGCTGCGCCCCCAAACCGCCGACCATGGCGCCAGCAAGTGCGCCCTCGAAGGCTGGCTGACGCTCGACGCGGCCAAGCGCCTTTTCGCCGCCGCTGGCCAGAACTACGACGCGCTCTACACTGCGGCCAACCAGCGTGGCTTCCGCGCCCGGCCGCTGGGCCTCACCCTCAGCACCAGCCTGCGGCAAAAGCTGCGCAGCCAAACCTCCAAAAACGTGCTGGCCGTGCTGCCTGGCACTACTAATGCGGGCGAATACGTCATTTATTCGGCGCACTGGGACCACTTCGGCGTGGGCAAAACCATTGCCGGCGACTCTATCTACAACGGTGCCGTGGACGATGGCACCGGCCTAGCCGCGCTGCTCAGCATCGCCAAGGCCTTTAAAAATGCCCCCGTAAAACCAGCGCGCAGTATTGTATTTCTGGCCGTAACGGGTGAAGAGCAAGGCCTGCTGGGCTCGGCTTACTACGCGCAGCACCCGGCCTTTCCGCTGGCTAAGACTGCGGCCGACCTCAACATGGACATGCTCTGGCCCTACGGCCGCATGAAGGACTTCACGGTTACCGGCGCCGGCCAGTCGGAGTTGGAAGACTACGCCCGCGCCGCCGCCAAAGAGCAGGACCGCTACTTGCTGCCCGACCAAACACCTGAAACCGGCATGTTCTACCGCTCCGACCACTTTAGCTTTGCCCACGTGGGCGTGCCCTCGCTCTACGCCAGTGGTGGATTTGAGAGCCGTAGCAAGGGCAAGGCCTACATCGCCGAGAAGCGCCAGGCCTACACCACCAGCATGTACCACAAGCCCGCCGACCAATTTGACCCCGCCTGGGACCTGAGCGGCGTGGCCCAAGATGCGCAACTGTATTTCCGCGTGGGCCAGCGGCTGGCCGGCGAAACCACGTTTCCGCAGTGGCGGGCAGGGTCGGAGTTTAAGTCTGTTCGACGTAATTAATCATTACCGCACAGCCCTACCCCTGGCTGGCGGCTCACACTAGTTACCTATTTCCCACCCATGAAAAAGATTCTGTTTCTTTGCCTAGCGGCCTTTCTACAGCTTGTGGCGGTACCGCGCCCGGCCGCCGCGCAAACCCCAGCCGTACTCAACCACATCGCGCTGTACGTGGTAGATGTGCAGAAAACTGCTGATTTTTATAAAAACGTGTTGCTCCTGCCGCAGATCCCTGAGCCATTTAAGGATGGCAAGCACGTGTGGCTGCGCATTGGGCCGCACAGCCAACTACATATCATTCAGGGCAATAAGGCGCAAGACCACGACATTAATACGCACCTAGCCTTCAGCGTCCCAAATCTAGCGAAGTTTATGGCCCACCTTGACAAGCTTGGTGTGCGCTACGGCAACTGGAAAAGCGAACCGGGCAAAACGACACCCCGCCCCGACGGCGTGCAGCAGATTTACCTGCAAGACCCCGACAACTTCTGGCTGGAAGTCAACGACGACAAGTTTTAAGCACTGCTATACGCTAAAAAGAACGTCCTGCTGAGCAGAATCGCAGCATGTCGCTCGCATCGTTGGACTACTAACCCGACGATGTGAGTGAGATGCGGCGGCTCCGCTCAGCAGGACGTTCTTTTTAAAATACTTTCAGAAAACTACTTGATTTACAGCCCCGAATACGGGGTAGGGCGCAGAAACAGGATGTCGATGTGCGACACGTTGTTTTGGTATTCGGGCAAGGACGAGAGCTTTTTCCACTCGGGGTCGGCGCCGAAGGCTTTCCAATGCGCCTCGCGTGCGGGCATGTTGGCGAAAGACGTCATGTACATGAGGTTAGGCATGTGGGCGCCAAACAGGACTTCGCCGTAGAAAATAGCGTTGAAGCCTAGCCGATTGAAGAGTTTGACTTCGCCGCCGGCGTTGAACATCTGCACCTTGTTGCGAAAAATTTTCTCGCTGGCGCCTTCGTAGCTGCGCAGCTCATACACGCGCTCGCTTTTGGGCGCGTCGAGCTTAGGCGTTGCAAAAGTGACCATCTCGTCAAAGGCTTTGATGAAAATGGTTTCTAGTCGCGTGTAGGCAGGGTTGCTGTGGGCCACGTTTTCGTAGGCGCCACCGGCGGCCACCAGCTGAGGAGCCGCGGTTTTAGTTACCTGCTCCCACTGCTTGAGCGAGGCATATGGCGTGAACACGTAGACGCGCTTATCGGCGGTCGTGTCGTTGCCGATGGGCTTGAACACCCCTATGGTCGCGATGCCTGCCGTACGCATCGTGGGCAGGTATTGACGCTGCAAGAAGCTGTCAATCAGCGCTTCCTGACGCGGAGTTTTGAAGTGATATACCTTTAGCTCAAAGTACGTCGGCCGCTCGGCCGCGGGGCGGGCGCTGGCCACGCTACCGAGCAGGCACAAACACAAGGTGCAGAGAAGAGGGAAGAAAATGTTTTTTTTCATGGGTGGGAAGGGGGTAGGGCTTACTGCCAGGCAATAGTACGGAGCAAAGCGTCGCCCTATGGTCCCAACGACTAGTCTAGAGGAATGTTTTCGCTGACTTTGTGCAATACTCATCCCTACCCCCCTTGCAGGCAGCAAGAATGGAGATTGCACAGGTTACAGCCGCGGGTCCACGGCCTCGCTTTCCAGCGCCAGCACGCCAAACACACACTGATGCACGCGCCGCAACGGCTGGCCGGCCACGAACCTTTCGAGTCCTTCCACGCCGAGGGCGAACTCGCGTAGGGCGAGGTTGCGCTTGGTTTTTACGTTGCGCTGGCGCAAGCGCTCTAGGTTGCCGGGTAGCAGGTAGTCGGGGCCATATATGATGCGCAGGTATTCGCGGCCCCGGCACTTGAGGGCGGGTTGGAGGAGGCTACGGGCGTTGAGCGGGATGAAGTCATAGGGCTTCACCACCATGCCTTCGCCGCCGGCCGCGGTGAGGTCGGTCCACCACTGAATGGCGCTTTCGACCTCGCTGGGGTCACCTAGGGGCACCACGCGGTAGGGCGTGGCGCGTAGCAGGCCGGGGTCGGCGAGGGCGAGGGTGCGCAGGGTTTCCATGTGCCAGGCGTGGTCGCGGTCGAAGTAGGTTTTGCCTTCGGTGGCGAGCAGGTGGAAGGGCGCCAGCTTGAGGTCGTCGAGCGAGTGCACCGGCCAGCAGTAGCGGCGGTA
>CAZZDR010000209.1:0-5535 GCA_964652535.1 uncultured Hymenobacter sp. | reverse complement strand
GCGTTGAAGGGCGCGATGTTCGTCTGGCTGGTGGTGCTGCTCAAGATGGCCGGCGAGTTGGTGACGTTATTGGCTACCGGCACCCGGTTCTGGACTGTAGTGAGGGTCACCGAGTTGTTAGTGGCCGTATTATCGAGGATCTGGCTGGTATAAGTTGCCGTTCCCGACACCGAGTTATTGGACGGCATGGTGAAGGTGACACTATTCGGGACGACCACGTTAAGGGGCAGATTGGCGATGGTCGAGAACGAGACCAGGCCCGTATTGGTGTTATAAGTGCCCCCGCTATTAACCGTCAGACCAGTCAGGCCTGTTGGTAGTTGCAGTGTTGGCGTCAGGCTGGTGGGTAGGTCGGGGCCATTGTTCTTAGTGGTCATGCTGTAGGTCACCGTGCTGCCGGCCTGCGCCCGGGCCGGGCCCGTGAGCGTAGTGGCAATATCGGCTTCCGCGCACCACCCAAATGATGGGATAGCAACGGCTTGCGGAGAGGGGTCAGCGTTACCTGTCTGGACGTTGCGGTACGTCAGCGTCAGCTTCGTAATAGCCTGAGGAAACGTCACGATGACATTATCCGTCGGATTTGCCCCGCTGAGTGCGGTGCCCGTAACGCGGTTACTGCCCGAGAAGGTATTGGTAGCACCCAGCTTGACGTTCGCGGCGGCCAGCGCGATGGGGGTAGTAGCCGTGCTACTCGTATATCCATCAAGTTGCACCTGGTCCACAAAGCCAGCTGTGGTCAAGTCCGTACCTGTAGCGTCAATGTCTTGCAGCACCAGGGTAAAGCCTGTGAGCGCCCGGCTAAAGGTGAATGTTACGGTGGAAGTGCTGGCTGCTCTAGCAGCATAGTCCGTATACCAGGTCAAGCCTGCACTTTGCGCTCCCCCTTGTAGACCTTCAATATCAAAGCGGTCCGCTACCGTGCCCGCATTGGCTGAGTAGCCGCTAGTAGTTATAGTAACTCCACTACTAGCAGCAGATCGCGCCGTCCAGCTTTCGTTCGTCGTGCGGGTAGAAAAATCAAGTCCCGATGGCTGCCCGCAACTGGCCTGTCCTACCGATATAGTATAGGTAGCGGCCCCGCTCGTGCCACTACCATCCGTGGCAGTGAAGGTAAACGAGTAGTTGCCGGCCGTGCCCGACGGTTGAAAAGATAGTTGAGTTGCCTCAGTTGGGGTTAGGCTGCGAGCCGCTGTGACGGCAGCACCATTCACGTACAGTGTGCCGCCCCCTGGTACCGAAGTAATGTTGTAGCGACTGATCGTGCCGGTAGTAGTAGCCGTGAGGCTATTGATAGCAGTTCGAGCCGCGTTGGCGGGTAGCACGGGCGTTGTTAAGCTGGTGATGGTTGGCGCAGCCCACGAGGGAACAGCTGCGGCCAGCACCAGAACAAGCGAGAAGGCCCAAGTGAATAGGGATTGTCTCATGCAGTTATGAGTAAGTAAAATGGAAATCGATAAAAGGAAATAAGTTGTCGGTAGTTAGATGGCAGTAGTGGCCTTTGGCCGGATAGTGCTCGTCAGGCAGAAATCAGTTTGGCAAACACCTGCTGAAGGCAGGGGACGGATAGTAGAAGGCTGTTGAATTGTGACAGTGGATACCATGGCTTTCTTATACATGCGACGAAAAAATATCTTTAATTAATACAGAAAATTAATGGATTCAATCAACTCATATGTTATTGTAATAAATCAATAAATTATTTTCTTTTTCTTAATTTCTGGCAATTAAAAACAGGTTTATTACTAAAGGGTAATAAGCTATAACATTTAGCATCACCTTCTATACTATTAATAGATTTTATTAATAAGCATAGCTACTAAGCAGGGAGCCGTAAAGCTAGTTTACATTCTTCAAATCCTCATTAATAACTACTGTATCGATACTTACTACTAAGTATTTACACTAAATATTTTTTGAATTATTTCTGGTAATTTTTAAACAGAAAAATATCCTACTGATATTATTAAGCACAGTAAAAACGCTGAATAGGCAAGTGATTATCTGTGCTTAACTTATTGAAATAAACTTATAAACGGCACTTGCTAAAGCAGGCGAGTTATTATTAGCGGGTCTGTTAAATTTGCTAAGTGTGAAATTTTTGTTGCGAGGCGCAAAAAGCTTAGCAAGTACTCAGCGCATGCACAGTTGCGCAGCCCAAAGCCAACTC
The DNA here is from genome assembly GCA_964652535.1 of uncultured Hymenobacter sp. Taxonomy (GTDB): domain Bacteria; phylum Bacteroidota; class Bacteroidia; order Cytophagales; family Hymenobacteraceae; genus Hymenobacter. The sequence continues at coordinate 3,368 of CAZZDR010000209.1, read as the reverse complement.
TAGCAAACCCGACAGCAGAGCGGTAGTGTGTATCGCACTAGCCAGGATATCTAACTGCACGTGGCGGTTAGAGCCCGAAGCGCTTAAGCAGACGCTGCACGATTCAGCCGCTGGTGGCGGCCCTGGTGAGGCTTACCAGCGCCACAAGCTGGGCAATACAGTACCACTAGTGGGTAAGGGAGGGATAGCCCCGGCGGGAGGCAGCCGCAATTTTGTGGTTCAGTTTGGCAGCAGCCCATATTGGTGGCCGGCGGCCAAACGGTAGAGGTGCGGGTGCTCTTCCCTTCGGGCCTGGTTTAGTGAACCAGGCTTTTTTGTATCCCTACCCCCTCGCTGCCATGACGTTTATTTTGCTGCTCGGCCTGCTAGCGGCTGGCATTACTACGGCACCTTACCTGCCGCAGGCTTACCTCACCATCACCACGCGCTCGACGCGCAGCTTGTCGCTACCCACCTACTTGCTGGGCACGGTGCGGTGGGCTACGGGGTGTGCATCTACGACTGACCCGCGATAGTGGCCAACGGCGTGACGGCCGTACTGGCGGGCGTGATACTGGTGCTAAAACTGGGTGAGCCGGCCCCGCGAGGGGTAGGGCCTGGGCGGGCACATCGGGCGGGCTGTGGCTACCCCCTCCAGAGTACGCAGGCCTTATTTTTCACGTACCTCTATGCTAGGAAGCCCCGGCGGCGGTAGCGCACCTCGGCCACCTCATAGCCCAGCGCCACGGCCAACAGCAACGACACCGGGTACGCCACCGAAAACCACAGCACATCGCGCACACTACCCCCATAATTAGCCATAATATTGAAACTGCTGGCCAGCTAGTTGGCGCCCCAGCCAGCGCTGCAATAACATGCACTGCTGGCGCCGCAGTAGGCCCCGCAGCGCCCGGCAGCCCGGCCGCGGCGCTACTTTCGCGGCCTATGACCCTACCCCTACACTGGACGACCAAACCTTTCGCGGCCCTGACCCTGGCCGAGCTCTACGCCCTGCTGCAACTGCGCAGCGAGGTTTTTGTGGTAGAACAAACCTGTGCCTTCCAGGATATTGATGGCCACGACCAAGCCGCCCTGCACCTGCTGGGCCACACCGAAACGGGCGAGCTGGCGGCCTACGCCCGGCTTTTCGACGCGGGCCGCAGTTACGCCAAGGTGAGCATTGGGCGGGTGGTGGCGTCGCCGCGCTACCGGCGCCAGGGCTTGGGCCAGCAACTGCTAGTGCAGGCCCTGGCCCAGTGCGAAGCCCAGTTTGGGCCGCAGCCCATCAAGATTGGCGCACAGCTTTACTTGAAAGCTTTTTACGAAAGCTTCGGCTTTTTGCAGCAGGGCGAAGGCTACCTCGAAGACGGTATTCCGCACATTTATATGCTGCGCCCCGCGCCGGCCGCCTAGCGCAGTTTGCGAGTTGGTGCGTGGCGAGGGGGTAGGACACGTGCGGCGGTGCACTGGCAGCCAGTGGGCGCTGAGTGGAGTTAACTCACTGGCGCTTACTTTTAGCCCGCTGGTTTCGGCTGGCCCTACCCTCCTTTTCCCACCTCATGAACCTTCTCCGCACGCCCACGGTGCTAGCCGCTGGCGCGGCCGCGCTGCTCCTCAGCTCGTTTCACCCGCGCCCTACCCCCCCACCGCCGGCCGCTGGCTGGCAAAGCTTGTTTGACGGCAAAACCCTGACGGGCTGGAAGCGCCTCGCGGGCACCGCTGACTACAAAGTTGAAAACGGGGCCATCGTAGGCACGACCGTGGCGGGCTCGGGCAATACATTTTTGGTAACGGAGAAGGAATACGGCGACTTCGACTTGGAGCTGGACGTGAAAATCGACGACCCCACCAACAACTCGGGCGTGCAGACGCGCAGCCACTTCGACACGCCCGCGCAGCCAGGGCAGGTGTTTGGCCGGCAGGTCGAGATTGACCCTTCGGCGCGAAGCTGGTCAGGCGGCGTCTACGACGAGGCGCGCCGCCAGTGGCTCTACCCCCTCGATTTGCACCCGCAGGCCAAAACGGCCTTCAAAGTGGGCCAGTACAACCACCTCAAAGTGGAGTGCCTCGGCAACGAGATGAAGACCTGGGTCAACGGCGTGCCCGTGGCCTACGTGGTAGACCCCGTGGACCCCACCGGCTTTATCGGCTTGCAGGTGCACGCCGTGAGCGAGGCCGCGCAGGCTGGCCACAAGGTCTATTTTAAGAATATCCGCATCAAGACCAAAGACCTGCGGCCGAGTGCATTTCCGGCCGATATCTACGTGGTCAACTTCGCACCCAACTACCTGAGCGCCTACGAGAAGCAGCACGGCTGGCAGCTGCTGTTTGATGGCAAAAGCCCCGCCGGCTGGCGCAGCGCCAAGGGTGCGGCCTTCCCGGCGCAGGGCTGGCAAATAGCCGACGGCACGCTGACCGTGCTGCCCTCGGAAGGCAAGGAGGCGGCCAACGGCGGCGACATCGTGACGCAGGCCGAATATTCGGCGTTTGACTTATCGTTTGAGTTTAAGCTGACGCCGGGCGCCAACAGCGGGCTGAAGTACTTCGTGACGCTGGCCGAAAAAACCGACATGTCGGCCATCGGCCTCGAATACCAGGTGCTCGACGATGCCCTGCACCCCGATGCCAAGCTAGGCCGCGACGGCAACCGCACCCTGGCCTCGCTCTACGACCTGCAAACGGCCGCCAAGCCGCCGCGCTTTGTGCACGCCATCGGCGAGTGGAACGTGGGCCGCGTGGTGGTGTACCCCAACAACCACGTCGAGCACTACCTCAACGGCGCCAAGGTGCTCGAATACGACCGCGGCTCGCCCGCCTTCCGTGCGCTGGTGGCCCAAAGCAAGTACCACGTGTGGCCCAACTTTGGCGAAGCGCCAGCCGGCCACCTGCTGCTGCAAGACCACGGCAACCGGGTATCGTTTCGCAGCATCAAGTTGAAGAAGTTGTAGCGCGGGCTTTTAGCCCGCGCTACAACTAGCTACCAATCCACTTACACGCGGATTAAAAGTCCGCCCTACCCCCTCTCCCACCCCAAACTTTTGCCTTCTCATGTCGCAGCCTCGTCGTGTTTTTCTTCAACAAGTGGCCCTGGCCGGGGCGGGTGCGCTACTGCCACGCGTGAGCTGGTCGGCGAGCAGCTACAAGCGCATTATAGGGGCCAACGACCGGGTGCGGGTGGGCGTCATCGGGTTTTCGGACCGCCACCGCAACTCGCATATGCCAAGCTTCTTACAGCATTATAAGGCACTGAACTTTGATGTGGTTGCGGTGTCCGATATCTGGAGCAAGCGCCGCGACGAGGGAGCGGCGCTGTGGCGCGAAAAGCTGGGGCACCCGGTAGCCGCCTACCGCAACAACGACGAGCTTTACGCTAGCAAAAGTGTGGATGC
>CAZZDR010000208.1:0-5536 GCA_964652535.1 uncultured Hymenobacter sp. | reverse complement strand
TGTGCTGGCCATCGGTGGCACGCAGCAGGTAGATGCCGCCGGCCAGGCCCGATACGTCGAGCTGGCCGTTGCCCTGGTAGCGGGCGCTGGTGGTTTTGCCCAGCGCATCCAGCACTTCCACGCTGGTCAGGGCTTCGTTGGAGCTGAGCGAGAGCGTGAGCACCGAGGTAGCAGGGTTGGGGTAGAGGCTCAGCACAGCGTCGCCGATAAGCGTGGTGGCCGTGAGGCTGGCAGGCACCGTGGCGGCCGCAATAGCCGCGCCGCCCGTGATGGCCAGGGTATAGTCCTCCGTTTCGCCGTAGCTATAGGTGCCGCAGCTGGTGGTGGCGCTGGCGTCGCTCATAATCACGCGCAGGCGGGTGTTGCCGGTTTTGGCCGTGGCAGGCACCGTGAAGGTGCTGCTGAGGGTGCCGGTGCTGCTGCTGCTGCCGCTCACTACCAGTTCGCCGGTGTCCGTAAACACGCCGTTCTGGTTGTAGTCGATATACACTTTCCAGTTTTCGGTGTAGGCCGAGCCCGTGAAGCCGGCCGAGAAGCTAATGGTCTGGCTAGAGCCAGCGGCCACGCTCGTGCTGCTGGCCGTGCCGTTGTAGTAGCCCGCGTCGGCGCCGCTGGTGCGGGCAATGCTGCCCAGCTTCACGTAGTCGATGTACTCGTAGCTCTGGCTGGTGCCCTGGCTAGCGCAGTAGCTGGTGCTAGCAGGGGGGGTAGGGGTAGTAGTGCTACTGCCGTAAGCAGCGCCCACGCCTACAGCGTACCAGGCGTTGGTAACGGCCTGCACCTGCGTCGAGCTGGCACCATACAGGTCGGTAGCCGCCTGAATGGAATAGGTGCGGGCGTTGGCGTAGGTTGAAGACGCCGTCATGTACACATCTTCCATCCGAAAGGTGATTTTAGCGGCGGCCGACAGGCCCAGCGCCGCTACCGAGTAGCTGCTGCCTACCTCGTTGGTGCCGCTTTTGCCCACGCTGATGAGGTAATACCAGTAGTTGAGCACGCCCGAGTTGGTGTGCACGCCGCCCTGGTCGTTGGTATTGGAAGGCGAAGATGTGGTGGCCGCCCAGTACTTGCCTTTGTACAGCGCCGGCTGGCCGTAGAGGTTGGGGTTGCTCATCGAGCGCAGCGCGCCGCCGGCCTTCATGATATCCTCGCCAATGTCCCAGGTCGATTTAGTTAGGCCCAGGTTGTCGCAGGTGTATTTTTCCACGCTAGCGCCCCAAATGTCAGACAAGCCTTCGTTCATGGCGCCGCTTTCGTTGGCGTAGGTTAAGTTGGCGGTTTTTTCGCACACCGCGTGCCCGATTTCGTGGCCGCACACGTCGAGCGCCGTTAGAGGCTTGAAGGTGCTGGCACCATCGCCGTAGGTCATCACCGAGCCATTCCAGTAGGCATTTTCGTAGCCCGAGCCGCCCGGCACGTCGTCGTAGTGCACATAGCTCTTGATTTTGGCGCCCGCGTTGTCGTAGCTGCTGCGGGCGTGCACGCCCTTCCAGTAGTCGTAGGTGGCCTGCGCGCCAAAGTGCGCATCGCCGGCCACGTTGTCGTAGTTGGCGTTGTTGTATTCGGTGGCTGTCCAGTTGTTGTCGGCGTCTACAAAGTCGGTGGCGGCTGTGTAGCTATTGCTTTTCTTGCAGTTATATGTCTCGATGCCCAGGCCGCGGGTGTACTCGCGCAAGCGGTAGCCACCAGTGGTGGTTTCGGTGGCCAGCGAGCGCGTGCCGCTGTAGGCCGTAGCAAAGGTGGCCGTGGCCGCCGCCGTGGTCGCGTGCTTGATGATGGCATCGCGCAGTACCACCTCGCCGGTGCGGGCATTTACGTAGTAGTAGGCGCGGCTAACGGGCTGCTGAGCGTAGATGTTGAATTTCCAGGCCAGCACCAGCGGGCCGGTTTCGTCGGGGCTGGTGCGGTTGTCGCGCACCAATACCAGCTCGCCCTGTGGGCGGTAGGTAGCGGCCGAGTTGGCCGTTTGCTCCTTCAGGCCGGCTTCTTCCTGGGCATCCTGCCACATGTACTTCTGGGCACCCACAGTAGCCAGGGCTTTGGCCAAGGCATCGTCGGCGCTGAGCGTGGGCACCACGCTGAGGCTGCCGATTTTCTCAAAGTCGCCGCTCAAGCTTTCGAGTAGGCCCCCACGCGAGTGAGCGGTGTACACGGCGTGCTCCACTTTTACGCCCTTATAATACTGCTCGTAGCGCTGGTGGCTGAAGCCGAGCTGGTCGGTTTCGAGGCGAGCGGGCAGCAGCTGGTCGTCGGCACCCAGCGCCAGTTGCTGGCGGATAATCTGGGCGCTCGAAGCGGCTCGCATAGTGGCCCGGCCAGCAGCCGAAAACTCGATGAGCGTGGGCTGGCCGTCGCGGCCCAACTCCTTTTTGGCTACCAGCCCGCTTTGGGCGCTAGCTAGGTTTGGCAATAGGGCGGCGCTCAGCATCAGCCAGGCACCTGCATGGTACTTGTGCAACATAGTAATCTGGTTTGGAAAAGGAAAAAATATAAAACAGTTACCCGAAGGCAGCGCAATATAGAGAAACTCCTTACACCAGCCTATTTTCTATCTGTGAATTTATGATGAAGTGAATGGCTTGCTCCATGCTGCTGATAACCAAGTAGCTCATGGCATTACCTCATGTAGTATTCACTTCTGCCTGAGCCCTTGCACTTTTCGCGGCGCGGCGCGGGGGGTAGCCCCTACCCCCCTCTAGCTGCTGAGTTTGTGGGCTAGAAATGAGCAAAGAATAAATTGTACAATTACTGGTTGTATATTTTAGTAAAAGCCAAAATGTTACACGTTTTAGCCGCTTTACTAAGAGTAGCTGATGAGGTATGGCGAACTGCCGGGCCGCAGGTGGCCAATACTACCTGCCAGTGCCCGCTGTACTGCCGCGCGGCGAGCACTGGGGTTGCGGCACGGTGCTTGTTTACCAGCCTGCCTACCTCTGCACTTAGTTTGACTTTCACTCATGCAAAACCGTCATTTTTTCCTCAGCTTTTTGTTGCTGGCCACCGTGCTGGTCAGCACGTCCTTCACTGCCCAGGCGCAACGCCGCTTTAGCCCGCAGGCCAAGGGCGCCGTTATTGGGGGCGGTAGCGGGGCTATTCTAGGCGCCGTTATCAACAAGCGCAACCGGGTCGTGGGCGGCGTTGTCGGGGGCGTGGTAGGTGCCGGTGCCGGCTACGCTGTGGGCAAGCACATCGACAACCGCCAAAAGAAGCGCGCTGCTGCCATCGCTGCCGAGCGCGAAGCTGCCAACCGCGCTGCCGCGCGCCGTGCCGCCGTGGCCAGCCGCTCGGCCAGCAGCCGCGAAACCGTAGTGCGCAACAGCTTTGGCCCGGCCGCTGGGGCCGCGGGCGCAGCCGCCCTGCTGGCTGCGCCGGCTAACTCGCTCAGCGCCTCTAGCGACTCTTACCTGCCCAACCAGGCGCCTGCCGACCCGGCCAACCCTTATGCCACTACCGCTTACCGCCAGCGCAGCTGGTAGGGGCTAGCCTCGCTTTAGGATGCCATAGCCCAGGCCGAATAGTCTGGGTTTTTGGTTTGCCTTTTTATTGTTAACCATTTGATTATTAAGTACTACTTAAATGCGTATGCGTATTTCCCTTTCGCGCCTCGTGCTGCTGGGTGCCTTGCCGCTGCTGGCGGCCTGCGGTAGCAAGGCTACCTCCGACACCGCGGCTGGCACTAGTGCCGCCGACCTCGACCGGGCCTTTATCACGGCCTGGAACAACAAGGACCTCGAAAAAACCTTGGGCTACCTCGCCGACGACGTGCAGTTTTTGCAGGGCAACGTCCACTTTAGTGGCAAGGCCGAAGTGAGCGACAAGTGGGTGCGCGCCACCCAGTCGACTATCAATAACTTGAAAACGAGTACTGTGAGCTCGACCAGCACCGACAAGGTGGCCTACGAGGCCGGCACGTTTTCGGTCGATGTGCAGCCCGCCGGTCCTGGCCAGCCCGCTGGCTACGGCGAAGGCAACTTCTTGCTGCTGTGGAAGCCCGCCGCCGATGGCACCTGGAAGCTGAGCTACGCCCAGCTCGAAGACCTGCCCGTGCAGCGCCGCAACTAGCCCGGCGGCTACCTTTGAGCGCGCCCCACCAAAAGCCGCTGGCCGCCCGCCAGCGGCTTTTGGCTGCGTAGCCCTACCCCCTTAACGCCGCCAGCTTTTGTGCCCCATGATATCGACCGCCGACTACTCCGCTCTACCCCCCGCCGCTGACCTCAAGCGCCTGTGCAAGGCCCTGGCCGCGCTCGACGCCATCAACTCGCCCGACTGGGAATACCGCTACTACTCGTACAACCCGGCCTGGAGCGAGCACGAGCAGCTGCTCGAAATGCGCGACGGCGAGGGCGACCAGATGCTGGTATTATTTCGCCCCGAGGGCTGCGTCATCAACGGCTTTCTGCACGAGTATGAGCAGCCTGATAAGCAGCAGGTGACGCGCGGCCTGCCCGATGCGTTCGACGATTTTATGTTTGGCGAGCCCGTCAATTCTATCGGCACCACGTTTTGCCTCTGGTACACGCCGGCCCACGGCTGGCAGCGCGGCATCGTGGAGAACGAGGACGATGGCTCGGAGGAGCTGCTCTACATATTTGACAACCAGCCGGCTACCTACGCCGAGTGGGCCACCGAATACTACACCGACGAAAGCGACAAAAAGCCCGTGACGTCCCAAGCTGTGGCCCCGCTGTATCGCAACGAGCCCGTGACCAAGGCCCTCGCGCTGGCCCTGAACGACGAGGTAGAAGACTGGACGCTGCTGGCCACCGACTTGCAGGAAATCGGCTACCCCTACCAGTTGCAGTAAGGCGCCCTACCCCCCCATGCGCACCTGGTTTTTAGCAATTGCGTGGCTATTGACACTACCCGCCTGGGCCCAACCCGCAGTGGCCCCGGCCTTTCGGGTGGTGCCGCTGGGTGTGAAAGGCGGCCTAGCCGAAGGCAACCTCTCGGCCTACCTGGTAGCGGCGGCCGGCAGCTCTGACTTTATAGCGTTAGATGCCGGCAGCCTGCGCCCCGGCGCCGAGAAGGCCGTAGCCAACCACGTGTTCGCCACGCCAGTGGAGGATGTGCTGCGGCAGTCCATCAAGGGCTACTGCATCTCGCACCCGCACCTCGACCACGTGGCCGGCCTGCTGCTCAATGCCCCCGACGACGCGCCCAAGCCTATTTATGGCCTGCCCGCCTGCCTGGTCACCTTGCAAGACGACTACTTCAACTGGCGCGCCTGGCCCAACTTTGGTGATGGGGGTAGGGCCCCGGCCCTGGGCAAATACCAGTTGCGTACCCTAGTGCCGGGCCAGGCTACGCCGCTCGCGGGCACCGCACTCAGCGTGCAGGCCTTTGGGCTCAGCCACGGGCCGGGCACCCAAAGCACTGCCTTTTTGGTGCGCAATGGCGACGCTTACCTGCTGTATCTAGGCGACACCGGCGCCGATGAGGTAGAGCAGGCGCACTGCCTGCGTGACCTCTGGCAAGCCGTGGCGCCTCTGGTGCGGGCGCACCGGCTGCGGGCCATTTTCATCGAGGCCTCTTATCC
>CAZZDR010000207.1:0-5625 GCA_964652535.1 uncultured Hymenobacter sp. | reverse complement strand
ATTAGCTCTTTAAGAAGCCCCGCTGCCTGATTGGCAGCGGGGCTTTTTGCGAGGGTAGGGGGGGTAGGGTTTGCTATTTACCCGTTTCGCTAGTTGCCGCATCCACGGGCTTAGACTGTGGTGAAGACTGCTGCCGCAGGAAAATTGAGAGGCCGACTAAGGAGAAGATGGAAACGAACTCGCTCTGCCAGTTCTGAAACGACTCAAACCAGAAGCGGCTCGTGTGCAGGTAGCCCCAGGTAGTTATCAAGGGCTTGCCTTCGTGCGCCTGCTCAATGTTGAAGACAATCATGCCGCCCCGCGCGTGCAGGTACACAGCACCCAGAAACAAGGCGAAGAAGGTGAGGCTAAGCGAGTGCTTGTAGAGGTGTAGCCAGAGCCCACCCTGGCGCACGGGCCACGGCGCATCGGGCTTGGTGGTGTCGGGCTTTTGGTCAACGTCTTCTTCGCCCTCGAGCTTTTTAGATTCGGGCGAGCCTTTTTGGCGCAGCCAGATAGTAAGCACCACATAGACGCCCATTTGCAGGAACTCACTTTCCCAGTTCTCAAACGTGGCTTCGAGGAAATGGCCCGAGTGCAGGTATTGCCCCAGCGTAAGCTGAGCCAGCCCCATCTGCGCCAGGTCGTCGTTGTTGTCGTGCCAGCCGGTGAGCACCTGGCCCACCAGCGCGCCCGCAATCAGCCCAAAAGTGACCAGGAGCAAGCCGTTTTCATAGAAGAACCGCCGCAAACGAGAAGTGGGCATAAGGAGGAGCAGAAAGTAGGGTTGGCGTGTAGAACGGAGCGCCCACACCCACGGTTAACGTGGTGGCCGGTACGAAGGCTGCTCACTCAGTGGAGAATAGCTAGTAGCCCGGGTACTAACCACTACTTTTCCTATCGCTAAAACCCAGTTATTTAGCGTAGCTTGGCAGGCATTCCGTTCTCTCCCCACCTACCCATGAAAAATCTGTTGATTCTGGGCGTGCTGTCTTTTTGCACGACCGTCACCTTTGCGCAGTCGGGCAAAAGTGCTGCTTCCGACTTGGCTGCCAACCGAGCGCGCGTAGCTACTGGCCAGCTGGCCGGCGCGGCACTGCCCAGCGGCATTCACGCCTTTAAGGGCATTCCGTACGCAGCGCCGCCGGTAGGTAGCTACCGCTGGCGCGAGCCGCAGCCCGCCCAAAAGTGGACGAATGTGCGGCCGGCCACACAGTTTGGGCCGCGCGCCATGCAGCTACCCCTATTTGGCGATATGAATTTCCGCTCGAATGGCGTGAGCGAAGATTGCCTGTACCTAAATGTGTGGACGGGCGCCAAAACGGCGCAGGAAAAGCGGCCAGTGCTGGTGTACTTCTACGGTGGCGGCTTTGTGGCCGGCGATGGCTCGGAGCCGCGCTACGATGGCGAAGCCCTAGCCAAGCAAGGCATCGTAACCGTGACGGTAAACTACCGACTGGGCTTGTTTGGGTTTATGGCCCACCCCGAACTCACGAAAGAATCGCCGCACCACGCCTCGGGCAACTACGGCCTGCTCGACCAGCAAGCCGCCGTGCAGTGGGTGCGGACCAATATTGCGGCCTTTGGCGGCGACCCGCAGCACATTACCATCGCGGGTGAGTCGGCCGGCTCGTGGTCGGTGAGCGCGCAAATGGCCGCGCCGGCTACCAAGGATTTGCTAAAAGGCGCCATTGCCGAAAGTGGCTCGCTGCTGGGCTTGCAGCCGTTGCCGACCCTAGCGCAGGGCGAAGCCACGGGCACAGCCTTTGGCACGAGCATGAGCGCGGCCTCGCTGGCGGCGCTGCGGGCGCTGCCGGCCCAGCAGCTGCTAGAGGCTAGCGGCAAGCAGGGCGCGCCGCGCTTTTCGCCCATCGTAGATGGGTATTTCCTACCCCGCTCGCCGGCCGAGATTTTTGCCGCGGGCCAGCAGGCGCACGTGCCGCTGCTGGTAGGCTGGAACTCGCAGGAAATGGCCTACCAAATGATACTTGGCCCGAATGCGCCTACCCGGGAGAATTACCACGCCGCCGTGCAAAAGCTGTACGGTGAGCAAGCGGCCGATATTCAGCGGCTCTATCCCGCTGCCACCGATGCCGATGCCGAGCAGGCCGCTACCGACCTGGCCGGCGACCGCTTCATTGCCTACAGCACCTGGAAGCTCGCCGATGCCCAGCTCCAGACCGGTGGCCAGCCTGTGTACCGCTACCTCTACGCCCGCCCTCGCCCGGCCATGACGCCCGAAATGGGCAATGCTACCGCCAACCTGGCTGGCGGCGTGACCCGGGGCACTGGGAACGCTACCCCCGCCCCGCCCGCCAAAGGCGCTGTGCACTCGGCCGAAATTGAGTATGCCCTGGGCAACTTGCCTGGCAACAAAGTATTCGCCTGGACGCCCGACGATTACCAGGTATCCAAAACCATGCAGGGGTACTTCGCCAACTTCATCAAAACCGGCAACCCCAACGGCGCGGGCCTACCCACCTGGCCCGCTGCCAGCCAGCAAAATGGCCAGGTGCTGCGCCTAGACGTGGCTACCAAAGCCGAACCCGACCAAACACGCGCTCGCTACCAGTACCTGGAGCAGCACGCCGGCAAGTAAGCGCCTTCGGCAAAACCGCACGCTCAGATGCTTCCCTAAAAGCCCCGCCGCTCTCCAGCGGCGGGGCTTTTTGATAGATAGAACCGGCCTGTTGGTAGAAAAATGGGGTAGGATGGTGCAATCGGCTTCATTTTCGCGTTAAGCTGGGCTAGGCTGGCGCCTATTTTTGCCCAAAGCCCCTAATTCTCTTTCTCGATGCGTAAGATTCTGCTTGGTTTTCTGGTGTTTGTTGTGCTGCTGGTGGTGGCGCTTGTGGCCGCGCCGTTCCTATTTAAGGACAAGCTGCGGGCGCTGGCCGACCAGCAGATAGCCCAGCGCGTGCGGGCCAAAGTGCAGTACAACCCCGCCGATATCGACGTGACGCTGCTCAGCACGTTTCCAAATTTGGGCCTGGATATCAAGAACCTGCGCGTGATTGGCCTGGACTCGTTCAGCCGCGACACGCTAGCGTACTTACCCGATTTGAAGGTCGGGCTGGACTTGATGAGCGTTATCAAAGGCCAGCAGATTGATGTGAAAAGCGTGGCCCTCGACCAGCCCGACATTGCCATTAAAGTGCTTAAGAGTGGCCGGGCCAACTGGGATATCATGATTTCAGATTCAGCCGCCGCGGCTAAAGGGCAGGATACCAGCTCCGTAAACCTGGCCATTCAGGGTTGGGAGGTAACCAACGGCCGCCTGCGCTACGATGACCGTAGCATTCCGGTGCAGCTGGATGCGCGCGGCGTGAACCACACCGGCAAGGGCGATTTTGCCAAGAATATCTTCGACCTCACTTCCAACACGACCATCGCCAAGCTCACGGCCAACTACGCTGGCGTCGATTACCTGACCGATAAGCAGGTGGACGCCGACATCGCCATGAGCATGGACCTGAATAAGAGCCTCTACACCTTTAAGGAAAACCAGGTGAAGCTCAATGATTTTCCGTTCAGCTTCGCGGGTGCTATTGGCTTGCCCAACGCTACGGATATTACCTATGACGTGACGTTCAAGGCGTTGCAAACCGACTTCAAGAACATTCTGAGCTTGGTGCCAGGCGTATTCGATGCGCAGTTTAAGGACGTGGCGGCGAGCGGGCAAGTGGCTTTCAATGGCTACTACAAAGGCGTGCAAAACAAGCTGCGCATGCCCGGCTACGGCGTGAACCTGACCGTGACCAACGGCCGCTTTAAGTACCCGCAGCTGCCGCAGGAAGCCAAGAATATCAACGTGGCGATGGTGGTGGACAACCCTTCGGGCTTTACGAACAACGTGAAAGTCAACGTGTCGAAGTTTCACCTGGACCTGGGCACGAACCCGGTGGATGGCAACGTGACCATCGACGGCCTGGAGCCCATGAAGGTGGATGGCCGCGTGAAAGCCAACGTGAACCTGGCCGAAGCGCTGAAAGTGTACCCTGTGGCTGGCGTCACGGCCCGCGGCCAGCTCTTCGTGGATGCTACCGGCAAGGGTATTTACTCAAAAACCCAGATGCCGGTGGTGAACGCCGCCATCAAGATGACGAACGGCTACGTGAAGTCGAATAAATTTCCAGCGCCCATCGAGGACATTAACCTGAGTGGCACGGTGGTAAACGCCACTGGCCAGGTGAATGACACCTACGTAAATCTGCCGCAGTTTCACATGGTGCTGGAGGGCGAGCCGCTCGACGGCCGCCTGGCGGCGCACAACATCAACTCGCCGGTGTTTGATGCCAACGTGAAGGGTACTGTAGACCTCACCAAAATCACCAAGATTTTTCCGCTCGACGGCATGACCGTTACCGGCCGCGTGTCGGGCAACGTGGCCGCCGCCGGCAACATGGCCGATGTGGAGGCTGGCCGCTACCAGAACGTGAAAGCCAGTGGTACGGTGCAGGCTAAGAACGTGACATACAAGAGTAAAGACCTGCCCCAGGGCGTGAACATCAGCAGCGCAGCGGGTACGTTCAACAATAATCAGATTGTTATTCAGCAGCTTAACGGTACGGCCGGCACGTCCGACTTTGCGGCCAACGGCACGGTGAGCAACTACTTGGGCTACCTCTTCACGCCCGGCCAGGCGCTGAAGGGCACGATGAACGTAACCTCGCACAACTTTAACGTGAACGAGTTTATGATAGACCCGGTGAGCGAAAAATCAACCGCTACCGGTAAGGCCGCGTCCGCCAAAGCCAACGGTGTAGTGCCGATTCCGAAGTTCTTCGACCTGGTGCTGAACAGCAAGGTAGACAATGTGACCTACGACAACCTGAAGCTGACCAACGCCAGCGGCACGGTAGCCGTGAAGAACGAAGTAGCCTCGCTCAAAGGATTAACCTTTAATACGTTGGGTGCTACCTTCGGCACTACGGGCAGCTACAACACCCAGGACCTAGCGCACCCCAAATTTGACCTGGGGCTGAATATTCAGAACCTCGATTTTCAGAAGGCGTTTAGCTCGTTCAACACCATCAAGGCGCTGGTGCCGCTGGCAGCGGCGGTACAAGGCGTGTTCAATACCAAGTTTTCGGCCAGCGGCGAAATGGGCCAGGACATGCTGCCCAAGCTGAGCAGCCTGAGCGGTGCAGGCTTATTTGATATCGTGAAGGCCAGCGTGTTGCAATCGCCGGTGCTGAGCCAGATTTCGAGCCTTACCACCCTACCCGAGCTGAAAAACCTGCAAGTGCTGAACAAGATTGTGAACGCGCAGATAGTAAACGGCAACTTTGTGGTGAAGCCCTTTGACCTGACGGTGGGCGACGTGAAAATGACGGTGGGCGGCTCGAACAGCCTGGCCGGCCTGCTCTCGTACGTGACGGCCATCAATGCGCCCACCGGCAAGCTAGGCAATGCCTTAAGTAACAAGCTCACGCAGCTCACGGGCGTGCAGAATATCCAGGGTACCGACCGCGTGACGCTGGGCCTCAACATCGGCGGCAGCCTCGCGAGCCCGGTAGTGAAACTGACCAGCGGCAGCCTCAAGGACCAGGGCAAAACCATTGTGACCAACGTGGTGAAAACCAAGCTCACCGACGCGCTGCTGGGCCTGGCCACTAAGAACAAAGCCAAAACGGACAGCACCCA
>CAZZDR010000206.1:0-5667 GCA_964652535.1 uncultured Hymenobacter sp. | reverse complement strand
GCCTCCACATCGCGGCCTTCTTTCTCGAAGTACTTGTGCTGCTGCACCATATCATCCTGAATCTCGTGGATGGCGGTATTCAGCGTCTCTTTGCCCGTCACGAAGAGCTGCGCCGGGTAGAGCGTCATATTCTTCTCGTCGCTGAGCTTGCGGCCGCTCACCGGGTCGATTTTTTGAATCGCCTCAATCTCGTCGCCAAAGAAGAAAATGCGGTACGCAAAGTCGGCGTAGGCCGGAAACACGTCCACCGTGTCGCCCTTCACCCGGAAGCTGCCGCGCTTAAACTCAACTTCGGTGCGGGAGTACAGAATCTGCACAAACTGGTAGAGCAGGTTATTGCGCGAGTAGCGGTGGCCGGGGGCCAGAAAAATGACGTTTTTGCCAAAATCCTCGGGGTTGCCGATGCCGTAGATGCATGACACCGAGGCCACCACCACCACGTCGCGCCGGCCGCTCAGCAACGTGCTGGTGCAGTGTAGCCGCAGCTTCTCAATCTCCTCGTTGATGGCTAAGTCCTTCTCAATGAAGACGTCGGAGCTGGCAATGTAGGCCTCCGGCTGGTAGTAGTCGTAGTAGCTGATGTAGTACTCGACGGCATTCTGCGGGAAAAACGCCTTGAACTCGCCGTAGAGCTGGGCGGCCAGTGTCTTGTTGTGGCACAGTACCAGAGCCGGTTTGCCGGTTTCGGCAATTACGTTGGCCATCGTGAAGGTTTTACCGGTGCCGGTGGCTCCGAGCAGTACCTGGGCCGGCTCGCCGCCGTTCACGCCTTTCACCAGCTCGGCAATGGCGCGGGGCTGGTCGCCGGTAGGGCTAAATTCAGAAGTAAGCTGGTACGTGGACATGCAGAATCAGCCGGAAACAGGCCAATCTTCCTAACCCCAAACCCGCCGCCGAGGTTTCTACACTTCCGCAAAAAGGAGGGGGTAGGGGCCTGCCCAGCTGCCACGCTACTGCGGGCGCAGGCGCAGCGTGGCCATCTTATCGGCGCTAGCCGGCGCATCACTCACGGCCAGCAACCGCAGCCAATACGCCCGCTGGTTGAGCGTAACAGCTACCGAATCGCGCGTGTAGGGCGGAATAGGGATGCGTGATAAGCCGATACGTGCGGTTTGCGACGCGCCGGTTGCATCTGTCAGCTCGACGGTTACGGCCACATAGCCTTCCCAAATGCACTGCTTACCGCTGGGGCAGCGCGAGTCCAGTATCTCGGTGAGCGTGAGCTGCACCGGGCCGCCGCTGCTTGCCGGCAGCGCAGTGCGCTGCTGCGAGGCTAAGCTAAACGGCTGGCCGATGCTCAACGCTGGACTAGCTGGGCCGGGTACTTTTTGGCAGCTGGCCGATAAGCCTGTAAGCAGTGCGATTAGTAAAGGCGCTTTCATGGGGTAGGGAGCAGGGAAGTATCCGTAACGAATACCTAACTAAAAGCGCCGCGTTATAAAAACGCTGGTGCCTTCGGCCCGCAGCCCACTGCCCACTGGCGAAGGGCCCACGTTGAAGCTGGTGCGGGGCAGCTGGCTGGTAGTGTTGCGGTGTAGCAGGTTCCAGGTGCCGAAGAGTAGCGTGGCCGTGCCTACCCCCACATTGGCAATAGAAACGTAGCGACGCGCATCCGAAGAAGAGCTGTAGTAGCTGTCTTCGCTTGGGAAGTTGCCCAGGCCGACGATGGCTTGGGTGGTACCGGTCGCCATCGTCAGCAGCGGCAGCCAGCGGCCCGTTTGTTGGCCGGCTGTCGAGCGGTTGAGGGCAATAGCGGCCAGGTTGGCCCCGCCCAGCAGCGCCGACGAAGTGGCGTAGCCATTGGTCAGCGTTTCGGGAGCTGGCTGGAAGTTATACGAAGGCTGGATGAGCGCGCAGTCGGCCAGGCTTAACCCACTGCCCGCCACCCAGCGGCTAAGGGCCGCGTCGCGCATAGCCGGCAGCTCTTGGTATTGAAAACGCTGATTGATACGCTCGGCAGCGGCGCGGCCGGCCGTCTGCTCGACCAAGTAGCCAACTGCACAAATGCGGCCGGCACCGTCGATAAAGCACGGGTGACGCTGGCCGTCGGGCGCCTCGTTGCGCGGAAACACGCCGGCTTGCCAGTAGCTATGCAGTAAACCCAGGAGCTGGGCCCGGCGCTGGCGTTGCGCCGCCGGCAGCCCGGCCGGCGTGCGTTGGCGCAGTTGCTGCTCAGCATAAGCTAAGTGCGTTTGAATGCGCACGAAGTCGGGGGTAGCCGCCGTAGGGGCTTCCCCAAACCGTGCTACGTAGCTCGCATCGCCCACCACGGCGTTTACTGGCGCTACTTCGGCCAGGCGCTGGCCCGCGTGGTGTTGCATCAGCCAGCGGGTGCTTACTAAACAAAGGCAGGCTACCCCTACCAATAAGACACGTAACAGAATTTTCATAGCTGGTAGGGGAAGAATGTGGTGAGGGTGAGAGGGCGCCTTTGCGCCCGCGGGCAGGCCTATTGCAATTTCAGCGGGCGGCCCAGCTCCAGGCCGGCTTCCAGCCCAAAGCTGTAGGGCCGCTGCTGGTGCCAGAAATCCTGAGTAGGGTCAGCATTCAGGCTCAGAATCCCAAAGTCAGCCACTGGCCCCAGGTTGAGGGACCACTGGTGGCCCACCGGCCGGTACTGAATACCTGCTCCACCGCGGAGCGAAGCCGTGAGGTGTCGATAGGGCGAGTCGGTCGAGAGCAAGGTGTAAGTACGCGTGGCTTCGGGCGTGCCCTCTACCTCGCTATGCACATTGAGCAACGACGTGAACAGCGCGCCTACCCGCCCATAGAGCGAGAAGCCCGTTTTAATGGGGCTCGCATAACGCATCTCGGCCGCCGCGCTCACCGAGCGGTAGCGGTACGATGTCTTCTGCAAATGGGCCTGCATGGCTTGCGCATAGCTCAAGTCAGCTACCTGCTCACCCAGAAAAGATACCGAAGTAGCCGAGGTAGCCGTGTTTTGGGCTAACTCTAGGCCCGCGCGCAGGCGCCAGCGGCTGCTGCCTAGGCGCCGAGTAGCCCACCCGCCCAAGCGCTGGCCTAGGCCGGCGCGCAAATTGTTGCGGTACTCAGCCGCCGCCATATTAGTAATACTAACGGAGTTGCTACCCAGCGCGGCACTATAAACTGTTGGCGCTTTGGTGAAATCAATATTGGGCTGGTAAGCACTAGCCGCGTACGATAACCCAAATTGCCAGGGCCGCGTCATTTCCACGGCGGGCATTACGACCTCTACTGGGCTTAGGCTGGCGGGTAGGGCAGCCGTCTGTGCTCCGGCCAAGCTCGCTTGGCTCGTGCTCAGTGCCTGCACGGCTAGGCCTGTACTAGAAACATCGTTTCCACCCATTGCGGTAGCCACCAATTCCGCGGTGCTAGGCAGAAAATCGGACTGCTGGCCAGCACCTGCTGTGCGTTCAGCAGTTTGGGCAGCGTAGAGGGGGGTAGGGCTACCTGCCCCAGCAACCCTACTAGCTGAAGTCGGCACCGTTGTGGCTACCGGGTGGGCCCAAGCGCCGGCTCCATCGCTAGCAGCGTGCATTCTCCCTTGTGAGGCCGCAAGCATCTGCCCGCTGCCCAAGTGCCGAGTGGCCGCACGGGTGCTAGTAGAAGACCTGCCTCCGTTACCAGCCTCGGTAGCAGCGTAGGCAACAGTCGGTTGGGCCGCGGCCCGTAGAGTAGCAGTTTGGTCGATAGCTGGGGTAGTAAGGAGAGTAGAATAGGAAGTGCGCGCAGTAGTGCCTGCCAGCATTGGGGCAGGTGCGGCTACTGCTGGGGCAGCCCGGCGGGCTACAGCCAAGTCGGGCCGGTCGGTAGCCTGCCCGGTGGCCGTGGCTAGCGAAGGAGACTGCGGCTGCTGGCTGTGCCACCAGCCACCGCCCGCCAGCGAAGCCAGCAGCAAGCTAGCCGCAATGGCCCAGCGGTGCACCCGCAGGCGCCGCCGATAATGTTCGTTTTGGGCCAAGAGCAGGCTATTGTCCAACTGCTCCCACACCTGCGGGCGCGGGGGCACAGCGGCCGCTTCGCTTTCCAGCAAATGATGGCGGAACAAGTCTTCCAGACTACCCTTGGGCGGGGTTGATGGGTTCATATGGTAGTGATCGTAAGTTATTTAACGGGTGGTTGGAGGCGGGCGAGCTTAGTTTGAAGCACCACGCGGGCGCGGGAATACTGCGATTTGCTGGTGCCCTCCGATATCTCCAGCATTTCGCCAATCTCCTTGTGTGTATACCCCTCGATGGCATATAGGTTGAACACCAGGCGGTAGCGCGGGGCCAACTCTTGCACTACGTTGAGCAGCTCGCTGTAGGCATAATTGCTAAACGTAAATTCTTCGCTGGCCAGGGTTTCGGGGTAGTCGCCGTCGCTCACCGCCACTAGCGGCGCATTGCGGCGGTGCTGGCGTAGGGCCGCATTTATCATGATACGCCGAATCCAGAACTCTAGCGGGCACTCGCGCCGAAAGCTGGCCAGCGTGCGAAACACCGTCAAGAAGCCTTCCTGCAAAATGTCTTCCGCCTCAAAAGTGGTCTGGGCATAGCGTAGGCATACGGCCATCATACGCGCCGAATAGCGCTCATACAGCTGCTTTTGAGCCAGCTGCCGGCCGAGTAGGCAGCCATCTATTAGTTCGGCTTCGCTCGGTGGGGTAGGGGTTCCTGAGCGGCTCACAGTTAGGCTGTTACTGGCAGAATTAGTTGCCCCGGGGGCCATCGCGGGCCAGGCAGCAGCACTCATAAATAGAGCCGGCCCGTGCCGGAGTAAAATGCGTTCAACATATGCGCTGCTAACTGCCTACGAAAAATGAGGGGCCACCCGGGTGCGTTTACATCGCTAAGAAGCCCAGCACGTAATGCACGTTGCATTCCTAGCCCGAACTTTTTGAATTTCAATCATAAATTATTGACGGAAAAAGAGTTAGATCAAAGTAAATGCGCTTTATAACAAATGTAGGTACATCTTTTTGAAAGCTCATCCAGCGATTTTCTGAAACGAGTCGTTATTTACGTTATTTCCCTCACCTTTTCAGTTACCCATGAAAACCCTCATTCTGTTTTACTCTACCTATGGCCACGTTTGGAAGCTTGCCGAAGCCATCGCAGAAGGCGCTCGCGAAGTAGCTGGCAATGAAGTAGTGGTTAAGCGCGTTCCCGAAACCCTACCCAAAGAGATTTTGGACAAGACTGGGGCTACTGGTGCCCAGCAGGCTTTTGCTCACTTGCCCGTAGTTACCCCTGATGAACTCGTGGAGTACGACGCTATCATCTTTGGTACGCCCACGCGCTACGGCAACCTGTGTGGCCAGATGCAGTCGTTCATGGATAGCACCGGCGGCCTATGGGCCAAGGGCGCGCTGGTGGGCAAAGTAGGCGGCGCCTTCGTGAGCACCGCTACGCAGCACGGGGGGCAAGAGGAAACCATTCGCAACTTCCACACCGAGCTGCTGCACCACGGCTTTGTCATCGTGGGCCTGCCCTACGCGTGGCAGGGCCAAATGGGCCATGAAGAAGTAACCGGCGGCACGCCCTACGGCGCCAGCACCGTAGCCGGCGGCCAGGGTGAGCGCCAGCCCAGTGCCAACGAGCTCGAAGGTGCCCGCTTCCAGGGCCGCCACACGGCCGAGATAGCTAGCAAGCTAGCCGCTAAATAAAACCAAAAGTTACCAAAAAGAGGAGGGGTAGGGAAACG
>CAZZDR010000205.1:0-5717 GCA_964652535.1 uncultured Hymenobacter sp. | reverse complement strand
GGAAGAGATTCTCTTATTCGACGGCAGCCAGCATGGATACGAAGCCTTATTTGGGGAAGCTGTAGTTGATGCCTAGACGCTAGGGCGGGGCAGATGGACTTTTTACCAAGACCAAGAGGGGAAGACACTTTTAGTGTGATCCTGTTGGCCTACTATCATGATTGCTTATGAGGATGCAGAGGAATGTTACCCAGACGAAGCAGGCCGTCAAGGGGCTATCACCCTGCCCAATGGGCGGCGGATGGCATTACGAGCCGCCTAGGCCGTACGACCGAAATCGTTTCGGAGGAATTAGCTTGAGGACAGCTTAGCTGTACGAATCAGCTAGCCTGACAGCCAGAGAAATCAAGGGGCTCAGAAAGTACCCTTTCGAGGGAGTGGGTTCGGAAAATCTGCCTAAAATGCGTTTCTAGCGCGTAATAGGGGGCTAGAAACTTCCAAATTGATGCGTCACTGTGGTGCACCTTCTTGAGCTAGACCAATTAACCTACGCGTACCGCGTACCGGTTACTTTTACTCGACCATGCGCCTACGTACCCTTCCCTGTCTCTCCTCCAAGCGCCGTCTTCCCCACGCGGCTGCTCGTCGATGCCTATGCCGCGGCGCGGGCACAGGAAAGGACGCCCGCTGCCTAAGAGGTTGCGTTGTGGCGCGAAGTTGCTTTAGCAAAGCAAGGCGTGGTCCAGCGCCAGGCCGCCCGAAATTGATTGCTGGTCTTTGTTTGCTTTCCCATGCCTGTTCTCGTTATTGGTAGCTATAATACCGATTTGGTCATTCGCTGCCCTCAGTTGCCCGCGCCGGGCGAAACCATTCTGGGCGGCACCTTCGCGCAGCACCACGGCGGGAAAGGGGCCAATCAGGCCGTCGCGGCGGCCCGCCTCGCCGCGGCCGGTCAGGTGCACTTCGTGGCCAAAGTAGGTGACGATGAATTCGGCCGGCAGGCGCTGACGCAGTTCCGGGCCGAAGGACTGAACACCGCTGGCCTGCGCGTGGCCCCCGGTCAGCCTTCGGGGGTGGCCCTGATTAACGTCGCGACGGGAACGGGCGAAAACAGCATCAGCGTCGCCGCCGGGGCCAATGAGCACCTGCGCCCGGCCGACGTCGACGCGGCGCTAGCCGACGCCGTCCCCGGCACGGTGGTGGTGCTCCAACTCGAAATACCCCTGCCGACGGTCATCCACGCGGCCCGCCAGGCCGCGGCACTCGGGTTGCGCGTGGTCCTGAACCCGGCCCCGGCCCAGCCGTTACCCGCTGGCCTGGGCGCGGACCTCTATGCGCTGACGCCCAACGAAATCGAGGTGCAAACGCTGACCGGCGTGCGGGTAACCGATGCGGCCACGGCCACCCTTGCCGCGGACCGCCTGCACGCGGCCGGTATCGGCCGGGTCGTCATCACGCTCGGGGCGCAGGGTGCCTACTGGTCCGACGGCACGGGGGCGGCTATGATCGCGGCCCCGGCGGTGCAGGCGGTCGACACCACGGCCGCCGGCGACTGCTTTACCGGGGCGCTGGCGGTGGCCTTCGCCGAGGGCCACGCGTTGCCCGAAGCCGTGGCGTTTGCTTGCCGGGCGGCGGCGCTCGCCGTCACCCGGCCCGGCGCCCAGGCCAGTTTACCTACCCGGGCCGAACTTCTCTGCTAGCTACCCCCTTCTTTTCATGAACAAGCGCTTGCTCCTTATTGACACCGACCCCGGCGTGGACGACGCCATGGCCATTCAGTTTGCCCTGGGCCTGCCCCAGTTTGACGTGCGGGCCCTGACCACCGTGTTCGGCAACGTGGCGGTGGAACTGGCCACCACCAACGCGCTCCGGCTGCTGCATCTGGCCGGCCGCGCCGACATTCCCGTGGCCCAAGGCGCCGCCCACCCCTTGGCTGGCGCGTTCGACGGGGGCGCCCCCTTTGTGCACGGCGACGACGGCCAGGGAAACACCGGCTATCCCCCGGCGCCGATGCAGGCCGTCGCCCAGCCCGCCGCCGAATTGCTAGCCGAGGTGATTGGCCTCCATCCCGGGCAGGTCACCCTCGTCGCGCTGGGCCCGCTCACCAACCTGGCGCATGCCCTGCGCTTGCGGCCCAGTCTGGTGCACGAAGTGGCCGAAGTCGTGGTCATGGGCGGCAATGCCTTTTGCGCCGGCAACGCTACCCCCGCGGCGGAAGCCAACGTGTTGTCCGACCCCGATGCGGCGGACGTGGTGCTCGGAGCGGGCTGGCCCCTTACCCTGTTTGGACTCGACGTGACGCAGCAGGTCAATATGCCCGGCGCGGTGCTGGACGAGCTAGCCCGCCTCACCGGCCCACTTAGCGCTTACGTGGGCCAGATGGTGCCGTTCTACCGCCGCTTTTGTGAGCGCGTGCGCCAGATTGACGGCATCTACGTCCACGACGCGACCCCGCTGGCTTACCTGATTGCGCCGGAGCTGTTCCACTTCGTGCACCACCCGGTGCGCGTCGATACGTCCGCGGGCATCGGCCGGGGCAAAACCTGGCCGGCCCCCGGCGACCCCGCCCAGCTGCAACGCCCCGCCCTGCGACCCTGGCTCGGCCGCCCCAATGTCAAGATTGCCATCGGGGTGCAGGGTAGCGCGCTGGTAAGCCGCTTGCGGGAAGAGTTACTGAAAAGCAATTTGTGAGCCTAGTGCTGGAAGCCTGGCCGCCGCCGGGTGCTTCGCGTCATTTTATCCCCTGCTGCTCCGAAAAGGCCGGGGTGGACTCTTCGCTTGCCGAAGTAATAAACGATGACAAAAGCGCTGGCAAGCGTCGTCCCTATAGAATGCACTGTTACGTAGACAGGCGCACTTTATAGGTAGCACCTCCACCCAACGCAAGTACTGAGGCTTATAAGGCATAAAGTCATCGTAAGCGTAGCGAGGAACGATCGCCTTACACACTCCTTAAGGCTATTGAAGGAAGCAAGTAAACAATGAACGTTAAAGCCGTATTTTGCCTGCATGCCAGGTAATCATCTGCTAGCCAGTGTTATAATAGGCATAATTAGGCAGTTGTTCAACTGATTCGGTAGGTTTATCTTATTTGTTTAACAACGCCCTTCGTTGTCTTTATAGGCGTCTAACCGCCTCGTTTTCCTTTACAGCACCTCCAGCGGCAACACCACGCCCCCACTCTGCGCGAGGCGCGCAAAATAGGCTGTCGGCTCCAGCAACTGATAGGGAAAGTACAGGCCGGCTGGGGTCGGGGGCTGGCCATCGAGCCCGGTGAGACGCTCGAGGAGCATGACGATCCCGAGGCCGGTCAGCGGGGCGGCTCCGCCTCGATGCACTACCGCCTGCCGAGTGCGCAAGGGTTGCCCCGCGTGGTCTTCCCCACTTAGTTCCAGGATGATTTCGGTTGACTTCGGCTCCCCCCGGCGACGGGTAGAGCTCACTCCTATGGCGAGATTAAACTGCACGTTTGGCGCGTTGGTGGCCGTAGCCAGGCCCACGACATCAATGGAGGAGAAGCCAGTGGCTTCTACTAGGGTACCGTCGACCGCCCAGAACGTGGTCTTGGCGTCCTCGCCCGCCCGCCAGATGTAGGCCCTGTCACGCCGGGTGAAGGCCGCGGGCAGTAGCTGGGCCAGGTGCGCAAAGTCGGCGGCCACGGCTGGCCCGCCCGCGTCCTGCTCATCAATGAGCGCGCCAATGGTAATATCCTGCACCTGGCCAAACGCGTTGACCGCTGCCAGGGCCGGCACGGTGGTGGCCCCTACTAGCCATTCGTAGCCAAGCACGATGGCGGCGGCGTGTGGCTGGTGCATGTAGGCAGCTATTTCGGGTGCAATTTCAAAGATGCCTGTCGAGATGCTCAAAAACGGCACCCCGCGCCCTTGCGCAAACCGCAGCGCGGCGAGGGTATGGTCCATGTAAAAGATGACGACCGCGGTGAGGGGGCGCTGACCCAGGCCGAGGTCTGGGGCGGTTAGGTCCAGCAGCACGCCCTCGGAATGGCCGACTTCAGCCGCCGCCGCGTCGGCCTTGGCCAGGTTGCGCCCGCCGAAGAGGAGCGGCACCTCGGGGTGGGTAGCGCGTAGAAGTTGCGCGGTCTGGCGACCAATTGCGCCGGCACCACCGATTAGCAGAAGAGGAGCTTGTGTCATGAGCGGGTTGTTTGTTACTTTTAGCAAAGGTAACCTACTATTCGTAAGTTACCGATAGTAAGTTACGAATAGTAGGTTAAAAGCCCGCCTTTCCTGTCGCTACCCCTCTCAGCTCATATCAACTTATAACCCTACTGCATGAACCATCCTTATGAAGCAGCCGCGCAGAAACCGGCTTCGAGCCGCCTGCCGAAGGCGGAGCGTCGGCGCCAGTTATTGGCCATGGCCTTGGTCATCGTCCGTGAGGAAGGAGCCGACCGGCTGACGCTCGGCCACTTGGCTCGGCAGGCCGGCGTGTCGAAGCCCATCACCTACGAACACTTCGGCACCCGAGCAGGACTGTTGGCCGCGCTCTACAAGGCCCTTGATGCGCAGCATACCCAGGCGTTGCAAGCGGCGCTGAACGGTGGGCAACGAAGCCTGGGGGAGACGGCCCAGGTGCTGGCCAGCGCTTATATCCGCTGTTCTCTGGATATGGGGGGCGAATGGCAAGCGGTCGGCGCGGCCCTGTCCGGCAGCGAGGAAATGACGGCCGTGCAGCAGGAGCTGCTGGCAGGGTATGCCCACCTGTTTGTCGCGGCGCTCAGGCCACATAGCGCGCTCGCACCGGCGGCGCTGCATCGGTACTGCGTCGGGCTTGTCGGGGCCGGGGAGGCGCTATCGGTGCTGATGCTCGCGGGCAATTGCAGCGAGGAGGAGGCAGCCGTAACCTTCACTGCGTTGATTCAAAGCGGGTTGCGCATGCCGTCAGCCTAACGTACGCTCGGTTGGTCCAGGCTAGCCTGCAGTGCCTCCTGGCTTCCCGTGCGCTAGCCGGTGGCCTGGCTTGGGTTTATGTATACTATGCCGGTCTACCTGCCGGCCCTGACCACGGTGTAAGAGGTTCCGCCACCGATGGGGTGTGGAGGAAGGGTTACCGGGTATTTTACTCCCACTGCCAGGTCTGTCCCTTCAAGGCCAGCTGTGTGCCCACGGCCGACTACAAACAACTCGTGCGCTCGGCCTTAGATGCCGCGTACCGCCGCGTGTGGCATCGCTAGCGCAATTGCCAAGGTCAGCAGATGCGGGTAAGTTTGGAATTCTGCAACAGGCCATCTGAAAAAGCCAAGCTCAGGCGGTGCGCTAAGCTATGTTGGCTGAGTGAGACGCCACAAGCTACTCCGTGTGGAGTGTTGCAACAGCCACGTTAGGTTAAAACAAGCGATAAGCTAGCCTAATACGGCGAATGATGAGGCCCTTATTGGAGTATTTGTTGCTATTGGCCAACATTCTACAATAAGCCTTACTCTTAATTTTCAAGAGTGACTGGATTGTGAAAGCGCTGAAAATCTTGCTCAACAATAAAATTTGTATCTTTTCACTAATCAGGAAAATTACTTCTACTCGTCTTGTCTGCCACCCAAAGCTGCTGCGTGCCCCACGTTTTATTAGGCACATCGGCCGCCACAAACTCCAGGGTGCCGCCAGCCGCCAGCTCTTGGTGCGTGAGCCAGTTGCGCTTCAGCGGCTTCCCATTCAGGCGCGCTGCTTGGATGTAGACGCGGTTAGGCGCATAGTTTTCAACCTTTATTGTTAGGGGCTTGCGGCCCCCAGTTTGCACGGTAATCTGCCGGAAGAGGGGCA
>CAZZDR010000204.1:0-5767 GCA_964652535.1 uncultured Hymenobacter sp. | reverse complement strand
TGCGCCGCATGCCGCGCGCCGACGTGTTCGTGATGCTACTCGTGACGCTCGTCACGGCCGTGTCGCAAAACCTGGCCCTGGCCGTGCTGCTGGGCGTGGTGGTATCGGCGCTATCCTTTGCCTGGGAAAACGCCAAGCGCATTCGGGCTCGCCACCACCTCGACACGGCCGGCGTGAAGCATTACGAGCTCTACGGCCCACTGTTTTTTGGCTCGGTGCAAGCCTTCGGCGAAAAATTTGACGTGGCCAATGACCCGGCCGAGGTCGTCCTCGACTTCCGCGAAAGCCGGGTGGCCGATATGTCGGCCCTCGATGCGCTGCACAAGCTCACCGAGCGTTACCAGCGCGCCGGCAAAACCCTGCGCCTACGCCACCTCAGCCCCGACTGCCGCCACCTGCTGGGCCGCGCCGGCGCCCTAGTCGAAGTCAACGTGCTCGAAGATCCCACCTACCTCGTAGCTGGTGCCAACGTGGCGTACTAAAAAGTTGGCCACCAATTCAATATAATCCTAAGCAAGCTGGCGTCTGCTTGTCGATATAGCATTGCCACTCTTTTCGCGATAGCAGCCCAGCCAAGGGGTAGGGATGCCTCAACAAACAGAAGCCAGCTAGATCGACATTACTGGTAGCTTGCTTTAATCCTCGAACCGCCTACCTATGAAACCCGCCGCTTTCCTTACTTTTCTTGAAAACCTGGCCCAGCACAACGAGCGCGACTGGTTTCAGGACCACAAGGCTACCTACGACCAGCTGCGCGCCGACTTTGAGCTCGATGTGGCCTACTGGTTGCGCGAGCTAACCCACGACGAGCCCGCCCTGGCTGGCCTGGAGCCCCGCAAATGCATTTTTCGCATCTACCGCGATGTGCGCTTCTCCAAAGTCAAGGTGCCCTACAAGACGCATTTTTCCGCCTACTTCGCCGTGGGCGGCAAGCAGAGCGAAGGCCCCGGCCGCTACGTGCAACTTGGGCCCAACGGCCAGACGCTGGTGGCCGGCGGCATCTACGAGCCCACCAAAGAGCAACTGGCCGCCATCCGCCAGGAAATCGACTATGCGCCTGAGGGCCTGCACGCGCTGCTGGCCACGCCCGAAGCCCAGCAATTTTTTCCGCGTGGCCTGGCCGGCGACCAGCTCAAAAAAATGCCGCCCGGCTACGAAGCCGCCCACCCCGAAGCCAATTGGCTGCGCCACAAGCAGTTTTTGCTGATGCACCAGCTGCCCGACACCGACGTACGCACGCTCACGCCCGACGCGTTCCGAGCGCATATCCTGGCCGCGCTACGGGCGCTGGGCCCGTTTTGCGAGTGGCTGACTGCTACTAACGATAACTAAGTAGCTATTAAGAAAGTAAGAAAGCCCATCATTCCGAGCTTGCCGAGGAATGATGGGCTTTCGAGTTTTAGTTTCTAAGCTTGGTAAGGGGGGTAGGCCTAGAAATTCAGCACCTCTTCTTCGTGGCCGTTGCGCAGCAGGGCGCTGATTTTCTTGCCGTTACCCTCGGCGTTCACGATGTTCATCTGGTCAGAAAACACCTCCAGCAGCATGGCCTGGTTGAGCAATATTTCCTTGGTGGCGTGGGGTAGGGGCACTTTGGCGTAAAGCCAGTAGGCATCCTTTTCGGCTTGCAGGCCCATAAACTGCACCTCAAGGGGTAGGCGCGGCTGGCGCGCGGCCGCCGGAATACTCAGCTTGAGGTGCTGGTGCAGGTAGCGCTCGGCCAGCGGCAGAGCGCTGGGCTGCTGCAAGTCCACCGCCTTGGGTTGGCCCTGCGACAGGGCGCGGCTAAAATCATCGGTAAACACTTTTAGCGCCAGCTCTACCTGCTGCTTCTGCGGGTTGAGGCGCAGCTCCAAGATGCTGGTGTGGTAGGCATGGCGGGTGCCCGCTAGGCTCGGTAGCCCCAGCAGCAGGCCCAGCAGGATAGTCAGTTGGCGCATGAAAGATGGATAAGAGCTATTCTTAAAAAGGCAGTTGCCATTGCGAGCGCAACAAAATGAAGCGCGGCAATGGCAACCGATTATCTATGCTGAAAACAAGCTTAAAACAGCTTCATTACCTGCTTAATGACAATAACATACACCATCAAAGCCAGGATGAGCACCGTGCCCACGCGCTGGGCGCCTTCGAGGAATTTCTCCGACGGCTTGCGGCGCAAAATCATTTCGTAGAGCAAGAACAACACGTGCCCGCCGTCGAGGGCCGGAATAGGCAGCAGGTTCATGAAGGCCAGCACCATGCTCAGCGTGCCCACTAGGCTCCAGAAGTGCGGCCAGTTCCAGACGCCGCCAAACTGCTGGGCGATTTCGACCGGGCCGCCCAGGCTCTCGGAGGCCGAAGCCTCGCGCTTCAAAATCTTGCCGAAGGCCTTGGCTTGCAGCGTTATTACGCTAAATGCCTGCTTAGTGCCCTGCGGCACCGACTGCCCTAGGCTAAAATGGCGGGTGCTGAAATTGAGCTCCGGCTTGGGGCGCACGCCGATTTTGCCGGCCGCACTCACCGCCACCGGCAGCGCCAGCGACTCGCCACCCCGGTTCACGGTGATGGGAATTGTTTGGCCCTTATAGTGGGGTAGGGTGCGCAGGAGTTGGTCGTAGTAGGTGATGGGCGTGCTGCCAATCTGGGTGATGCGGTCGCCAGCTACGATGCCCGCCTTGGCGGCGGGGTTGCCGGGCACCACTTCGGCTAGCGTGAAGGGCGAGCGCGCCTCTACAAACAGGCTGTCGCCCTGGTGGTTGAGCTGGTCGAAGAACGTACGCGGTAGCTTGGGTAGGTCGATAAGCTGGCCGCCGCGCTCCACGGTGTAGTAGCTCTCATTGCCGAGCAGCACGTTGGGGTCGTACACGTCGTTGAACTCGGTGAATGGGCGGCCATTGATTTTCACAATCTGGTCGCCATCGCGGAAGCCGATATCGCGGCCCAGCTTGGTTGTTACTACGCCGTAGCGCGCCTCCGAGGCGGGCAGGTAGCTTTCGCCCAGCTTGTAGGTGAGCGCCGCAAAAATGACAATGCCCGTAATCACGTTCATGATAATGCCGCCCAGCATTACCAGCAGGCGCTGCCAGGCTGGCTTGGCTCGAAACTCGTCGGGCTGCGGCGGGCCAGCTAGCGCATCGGCGTCCTGGGTTTCATCCACCATGCCGTGAATGGCTACGTAGCCGCCCAATGGGAACCAGCCAATGCCGTACTCCGTTTCGCCCACTTTTTTCTTGAACAAGCTGAAGTTCCAGACGTGGGGTAGGGGGAAGAGAAAGTCAAAAAAGATGTAAAACTTCGTGACCTTTATCTTAAACAGCTTGGCGAAGAAAAAGTGTCCAAACTCGTGTAAACCAACCAGTAGCGAAAGGCCCAGCACCAGCTGGCCAATCATAATGAGGACTTCCAAAGGGGTAATTAAAAATTAAAAATGAAGAATTAAAAATCAAAAATCAGAATCAAAAATTGCGGCTGATTGGCAAAAACCGATGCTTTACCACAATTTTTAATTTTTACTTCTCAATTTTTAATTAGTAAAGCCGCTACGCGCCGCGCTTCGGCATCGGTGGCGGCGTAGTCGGCCAGGGTTGGCTCCGCAAGATACGGCACCCTTTCCAGGCACTCGCCCACCACGTCGGCCATGCCCAAAAAGCCCAGCTTATCCTGCAAAAAAGCCGCCACTGCTACCTCATTGGCCGCATTGAGCACGCAAGCCGCGGTGCCGCCGCGCCGCATGGCCGCATACGCCAGCGGCAGGTGACGAAACGTGGTCAGGTCGGGCGCCTCGAAGGTGAGAGTGGGGTAGGCTAAGAACGAAAAGCGCGGAAATTCATTCCGCAGCCGCTGCGGGTAGCCCAGCGCGTACTGAATGGGCAGCTTCATATCGGGCAGGCCCAGCTGAGCCTTCAGCGAGCCGTCGGCAAACTGCACCAGCGAGTGCACGATGCTCTGCGGGTGCACCACCACGTCGATTTGGTCGTTGCCGAGGTCAAACAGCCACTTGGCCTCAATCACTTCGAGGCCCTTGTTCATGAGCGTGGCCGAGTCGATGGTGATTTTGGCGCCCATCGTCCAGTTGGGGTGCTTGAGCGCCTGCACCTTGGTGATGTGCGCCAGCTCGGCGGTGCCGCGCCCCCGAAACGGCCCGCCCGACGCCGTAAGAATGACCTTCTCAATCGGGTTCAACTCCTCGCCCACCAGGCACTGAAAAATGGCCGAGTGCTCCGAATCGACGGGCAGCAGCCGCACGCCGTGTGCTTGCACTAGCTTGGTTATCAGCTCGCCCGCTACCACCAGCGTTTCCTTGTTGGCGAGCGCAATGTCTTTGCCCGCCCGAATGGCGGCCACTGTGGGGGGTAGGCCGGCGTAGCCCACCAGGGCCGTGAGCACCACGTCTACGTCGGGGCGCTGCACCACGTCGAGCAAGGCGGCAGGGCCGGCCAGCACTTGGGTTTCAGGCTGGCCGGCCAGGGCTGCCTGCACTTCCTGGTAAAACTCATCGCCGATAACCACGGCTGCCGGCCGAAACTCCAGCGCCTGCTGCACCAGCAGCTGCCACTGCCGTCCGGCCGTGAGCACGGCCACCCGCAACCTGCCCGGCTGCTCGCGCACCACCTCCAGCGCCTGCGTGCCAATGGAGCCCGTAGAGCCTAGCAGCGCCAGCGCTTTCTGAGAAGTAGAAAAAGAAGTAGAATCCGTCATTAAAGCAGGGTAGGGAATAAGACCGCAAAGGTAGCGCCGCCATGCCCTGCCTAACCTGTACCTTATCCATTGGGCAGCCTAGCCCGTACAGTAAAGCCGGCATTGCCGGTACTCTCTTTTTCTACCTTCCTTTTCCTCCCATGTCTGTTAAGCTCAAACCGCTCGACCAGCAAATAATTGTCATTACTGGCGCCACCAGTGGCATTGGCCTCGCCACTGCTAAGGCCGCCGCCAAAGCAGGTGCCCGCCTCGTGCTAGCTGCTCGCTCGCAAGCCGACCTCGACGCCGTAGCCGAACAGCTCGGCAACCACAACGTAGCTACCGTGGCCGCCGATGTGGCCGACCCCGCCGCCGTACGCCGCATTCACGAAGCAGCTCACTCGCACTTTGGTGGCTTCGATACGTGGGTCAACAATGCCGGGGTAGGCATGTGGGGCAAGCTAGAGCAAGGCAATCTTGAAGATTTTAAACGTCTCTACGACACCAACTTCTGGGGCATCGTGAATGGGTCGCTTGAAGCCATTAAGCACCTCAAAAAACACGGCGGCGCGCTCATCAACCTGGGCAGCGTAGTGAGCGATGTGGCCGTGCCCATCCAGGGCATGTATGCGTCGAGCAAGCACGCCGTGAAGGGCTTCACCGATGCCCTGCGCATTGAGCTAGCCGATGAGAAAGCACCCGTGTCGGTGACGCTCATCAAGCCGGCCGCCATCAACACGCCCTTCCCTGAGCACGCCCGCAACTACTTGCCCGAGAAGCCTAAGCTGCCCCAGCCCGTATACGCCCCCGAGGAAGTAGCCAACGCCATCCTGCACGCCGCCGTGACTCCCATGCGCGACATCTTCGTAGGTGGTGGTGGCAAAGTAATGAGCAGCGTAAATAAATACGCGCCCGGCGTGATGGACTGGGTAGAGGCCAAAACTGGCGTGGCCCAACAAAAGCAGGAAGGCACCCGCGCCGTAGACCCGGCCGGCTCGCTGTACCGCCCCAACGGCCCCCGCGCCAAGGTGCATGGCCGCAACCCCGGCCACGTGATGCAAACCAGTATCTACACTCGCGCTCGCCTCAACCCGATAGTGGCCGGCCTCATCGC
>CAZZDR010000203.1:0-5782 GCA_964652535.1 uncultured Hymenobacter sp. | reverse complement strand
GGCGCTGGCCTGCTCGGGGGCCGTGCGGTAGCGGCTGGCGTGGCGCACCGTGCCGCCTATCCAAATGAGCAGGGCCAGGGCCAGAAATACCAGCCGATAACCCGCCGCCGACAGCAGCGGCAGTTGCGCCAGCTGCTGCGCAATACCCACCTGAAACGGGTTGATGGGGCTAAATGCTGCGCCTACCACTGCCGCGCCCAGGCTCGCTGCCACGGCCGTTAGCACTGGGTAGCCGAGCCGCCGCATCAGCACCAGCAGCACCGGCACCAGCGGAATTATCTCTTCGCCCATGTTTTCGAGCGCGCCCATGGTGGCAAATAGCACGGCCACTACCGGAATCACGGCCACCTCGCGGCCCTGCGCGTGCCGCAGCAGCCAGTCTACGCCAAAGCGCAGCGCGCCCGTTTGGTCTACCACCGTGAAGGCCCCGCCGGCCAAAAATATCATGAACACCACCGCCCCGGCCGCCGCCAGGCCCTGCGGCACGGCCACGGCCACCGCCAGCGGCCCCACGGGGGTAGCCGGCACTGCGTGGTACGAGTTGGGCACCACCACTTCGCGGCCGGTGGCGGCATTGGGGCGGCGCTCGTACTGGCCGGCGGGTAGCACGTAGCTCAGGGCCGCCGCCAGGATGATAAACAGGGTCAGCAGCACCAGCGGGTGCGGAAAGCGAAACGACTTCATGCCCGCAAAGGTGCGGCCGCGCCGCCCAGCCGCTGGCCCTGGCTAGGCCCGGCCGTTGTACCTTCGAAGAAGCATGATGACGTTTGCCGCCTTCAAAAACCTGCACCAGCGCCTCCAAGTCGACTATCTGGCCCGGCACGGCCACCCCCTGGCCGAGCGCCTCGAAGACGGCTGCGAGCTGCGCCTGTTTGCGGTCGAAACCTATTACGCCGAGGTGTGGCGCAGCCGGGGCGAGGAGGCCATCCTCTTCATCCACGTCTTCGAAAAGCCCACTGGCCTGAGCGACTACCTGCCGCTCATTTCTATCGCCGATGCGGCTTAAATAAGGGGGTAGGGCTGCGTCAATAAGGGCGAAAACCGGTAGGATTGCGCCGCCCACTGGGGCGCGGGTTTTTGCGAAGAGTACATGTCGCCCTTCGAAAGCCTTTACAGGCCGCTGGCCCTCGGCCAGCGGCCTGCCAAAAAGGACACGCTAGCTTTCCTGCCCAGCCTCGTAGCGCTGGGCGAGGGCAAAAAAGCCGTGCTCGTCGAAGCCGACGTGGAAGACTACCCCGGCATGCTGCTACCCGTAGCCCTAGGCGGCCATGCGGACGCTGTGCTCTAGGGCAGTCAGCAGTTGGTCGATTTCGGTGGCCAGGTGCTCTATCTGCTCGAGTCCAGCGCGGGCCTGTTCCATCTCGCCGCGCTGGTGCTGGCGCACCAGCGCCTGGCCCGTGTCGAGCATTTGGCGAATGAGGCGCTCGATGCCCGCCACCTCGGGCCGGAACGCAAACTGAGGTTTGAGCACGGTGGCTACCCACTGGCCCAGCGGGTTTTCCTGCATCATAAACAGGCTAGGCTCCGCCTCACGCACGCCATACAGTACCGAGCGCAGGCGCGACTTAAACAACACCTGCTTCACGCGGGCTTGCTGAAAGTCGAGGGCGGTAAGCTCCATGATAACGTAGGCGGTGAGGAAAAATGTAGTGAGTGGTGGGTGCTAGCCAAGCCAGCCAAGCTGGCAGTAGCATAAGCTCGGCTGCACGGCGCGCCCCTGAGCAAATTAGCGGCCAAACCAGCTTTGACATGCGGTGGGGGGTAGGGCTGGTTTGGCCGGCGCAGCGGCGGGCTATTCCAGTTTTTTGCGCGCCGTTACCAGCTCCGTCACATCAAAAGCGAAAACCATGATGCCGGCCACGGTGCCTTGCTCGCTAAAGCGCTGGTATGTAAAGTTGAAGTAGCTCGGCCGCCGCGTGGCGGCTTCTTGTAGGGGCTGCAACTCTACCGGCAGCTCGTCGCCGTAAAAAGTTTCGCCCGTTTGGTACACATTGTCGAGCAGTGCCACAATGCCTTGCTCGGCTACCTCGGGCAACGCCTCAGCCACGGACCGGCCCACGAGCTGGCGGTCGGGAAAGAGCGACTGGTAGCGCGTATTCACAAACTCGTAGTGGTGCTCGGCGCCCCGCAGAATGCAGATAAGCGCCGGCGCCTGCATAAACAGTCCCTGGTAAGTGGCGCGCTGGCTTTCGGCCAGCTGGTAGTTTAGGTACGCCTGCTCCGAGAGCACCGCCTGCTGCTCGTTGGCCTCCAGAATTTCCTGCACCATCATTTTCTGGTCGTGGATGTCGGTGGCGCCGCCTACCCACAGGTTTATCTGGCCATCGGCCGCGCGGCGGGGTTGGGCGCGGCTCAGTATCCAGCGGTACTGCTCGTCGTGGCGACGCAGGCGGTACTCAACCTGGTAGGGCGTACCCGCGGCCACCGCCTGGGCCCACTGGGTGCGCACGCGCTCGCGGTCGTCGGGGTGCAGGTCGGCCAGCCACTGCGTGCCCACTTCCTCAGCCAAGGCCTTGCCCGTGAAGGCTAGCCAGCGCGGATTGAAGTAGTCGCGTTGCCCATCGGCGGTAGCCGTCCAGATGAGCACCGGCAGGTTGTCCAGAATGAAGCGGGTGCGCTCCTGCTCGTCGGCCAGCTTCTGCTGCGCCTCGGCAGTGGCCCGGGCGGCGCGCAACTGCTCGGTCACGTTTTGGGTGAGCTGCAAAATGTAGGCGAGCTGGCCTTCAGCCCCCAAAACGGGGTAGTGCGTAGCCTGCCAGTAAAACTCCTCTAGGCCGCCGCCCTGCTCCTCGGGCAGGGCCAGGTCGTAGCGAATGAGCGGCATGGTGTGCGGCTCCAAGTACTGCCGCACGTGCGCGTGCGACTCCCGAATCTGGGCCGCGCCGTTTTCGTCGGTAGCGGGGTAAGCTTCAAAAAAGGGCCGGCCCACGGCCTCTTCCCGGCTCTTGAGCGATACCGCCACGTGCTGGTCAGTATTGTCTAGGATAGTCGCCTCCTCATTGGGCGCGATAAGCAGAAAGTTTTCAGGCAGCGCGCGAAAAACCTGTTGGTAATCGACGGGTAGGGTAGGGGTAGGCATGGAGCAGAAGCGTTGGCCGGGCGAAAGTAAGCAAGCGGCCGCTTTGGTGCCACGCCGCAAGCCGGGTAGCCTTAGCACACGGCTCGGCGTCCGTTAAGGCCAATTTGGCAGGTTTTAGTTGAATGCCAGGGG
This sequence comes from uncultured Hymenobacter sp., assembly GCA_964652535.1. Taxonomy (GTDB): domain Bacteria; phylum Bacteroidota; class Bacteroidia; order Cytophagales; family Hymenobacteraceae; genus Hymenobacter. Next base: position 2,571 of record CAZZDR010000203.1, on the reverse strand, counting down.
GTAGGGTCGGCACCATTGGGGAGTCGTTTACCTGGTCCGTTGCTCCTATGTAAGCTTCTCTGCTCGCCGCTCTGCTCGCCCTGGCTTCGGCCGCGCCCACCGTAGCTTCCGCCGCTACCTCCACCACCAGCCTCAGCGGCGTGGTGATGCCGCAGGCCACCCGCTGCCGTGCGCCAACGTGTTCTTAAAAACCACTTTCGACGGGGCCACTACCAACTCGCTGGGGCGGTTTGCCTTTAGCACTACCATCAATAAAAAAACGCCTGGCGACACGTCGGTAGCACCCGACTAAGCCTCGCTGGCCCGCGTCCTACCCCCCCTTGCTGGCCCTCAAAACGCTGGGTGAGGCAACGCTTCTTCGGCGGTTTGGGCGGCTTGGGTCGGATTTGCCGACGCTTCGGGTGCGGGCAGTTGGCGGGCCTCAGCGCACTGCCCACCTTTGAAGCAGTACTGGCGCTGGTGCCAGGGCCTACCACCTTCTTTTTCTTTTCTGAGTTATGAAAACAATCGTGCTTCTCCTCGCCCTGGCCATCGCTACTACTGCCACCGCCCAAACTGCCCCAGCTGCCACAGCCGCCGCACTGCCTGTCGCGCGCCCTACCCCCGCCGGCTACGCCGAGCAGTTGGGTGCCACCATTCAGGGCGTGATGCAGACCGGCGATGCCGCCCAGTTGCAGGCCTTGGCCACCAAGCTGGCGCGCGCTGCCGCCGTGGCTCCGGCCGACTGGCTGCCCCGCTACTACCAAGCCTATGCCCTGGCGGTGAGTGCTTTCCAGAGCAAGGAGAACGCCGACGCCAAAGACGCGCTGCTCGACCAAGCCGAGGCCGCCCTGGCCCAGGCCCGCCAGCTGCACGGCGACGAGTCGGAGCTGCTGACGCTGCAAGCCTACGTGTACCAGGCCCGCCTGCGTATTGCGCCCATGCTGCGCGCCGAGCAGTACTTGGCGATGGTAGACGAGGCCGTGGCCCAGGCCGAGGGCCTGAACCCCGCCAACCCGCGCCCTTACCTATTGGCAGCCAATAGTGTGTACTTCACCCCCGCCATGTACGGGGGTGGGCCCAAGGCTGCCCGCCCGCTGTATGAGCAGGCCAAGGCCAAGTTTGCCGCCTTTCGGCCGGCCAGCGCGCTGGCGCCCAACTGGGGCGAAAGCCAGGTGCTGGACCGCCTGCGGCAATACGAGGCAGCGGCGGCGGCCGGCAACTAGGCCCGCCTACCCCCCTGGCCCGGCCCAAAGTGGGCGGGCTGCTTGCCGCCTGCCTACGCTATTTTTAGGTTCTTCTTTTTTGCTCCCGCCATGCCCTCGCTTTTGCCGCCCGCGCCCGCCACCCCGCCTTTTGCCGCTGAAGCCGCCGCCGGCACGCCTTGGGCCACGCCGGTGGAGCGCTCGCAGGTGCGGGCTTTTGGGCGGGCGCTGGGCTGGATAGCGCTGGCGTGCGCGGGCGCGGCGCTGCAGTTTGCGCCGCCGCCCTGGCGCGACCCCCGGGGCTACGCTATTTCGGTGGGCATCTCGTTTTGCTACGCCGCGGGGCTGTGGTTTGCCAATGCCTACACCGCCGACCTGCTCAACCTGCGCACCGGCTGGAGCGAGCAGCCCATCCGGCGGCTGTTGCTCACGGTGGGGTTGTCGCTGCTGGCCTCGCTGCTGGTGCTAGTAGTGGTAGGCGAGCTCACGGCGGGGCTGCTCTACCACCGGCCGCTGGGCTACACGCTGCGGCACGGCTTTTTCAGCAACTCGGCCTTCTCGCTGCTCACCACGGTGGTCGTGTCGCTGTTTCTGCACTCGCGCTCGTTTTTGCTGGCCTGGCGCGAAGCCACGGTGCGCGCCGAGCGCCTCGAAAAAGAGTCGGCCGTGGCGCGGCTCGACTCGCTGCGCCGGCAGGTAGACCCGCACTTTCTGTTCAACTCGCTCAACGCCCTCACCAGCCTGGTGGAAGAAAATGACCCGGTCCGCGCCGTGCGCTTCATCCGCCAGCTCAGCCAGGTGTACCGCTACGTGCTCGACAGCCAAAACCAGGAGCTGGTGCCGCTGAGCGAGGAGCTAGCCTTTGCCGAGGCCTACGTTTTTCTGCAAAAAAACCGCCTCGACGAGGCCTTGCAAGTCGAGCTGGCCCTACCCCCCGGTGCCGCGCTTAGCGCCTTTTTCCTACCCCCCCTAGCCCTGCAATTACTGCTCGAAAACGCCCTCAAGCACAACACCGCCTACCAGGCCGACCCGCTGCACCTGCACGTGGCCGTGGATGCGGCCACCGCCACCCTCACCGTGCGCAACACCTTGCGCCCCCGCCGCCTGCCCGCCGCCGAGGCCTCGGGCCGCGGTCTGGCCAACCTGCGCGCCCGCTACGCCTTTCTGACCGCGCGGCCGGTAGCGGCGGGGCCGGTGGGCAGCGAGTTCGTGGTTACTTTGCCGCTGCTGGCGCTGTAGCGCCCCGGCCACCCCGGCCCCTTGTTACTGTGAAAAAAGACACCTCCTTGCTTGTGCTCAAGGTGCTGGCCGCTGTGCTAGCCGCGGCGGGGCTGTGGCTGCTGGCGCGCCGCTCGGCCACGCCCGACGGCTACGCGGCCGTGGCGGG
>CAZZDR010000202.1:0-5834 GCA_964652535.1 uncultured Hymenobacter sp. | reverse complement strand
TACCCGCCCAAATCGGAGATGCTAGCGATGCCCAGCTGCTGTGCCTGCTGCTGGCGCATAAGCAGGCAGTAGGCGTTGTTGAAGCCCAGCGGCGCGCGCCACTCCAGGCCGTAGCGCCGCCGAAATTCGGCCCGCACGTACTGGTACACCGGCGCCGGGCGGCCGCCCAGCGAGTCGAGAACCGCCGCTGAGGGCTGCAGCAGCACTTGTAGGCCCGTGCCGGTGTACTCGGGGTACAGGTCAATTTGGCCGCCGCGCAGGGCCTCAAAGCAGATGGTGGTGCCGCCAAGGCCGGTTTTGGTAGCCACCGCCAGGTTGGTATTGCCCCGGATGAGGGCGGCGTACATTTCCACGAGAATATATTGCTCGGCAAAAATCTTGGAGCCCAGGCGCACCACCGCCGCGCCGGGGGGTAGGGGGCGCGGGGCCTTCAGCAGGTGCTGGCGGCGCAGCCAGGCCAGGGCCACGGCGCGGGGCTCGCGGTGCAGGTAATCAACCTGATAATTAAGGTTGGTCATGGCCGAATCGCTGAGTAGGCCGCTGAGCTGGTCGAGTACCGGGCCCAGCTCGGGGTGGGCGCGCAGCAACTCGGGCCGCAGCACGGGCGCGGCAAAATAGGGGGGTAGGGCGTGGCGGTCGTCGCGCAGCACGCGCAGGCCGTAGGCCCGGATGCGCCCGTCGGTAGAGTAGCCGTCGATAACATCGACGCGGGCGGCGCGAGCGGCTTCGTACACGAGCGCCGGGGCCAGCACTACGCTCGGCAAGTGCGTAAGGCCGTAGGCGTGGGTGAGACCCGGCAGGCAGTCGGCCCGCCCAATAAACTCGGGGCTGAAGCCCGCCCGCAGCCGCCCGGTGGCCTGGGGCAGCCAGTAGCCGGCCGCTAACAGGGGCAAGGCTAGCAGCAGCCCGCCGCCCACCTGGCGCAGCCGCCGGGCCGACAGCTTTTCGACCCAGCCCAAGCCCGCATCAAACACCAGCGCGAGCACGGCGGCCGGAATGGCGCCGGCCAGTATCATCACGGGGTTGTTGAGGGCGATGCCACCGAAGATAAATTCGCCTAGGCCGCCCGCCGCTACATAGGCCGCCAGGGTAGCCACGCCCACATTTATCACGGTAGCCGTGCGGATGCCGGCCATGAGCACCGGCAGGGCCAGCGGCAGCTCCACGCGGCGCAAAATCTGCCCATCGGTGAAGCCCAGCCCGCGGGCGGCCTCCACCACGGCCGGTGGCACGCCTTGGATGCCAGCCACCGTATTGCGAATAATGGGCAGCAGCGAATACAGCACCAGCGCCAGGATGGCCGGGTCTTTCCCAATGCCCATCAGCGGAATCAAAAAGCCCAGCAGCGCAATGCTGGGCACCGTTTGGAGCACGCCGGCCACGCCCAGCACCGCCGGCGCCCAGCGCGGCCGGCGCGTGAGCCACAGCCCCACCGGCACGCCCACCGCCACGCCCAGCAGCAGCGCCGCCGCCGTGAGGGCCACGTGCTGCACTATCTGCTGGCCCAGCTTGCCGGCCTGCTCGTGCCAAAAGGCAAATAGTTCGGTGAGGATGTGCATAGGGCAATGAAAGTAATGAGAGTAATGGGTAATGGAACGTCCTGCTGAGCTTGCCGAAGCATCTCGCGCGCATCGTTGCTGACGATTAGAGTTTACTGCTGCACGCAAGATGCTTCGACAGGCTCAGCAGGACGTTCCTTCATCATTGCCTACCCATTCAGCCGCCGCTGAAAAGCGTCCAGAAACAGCCCCACATGGTAGCCGTCGGCCAGGGCGTGGTGCACGTTCACGGCCACGGCCATGCGCTGGCCAGCGCCGTGGGGGTAGGCCTGGCCAAAGGAAATCTTGGGCGCGCTGTCGGGGTGCCCGAAGCTGCGGGCGTGGGTGAGGCCCGTGAAGCGCACCCACGGAATGGCCGAGCAGTGCAGCACATCGGGCCGGCCAGTGCGCTCGCTCAGGCACAGGCCGCCGGCTTGCTGCACGGCCGTGATTTCGGGCTGCGCGGTGGCCAAAAATTCGGTGAGGCTCGGCTGGTTTTCTAAAAACGAAAAGCCGAAGGTGTGGTCGGGCCGGCCGATGGTGGCCGAGGCGTGCACCTGGTCGTAGCGGTACACCTGGCCCTGCTCGATGCGGTCGCGAAACTCGGCCACCGAGTTGGCCGCCGCCAGGGCCTGGTAGAGGTAGTACAGGAAAAACGATACGCCCAGCCGCCGGGCCTCGGCGCGGGCCACCGTCACGTCTACATCGGCCACGAGGCCAAAGAACGGTTCTTCAAACGAGGAGAAAAAGGCGAAATGCTCGCGGCGGGGCCAAGTGGCCAAGTCGATTTGGTGGCGCATGGCCGGCAAAGGTCGGTACTTTTGGGGCTAGCCTGCCCCGGCACAGCCGGGCAGTAGCGCGGACTTTCAGTCCGCGAGTCAGCAAAGCCGGCCGGGTTGCGGACTGAAAGTCCGCGCTACCGTGGCTTGTATTCATTTTTAAGCTCATGACCCCGCCCGTTTTAATTGCCTTCGACGCCGACGACACCCTTTGGCCCAATCAGCCGCACTTCGACCACGTCGAAAGCCAGATGTTTGCGATTTTAGCCCGCTGCGGCGACCCGGTGCACATCGGCCGCCACCTCTACGATGTGCAGCGGCGCAACATGCACCTGTTTGGCTACGGCGCCAAGTCGCTGATGCTCGCCATGGTCGAAACCGCCATTCAGCTCACCGACGGCGCCGTAACGGGGGTAGAGATTCAGCAAATGCTGGACCTGGGCAAGCGCCTGCTCGACTTTCCCATCGAGCCGCTGCCCGGCGTGCTCGACGTGCTCACGACCCTCAAGCAGCGCGGCGAGCGCCTGATGGTGCTCACCAAGGGCGACCTCTTCGACCAGGAAAGCAAACTGGCCCGCTCGGGCCTGGGCGATTTTTTCGATTACGTCGAAATCGTCAGCGAGAAAAACGAGGCTACTTACCAGCGCATCCTGGCCCGCCACGGCATAGCCCCGGCCGACTTCCTCATGATTGGCAACTCGCTGAAATCGGACATCCTACCGGTGCTAGCGCTGGGCGCGCGGGCCATCCACGTGCCCTACCACACCACCTGGGTGCACGAAGAAGTGCCCGCCGAGCAGCTGGTGGGCCTCACGTTTCCCACCGTCGAGGCGCTGCCCGAGGTGCTGGCCCACCTGGGCTAGCCCAGCGCCTGACGTTCTTTTTAGCTCTTTATAACCATTGTCACCCAGTTAGCCCAACGCCTGCCCCAGGGCGGCCAGCACGCTGCCCGTCGTGAGTAGCTGCCCCGAGCCGGCCAGGGCTACGCCGGCCGGGCCAGCTTCGGCAAGCCGGGCCAGGGCGTCGTGCACGCTAGCGGAGGGGGGTAGGGCGCCGTCAAGCGCGGGGGCTGTCGGCGCCGCGCCGGGGGCGAGCCAGGGCAGCAGCTCGGCCAGGGTGGTTACCCGCATTTCGAGGGATAATTTTTCGGCTTGAAAAAAGCTGCGCACAAAGTCGTTGGCGGGCGCGCGCAGCAGCTCGCGGGGTGGGCCCAGCTGCTGAATTCGGCCATTATTAAGCAGCATAATGCGGTCGGCAAGCTCGAAGGCTTCCTGCACGTCGTGGGTCACGAGCACCACCGTTTTGCGGCGCAGCTCGTCGAGCTCCCGAAAATCGCGGCGCACGGCGGCCCGCGTGATGGGGTCGAGCGCGCCGAAGGGCTCGTCGAGCAAAATCACGGGCGGGTCGGCGGCCAGGGCGCGGGCCAGCCCCACGCGCTGCTGCTGCCCGCCCGAGAGCTGAGCCGGCAGCATATTGGCAAACCGGGCGGCGGGCAGGTGCAGGCGTTCGAGTAGCTCAATGGTACGGGCGGCGGTGGCGGCGGCCGGGTGGCTGAGCAGGCCGGGCACCACGCCCACGTTCTGGGCCACCGTGTAATGCGGCAGCAGGCCCACTTGCTGAATGACGTAGCCGATGCCGCGCCGCAGTGCTTCCGGCTGTTGCTGGCGCACGTCGTGACCGTTGATTTTGATAAGGCCGCCGTCGGGCTCCATGAGGCGGTTGAGGGTTTTAAGCAGCGTGGTTTTGCCGCAGCCGCTGGGGCCGAGCAGCACCAGCGTTTCGCCCTGGGCCACTTCAAACGATAAATCATCGACCACCACCTGCGCCCCGAAGCGCTTGGTGAGGTGCGAAACTTGGATGGCGGGCGGGGGGGTAGGGATGGCCATGGTGCAGCGAGGGCCGGCAAGATACGCCCTACCCCCCGCCACGTACCAAACCCCGCCCGCCCGCGTTCTGCCTACCCCCGCTGGCCGCCCCAATGCCTCCGGCCCGCGTTTTTTCGCTACTTTTGACCGAATCCGGACGGGTGTTGACTTACCCCGCCCGCCCACCGAACCGCTGCCCTTCCCATGAAGCTACCCCCCCGGCTGACGCTGGCCGCCGCCCTGCTGGGCCCGGCCGCCGCCGCGCCCCAGCTTGCCCACGCCCAGCTCACCCAAACCAATACCGCCGCCGAGCGCTATTACCAGGAAGGCCTCGACCTGTTTGATAAGCGGCAGTACGGCGCGGCCCAGCAGGCCATGCAGCAGTATATGCAGACGGCCCCCGCCCGGGTAGGCGAGCAGAGCGGCCCGGCCGCCACCTCGGGCCGGCAAGAGCGCCTGGCCGATGCCGAGTACTACTACGCCGTGAGCGGCCTCTACCTGCTGCACCCCGATGCCGAGGGGCTCATCCTGGATTTTGCGCAGCAGCACCCGGCCCACCCGCGGGCGGCCGTGGCCTACTTCGAGCTGGCCAAGTTTTACTTCGACCAGCAGAACTACGCCCAGGCCAGTACCTATTTTCAGAAGGTGGCTCCGGCCAACCTCAGCGCCAGCCAGCGCGCCGAGTCCGATTTCAAGCTGGGCTACAGCCACTTTCAACTCAAGGAATACGAGCCGGCTCGCATCTTATTCGACCGCAATAAGAAGGAAAATAGCCAGTACCGCTACGCCAGCTCATACTACGCGGGCTACCTGGCCTACCGCGCCGGTGACTACGCCGCCGCCCGCCAAGACCTGACCGTGGCGGCCGAAAACGACGCTTACCGCAGCGTGGTGCCGGCCATCATGACCCAGCTTTACTACAAGGAAGGCAACTACGACGGCCTTATTGCCTACGCCACCAAGGCGCTGCAGCAAACGCCGCCACCCCAGAGTGCCGACGAGATTCAGCTGCTGACGGGCGACGCGTACTATCAAAAGCAGGATTACAAGCAGGCGGGTACGTACTTCGACCAGTACGCAGCGGCGCACAAGGGCCAGATAGAGCCCAGCCTGCAGTACAAAATCGGCTTTGCCAACTACAAGCAGGGCGACTACAAAAACGCCATCACCAACCTGCGCAACGTGGCCACGCGCCGCGACTCGCTGGGCCAGAACGCGGCCTACCACCTGGGCCTGAGCTACCTGCAGGCCGGCCAAAAGCCGCAGGCACTGGCAGCCTTCGATGCCGCCCGCCAGAGCACGATTGAGAAAAACCTATCGGAAAACGCCACCCTCAAGTACGCCCAGGTGCAGTACGAGCTGGGCAACCTGCCCGACGTGATTGCCGCGCTGCGCGACTTCCGCCGCAAGTACCCGCGCTCGAAAAGCCAGCCCGTGGTGGACCAGCTCCTCAGCGACGGCTTCCTGTCGAGCACCGACTACCAGCAGGCGCTCACCTACCTCGACGGCCTCGGCGACGACCGCGGCGCCACCCTCAACGGCACGTACCAGCGCGTGGCCTACGCCCAGGCCGCTACGCTCTACAACGACGGCCAGTACAGCCAGGCCCTACCCCTGCTCGACAAGTCGCTGAAGTACCCGCAGGACGATGG
>CAZZDR010000201.1:0-6036 GCA_964652535.1 uncultured Hymenobacter sp. | reverse complement strand
AGCTAGCAGCAACAACGCCGCCCCGGCTACCTGGCCCCACCCGGCCCGGCGAGGGGGGGGGTAGGGCCAGGAGCCGGGGCGGCGAGGTCCGGCGCGGGGCGCGGAATCAGCATGCGTTTATTGGCCGAGCACGATGGCAAAAATCAGGGGTGCCACGATGGTCGCGTCGCTTTCGATGATGAACTTCGGCGTCTTCTCGCCCAGCTTGCCCCACGTGATTTTCTCGTTGGGCACGGCGCCCGAGTAGCTGCCGTAGCTAGTAGTAGAGTCCGAAATCTGGCAGAAGTAGCCCCACAGCGGCACTTCGTGGCGCTGCAAGTCCTGGTGCAGCATGGGCACTACGCAGATGGGGAAGTCGCCGGCAATGCCGCCGCCAATCTGGAAGAAGCCGATTTTGCTTTCTTCCGTGGCAGTTTTGGTGTACCAGTCAGCCAAGTACATCATGTACTGGATGCCGGTTTTCATGGTGTGCACGTTCTTGATGTCGCCCGTGATAACGTGGCCGGCGTAGATGTTGCCGAGCGTCGAGTCTTCCCAGCCGGGGCAGATGATGGGCAGGTTTTTCTCAGCGGCGGCCAGCATCCACGAGTCTTTGGGGTCAATCTGGTAGTACTGCTCCAGCTCACCCGACTTCAGAATCTGGTAGAAGAATTCGTGGGGGAAGTATGCCTCACCGGCCTTGTCGGCCTGCTCCCAGAACTTCAGAACCGTGTGCTCGATGCGACGCATGGCCTCCTCTTCGGGGATGCAAGTATCGGTTACGCGGTTCATGTGGCGCTTCAGCAGCGCGTGCTCGTCGGCGGCGGTGAGGTCGCGGTAGTGCGGCACGCGCTCGTAGAAGTCGTGGGCCACGAGATTGAAGATATCTTCTTCGAGGTTAGCACCCGTGCAGCTGATAATCTGCACTTTATCCTGGCGAATGAGCTCGGCCAGCTGAATACCCATTTCGGCGGTGCTCATGGCACCGGCTAGAGTAATCATCATTTTGCCGCCGTCGGCGAGGTGCTTGTTGTAGCCATCGGCCGCGTCGATGAGGGCAGCGGCGTTGAAGTGGCGGTAGTGGTGCTTGAGGAAATTGGTGATTTGCATGGGGGTAGGGTGTTTTGTTCTTGAAATCGTTTGTCAGGGCGAGCGCCGCGCGGCAATCGCTTTATAACGACAGCCCAACGACTCACGCTCGGGCCGTTGGGGTGCGCTTATTTCGCAGGTGCATCCTGACAAACGAGCAGAACGGGAAAAGGAGTTACGCGGCCGGTTCGGCGATAATCAAATTGTGGTTGGTGTAGATGCAGATATCGGCCGCGATGTGTAGGGCGTCTTCTACCATTTGGCGGGCTGTGAGGTGCGGAGCGTGCTTCTTGAGGGCCAGGGCGGCGGCCTGCGCGTACATGGCGCCGCTGCCGATGGCAGCCACATCCATATCGGGCTCCAGCACGTCGCCGGTGCCACTCACGATGAGCAGCTCGTCCTTGTCGCAGACAACCATCATGGCTTCTAACTTACGGAGGTACTGGTCTTTGCGCCAGTCTTTGGCCAGCTCGATGGCGGCGCGCTTGAGGTTGTTGCCGTAGGCAGCGAGCTTCTCCTCGAAGCGGTCGAGCAGCATAAATGCATCGGCGGTGGAGCCGGCAAAGCCCGTCACGACTTTGCCATCGTTGAGTTGGCGCACTTTGCGCACGTTGTTTTTGGCCACGTGCTTGTCCATGGTAGCCTGACCGTCGGCCCCGAGGGCAATCTGGCCGTTGTGGCGCACGCCAAGCACGGTAGTGGAGCGAATTTTTGGGAGCATGGCGCAAAAATACAACCCCCTACCCTAGCAAGGCTCATCATGAGTAGCGCGGACCTTGTAGTCCGCGTCCCAAACACTCCTACGAGCGCGAGACGCGGACTACAAAGTCCGCGCTACAGGCCTACCCCCTAAAACCGAGCTTGTAGCTTGGCAAAAAGCATCCGGCCGTTGGAGCCCATTTGCACGGGGTCCCAGGCGCCGCCGGTTTCGGTGGCTTGGGGGTTAAAGAAGTTGGGATACTGGTTGAATAGGTTGGAGCTGCCCAACGACAGGCGCAGCTGGTTGGTGAGGGCGTAGCTCAGGGCCACGTCGGTGGTCAGGCGCGGGTTGTAGCGGTTGTTATCGCCGTTGTAATCAATCAGCGTAACGCCACCAAACTCCACGAAGCGCACCAGCGCACCAAAGCGGCCCACGTTGTAGTCCAGGGTCAGGTTGATTTTGAAAGGCGGGGCCGAGGCTTTCACAAACGCCTGCTCGCGGGGGCCAAAAAAGATATCTTCCTTGCCGGCGAGCTTGGCTGTCGTCTGCACGCTGGTCACATTCAGGCGGTTGAGGTTGGCAGCCAGGGTCGTCGTGAGGCGGCCGTTGCCCACGCCCACGGTGTTGGCAACTACAGCGTCGAGGCCCCACGTGGTAGTAGAAGCTGCATTGGCGAAAAACTGCGCCTGGCCCACATTGAGCGCAGTGAGCGTAGCGCCGATAACGTTGTCGGTGTCGGTGAACGCGCCCGTAAGCACGATACGGTCTTGAATGTGAATGTAGTAGCCATCCACTGTAAAGGTCAGCAGCGACCCGGCCCGGCCCGTGAAGCCCAGACTAGCCGAGCGCGACAGCTCGCGCGTGAGCGGCGGAATGCCGATGGCCTGCGTCACCGCACCCCCATTGCGGTCGAGCAGCACGTCTACCGGCTGGCCTTTCACGAAGTTGGTGAATACCGTATTGAAATTAATCTGCGCCAAGGACGGCGCCCGGAAGCCTGTGCTGGCGGTGCCGCGCAGCGAAAAAGCGTCGCTCAGCTTCAGGCGCGTGGCCAGCTTGCCCGTCACATTGCTGCCAAAGTCGCTGTAGTTTTCAAAGCGCACTGCGCCTTCCACCAGCCAAGCTTTGGTCACATTGAGCTCGGCATCGGCATACACGCCAAGGTTGTTGCGGTTGGCCCGCACCTCATTGCGCGGCTGAAAACCAGGAAAACCCTGCGCCCCGGCCGGCCGGTTGGAGCTAAGATTGTAACTCAAATAAGAGCCCGGCTCGCCGGCAAATATCTGGTACCACTCGCGGCGCAGCTCGGTACCAAAGGCCAGATTCAGTCCCTGGGCCACCGTCTTAAAGTTGCGGCTCGCGTTGAAGTTCACCACATTTTGCTGCAGCTGAAACCCACCCGCGTCGAAGCTAGTCGGGCTACTCTGGCCCAAGGTGGCGTTCAGGGTATTCTTTACGCCGTACTGGAAGCGGTTGGAGCCGAAGGTATTGCTCAGGTCTAGGTCCCACTCGCCAAACGTGCCACGCACCCCGGCCGCACCTTGCCCATCAAAAATATCGCTCGTAATGATGGGGTCGTAGCCGTTGGGATACAGCCGGGCATTACTACGCGGATTTGGAATGCTAGTACTAAATTCGTCATTGCCAATGGCGTACGTACTATCGGCGGTTGGAAAGCGTGACCAAGCATAGGCGTCGCCCGTGCGCTTATTGACGCCGCCAAAAGCATATGCATAGAGCTTTTCGCTCAGCGGCAGGCGGGCGTTAAGGTAAGCGGCGGCGTTCTGGGCCTTGGGGTCACCGTATTGGCGGCGGGCCAAGCCGTCGCTGTTCGGCACGTTGGCCCGCTGCGTGTGCTCGCGCTGGTTATAGTCGACCGTGGCATTGACGAAGCCACCTTTGCCTACAGACACGCCGTAATTGGCGTTCACGTTTAGGTTGCCCCCGTCAAAGGTTTTATCATCGAAGCGGTACTTGGCCGTGTAAGCCCCGTAGTTTACGTTGGCCGTCAGCTCCTTCACGCTGCTCTTGAGCACGATGTTGATAACGCCCGCAATGGCATCGGACCCGTACTGAGCCGAGGCCCCATCGCGCAAAATCTCGATGCGCTCGATGCTGGCCGCCGGAATGGTATTTAGGTCGGTGCCGGTATTGCCCCGGCCACGCGAGCCAAACAGGTTTACGAGCGCCGACTGGTGCCAGCGCTTGCCATTGACGAGCACCAGCGTTTGGTCGGGGCCGAGGCCGCGCAGGCTGGCGGGGTCTACGTGGTCGGCGCCGTCGGAACCCGTCTGGCGGTTCGAGTTAAAAGAAGGCGCCACAAATTGCAGCAGCTGGTTCACGTCGAGTTGGCCCGTTTTAGCTGTCACTTCGCGCACATCGATAATATCAACCGGCGAGGGCGAGTCCGTCACCGAGCGGTTGACGCTGCGCGACCCCACTACCTGCACACTTTCCAGGGCAGTAGTGCCAGTAGCTAGGCGCACCGTTGCCGCACCGTCGGCGCTCACTTCCTGGCTGGTGTAGCCCAACGCACTTACCACTAGGCGAGGCTGCGCCGTGCGGGCGCGCAGCACAAAGCGGCCGTTGCCATCGGTGCCCGTGCCGTTGTTGGTTCCTTTTTCGACCACCGTGGCCCCGATTACGGGCCGGCCCGCGGCATCCTGCACCTGGCCGCTTATAGTTTGGCTTTGGGCCCAGGCCGCGCTAGTGGCCAGCACAAGTGGGACTACGAGTAAGTTGTGTTTCATCCGGTATAGCGAGTAGGTTAGAAAGCAAATGTATACTATACGCCCCCTACCCCCTAAAAACACCCCTTAAACCGCTATATAATGCAAAAAACCAGCCCACAGGGGCTGGCTTTTTGTACCATTTAAAACATATCACCTAGCAAACTAGCTGGCTGGGGTTCAAATAAGCATGCGCATAGGGTCTTCGAGCAGCGCTTTCACCGTTTGCAGGAAGGCCGCGCCGGTGGCGCCGTCTACCACGCGGTGGTCGCAGCTGAGTGTTACCTTCATGATGTTGCCGATAGCCAGCTGGCCATCCTTCACCACGGCGGTTTGCTTGATGCCGCCCACGGCGAGAATGCAAGCATTCGGCTCGTTGATGATGGCGGTGAACTCGTCGATACCGAACATGCCCAGGTTGCTGATGGTGAAGGTACTGCCCTCCCACTCGGCGGGCTGCAGCTTCTTGCTCTTCGCCTTGCCAGCCAGCTCTTTCACTTCGGTGGCAATCTGCGCCATGCCTTTGCCGTCGGCGTTGCGGATAACGGGCACCAGTAAGCCTTCGTCTACGGCCACGGCCACGCCGATGTTGATTTGCTTGTTCTGGCGAATCTTATCGCCGAGCCACGACGAGTTGATGACCGGGTGCTGCTTCAGCGCTACGGCGGAGGCTTTGAGCACCATGTCGTTGAACGACAGCTTCACAGGCGATAGCTCGTTGAGCTTCACGCGGGTTTCCATGGCCTTGTCCATCAGGATTTCCATCGTGAGATAGAAATGCGGGGCCGTGAACAGGCTTTCCGACAGGCGGCGGGCAATCACCTTGCGCATCGACGACACGGGCGTGTCGGTGTACGTGCCTTCGGCAGCGGCCGGCGCGGGCGCCGCGGCAGGCTTAGCAGGCGCTGCCCCTTGGCTAGCTGCTGGCTGCTCGGGCAGGCCAGCCTGGATGTACTCATTCGGGGCCGAAGCGGCGGCGGGTGCCGCGGCGGGCGCAGCAGCCTGCGGCTGGGCGTTGTCGAGGTCGCGGGCTATGATGCGGCCATTTTCGCCGCTGCCTTTGATTTGACGCAGGTCGAGGCCTTTGTCCTTGGCAATGCTCTTGGCCAGGGGCGAGGCGATGAGGCGGCCAGTGCTAGCTTCGGCCTGGGGGGCGCTGGCAGCAACTGGCGCGGCAGCCGAGGCAGCAGCTTCGGGCGCGGCAGCGGGGGTAGGCGCCGCGGCACCGTCGCCTTGGCCACCTAGCAGAGCCTGAATATCAGCACCTTCTTCACCGATAATAGCCAGCACGCCGTCAACGGCTACGGCTTCACCTTCCTTAGGGCCGGTATAGAGCAGGGTGCCGTCCTCGTAGTTTTCAAGCTCCATTGTGGCTTTGTCGGTTTCGACTTCGGCCAGCACGTCGCCCGCTTTCACTTTGTCACCCACCTTTTTGAGCCAGGCGGCAATAGTGCCTTCGGTCATCGTATCGCTCATCTTGGGCATGCGCACCACGGTGGCTTTCTTGCCGTTGGCGGGCGCAGCGGGGGGGGTAGGCGC
>CAZZDR010000200.1:2868-6036 GCA_964652535.1 uncultured Hymenobacter sp. | reverse complement strand
GCTGGCTGGGCGGGATGCTGACGAACTTCGCCACCATCCGCAAGTCGCTGAAGAAGATGAGCACCATCGACAAGATGGTAAAAGAAAATACTGCTTACGCCGCCTTGGCTAAGCGCGAAAAGCTCATGTTGAGCCGTGAGCGCGACAAATTAGAGCGCGTAATGGGTGGTATCGCTGACTTGAGCCGCCTACCCGCTGCTCTGTTCGTGGTAGATGTGAAGCGCGAGCACATTGCCGTAAAAGAGGCGCAGAAGCTGGGCATCCCAGTTTTCGCTATCTGCGACACCAACTCGAACCCTGACCTCGTGCAGTTTCCGATCCCGGCTAACGACGATGCCTCGAAGTCTATCCAACTCATTATCAACGTAATCGGCAAAGCTATCGAAGATGGCCTGTCGGAGCGTAAAGTTGATAAGGAAGATGCTGACCGCAAAGAAGCCGATGAGGCTGCTATCGCGGAGAAAACCGAAGCTGATACCGAAGCCTAAGCCGCTTTTAAAGCTTGACGAAAAAGGGAACGGTCGAGGCTAATGCTTGGCGGTTCCCTTTTTCTATATAGCGTGAACTCTGCGAGTCCGCGACTATTGATTCAAACCTACTATTCCACCTCCACTCGCGGACTAAAAGTCCGCGCTACAACTATGGCCGCTATCACCGCCGCAGACGTAAATAAGCTCCGTACCATGACTGGCGCGGGCATGATGGATTGCAAGAAAGCGCTGACCGAAGCCGATGGCGACTTCGAAGCTGCTCGCGACATTCTGCGCAAGCAGGGTCAGAAAATTGCTGACAAGCGCGCCGACAATGCTACGTCGGAAGGCTTAGTACTGGTAAGCGTAAGCGAAGACGGCACGAGCGGCAAGCTGGTAGCCTTGGCTTGCGAAACCGAATCGGTAGCCAAAGTAGCTGACTTCCGCAACCTGGTTCAGCAAATCCTAGAAACGGCGGTGAAAACCAACGTGGGCACCAAGGAGGACTTGCTGGCTGCTACGGAGGCCGATGGCCGTACCGTGCAGGAGCACATCACCGAGCTAACCGGCAAAATCGGTGAGAAGCTCGACCTTACGTACACTACTCTCACCGCTGAGAAAGTAGCCTCGTACATCCACTCTGACAACAAGAAGGGTGTGCTCGTAGGCCTGAAAAACGTAGGCAGCGCCGACGTAGCTGCCATTGGCCGCGACGTAGCGATGCAAATCGTAGCGATGAAGCCCGTTGCTGTTGACAAAGACGGCGTAGATGCCGGCACGGTAGAGCGCGAAATCGAAATTGGCAAAGAGCAGGCGCGCGCCGAAGGCAAGCCCGAAGCAATGCTGGAGAAGATTGCCCAGGGCAAGCTCAACAAATTCTACAAGGAGAATACCCTCCTGAACCAAGAGTTTGTAAAAGACAACTCGTTGACCATCGCCCAGTTGCTCGACAAGCAGTCGAAAGGCATGACGGTGTCAGACTTCAAGCGCATCGCTATTGGCGCGTAGCTTTTAGCCAAGCTGCCTTAAACAAGAAAGCCCGCTGGCAGCATGCCAGCGGGCTTTCTTGTTTAAGAAGCGCGCGGTTTAGTTAGCTGGTGGGTGCGGTGTATTCATCTCCACGTGCATGTTGGTCATCATGCCTAGGTAGTTTTCCAGCGACTCCATCCCGATAGCTGCTCGGCGTTTGTTCACGTTTTTGGGGTCGCGCAGCGATTTGGGTACCGCTTTGCCGAGGCCGGCACCTTCGTACACTACCTGAGTGCCGTACTCTTCTGGTTGGCCTGAGTTGATGGCCACGCGGTCGGTAAGGTAGGCGTAGTTCACGGGGCTGGCATTTTTAGCTTTCACCTCGGGTAGCATCAGGCGCAAAACTTGCCGCTGGAAGGAGGGATAGGCATCGGCGTGCTGCACGAGCAGCCAAAAGTTATTGGCGCTTTTTTCGCCTACCTGCCGAAAGCCGGGGTAGCCGTATAGGCGCACCATCTTTTCGAGAAGGGGTTGGTGGCGGGTAAAATTGAGTTGCTCTACTTGCACTAGGTCGCGCCCGGCACTGTCGGGAAGCTGATTAACTATCTGTTGCATGGGCCATTGGTCAACGAAGGCCAAGCTATCCAGCGTTTTGCTTAGCTTAGGATAGCGGATGGCTTGGGTTTGAGCCGTGGCCGCCAGGCTCAGACCTAGCGCAAGCAGCGTGAGTAGTATTTTCATCTAGCGTGGGCCGATTCTTCGAAGTGCGCTTCCTGCGAACTAACTATTTCCTAAGCTACTGCATTGTGCCTAAACGCTAAGGACCATGCCTACGCCTGAGCACCAGCTCGATCGTGGGCGGCGTGGGTGAAACTAGCTTTGGCGGTTATTAATTGTTTATGCTTCGCAACATGTAGGTGCGGAGTGAGTCTTTGTTTTCTTATCTACTTAGTAATTCCTTTTCCCATGGCTACGAACCCCGAACCCGATACGCCGGCCAACCACGACGAGGCCCGGCGCAGTTTTCTCAAGCAGTCGTCGCTGCTTACGGCTTTTGCCCTGGTGCCCGGCTCAGTGGTGACAGCTGCCGCCGAAGGGCTAGACGAGAAAGTGGCCGCCGCTTTCGAGAAAATCCCGTTAAGCTTGAAAATCAACGGTACCAAACACAAGCTCTCGGTAGAGCCCCGCACTACCCTGCTCGATTTACTGCGCGAGCAGCTGCACCTAACGGGCACCAAGAAGGGCTGCGACTACGGGCAGTGCGGCGCCTGCACGGTGCACGTAGACGGCCAGCGCGTAAACTCCTGCCTGAGCTTCGCGGTGATGCATGACGGGCAGGAAATCACGACCATCGAGGGCCTGGCTGATGGCGACAAGCTGCACCCCATGCAAGAAGCCTTTGTAAAGCACGACGGCTTTCAGTGCGGCTACTGCACGCCGGGGCAGATTATGAGCGCTGTGGCCTGCGTGCGCGAGGGCCACGCCGGCTCGGAGGGCGAAATCCGGGAGTATATGAGCGGTAATATCTGCCGCTGTGGGGCCTACACCAATATTGTGGCCGCCATTCAGGAAGTCAAAACGGGAGGACAGAAGGTATGAACCAGTTTCAATACGTGCGGCCGACCAAGCCGCAGGCCGCTATCGACGCGGTAGCCAAGGATGCCAACGCCAAGTTTATTGCCGGCGGCACCAACCTGGTAGACCTGATGAAGCGCGGCGTAATGACCCC
>CAZZDR010000200.1:0-2768 GCA_964652535.1 uncultured Hymenobacter sp. | reverse complement strand
AAGCGCGAGCCCGGCACCGGCTGCGCCGCCCTGGAAGGCGTGAACCGGATGCACGCCATTTTTGGAGCCAGTGAGCAGTGCATAGCGGTGCACCCCTCGGATATGAGCGTGGCCCTGGTGGCGCTCGATGCCACGGTGCTGGTGAGTGGCCCCAAGGGCGACCGGCGCATTGCGTTTGCCGACTTGCACCGCCTGCCGGGCACTACCCCCCAGCGCGACACCAACCTGGAACCCGGCGAACTCATCACTGCCGTAGACCTGCCCACCAATGCCTTCACCCGGCACGTGCACTACCAGAAAGTGCGCGAGCGCGCTAGCTACGCTTTCGCGCTGGTATCGGCGGCCGTGGCTTTGGATATTGAGAACAACACCATTAAAGCGGCGCGGCTGGCGCTGGGCGGGGTAGCCCACAAGCCCTGGCGGCTGGCCGCAGCCGAGCAAGCGCTGATAGGCAAGCCCGCCACGGAAGACTCATTCCGGCAGGCGGCGGCGGTGGCCATGCAGGGCGCCAAGGCGTTCAAGTACAATGCCTACAAGTTGAAGCTAGCGCCTAATGCGCTGGTGCAGGCCCTCAAAACCGCCGCGGCGGCTTAACCCGATAGCGATATGAAAACGCAAGACAAACACATCGGGGCCCCGATGAACCGGGTAGACGGCCACCAAAAAGTAACCGGCGCCGCCACCTATTCGGCCGAGTACGACCTGCCGGGCATGAGCTACGGCGTGCTGGTGGGCAGCACCATTGCCAAAGGCCGAATCAAGAGCCTCGACACCAAGGCCGCCGAGCGTGCGCCTGGCGTGCTGGCCGTGATTACGCACCTCAACTCGCCCAAGGTGCCTGGCTTTAAGCCGACGGGTAAGGACCCCTCGCAGCCCCAAACCGTGGGCGGGCCGCTGAAGGTATTCCACGACGACAAAGTGCTGTTCAACGACCAGCCCATTGCCATCGTGGTGGCCGACACGCTGGAGCGCGCCAAGCACGCAGCGCGGCTGGTGAAGGCTAGCTACGCCAAGGAAACGCACCAGACCAATATGGCGGCGGCCGCGGCGCAGGCGTTCCTACCCACCCAGGCCAAGAAGAATCCGAAGTCGCCAATGGCCGACTACCAGCGCGGCCAGGCCGACGCGTACCGGACGGGCGCGCTCAAGATTGAGCAAGAATACGTGATTCCGACCGAGATGCACCACCCGATGGAGATGCAGTCCATCACGGCGCATTGGGAGGCGGCCGACCGCCTCACGCTCTACGACAAGACGCAGGGCACAATGGGCACCCGCCGCGACTTTGCCAAGGAGTGGAACTTGCCTGAGGAGAATGTGAAAGTCATTGCCACGTTTGTGGGCGGGGCGTTTGGCAACGCGCTGCATAGCTGGCCGCACGAGTCGGCGGCCGTTATCGCGGCCAAGGTGGTGAACCGGCCAGTAAAGCTGATGCTGACCCGCGAGCAGATGTTTACGCTGGTGGGCTACCGGCCTTACACCTGGCAAAAATTGGGCATGAGCGCCACGCCGGATGGTAAAATCACGGCCATCACGCACGAAAGCATCGGTCAGACGTCTAGCTACGAAGAGTTTACCGAATCGACGCTGGCCCAGACGCGCATGATGTACGCCTCGCCCAACCTGACCACGCGCTACCGCTTGGCGGCGCTCGACGTGAGCTCGCCTATCTGGATGCGCGGACCCGGCGAGGCCACCGGTGCATTTGCCCTGGAGTCGGCGATGGACGAGATGGCGTATCTGCTCAAGCTGGACCCGCTGGAGTTTCGGCTGCGCAACTACACCGACCAGGACCCGGAGAAAAACCGGCCCTGGAGCACCAAGTTTTTGAAGGAATGCTACCAGCTGGGGGCCGACCGCATTGGCTGGAGCAAGCGCCAGCTGCAGCCTGGCGCCCTGCGCGATGGCGAGTGGCTGATTGGCTACGGCATGGGGGTAGGCACGTTTGGGGCGCACCGCGGAGCGGCCCACGTGAGCGCCCAGCTGCGGCCCGATGGCACTGTGCTGCTGCGGTGCGCTACCACCGACATCGGCCCCGGCACGGGCACGGCCATGACCCAGATTGCTGCCGACGCGCTGGGCCTACCCCCCTCCAAAATCGTGTTTGAGCTTGGAAATTCGGACTATCCGCAGGCGGGCTCGCAGGGCGGCTCTTCTACGGTGAACACCGTGGGCCAGGCCGTGCAAGACGCCTGCCTGGCCCTGAAAGACAAGCTGCGCGAGCTGGCTGCCGCCGGCACCCCAGCTTTTGGCGCGGCGAAGAAGGAAGACGTAGCGCTGGCCAACGGCCACCTCACGCTGGCCAGCGGCGCCCGCGTGGCCTACGCCGACCTGCTGAAGCAGCCCGGCGCGGCGCTAGTCAATGTGGAGTCGAAACCCACCGGCAACGACGGCCAGCAGTATTCGATGTATTCATTTTCGGTGCATTTTGCCGAGGTGCGGGTGCACGAGCTGACCGGCGAAGTGCGGGTGAGCAAGCTGGTTTCCTGCGCCGACGCGGGCACCATCATCAACCAAAAAACCGCCGCCAACCAGATGAAGGGCGGCGCAGTGGGCGGCATCGGCATGGCGTTGATGGAGCACGCCATCATCGACGACCGCTACGGCCGCTACGTCACCAAGGACTTTGCCGACTACCACGTGCCCGTACAGGCCGATGCACCGGCGGTGGAAGTAGCTTTCGTCAACCAGCCCGACTACCACGTGAACGCGCTGGGTACCAAAGGCATCGGCGAAATCGCGACCATCGGCGTGGCTCCGGCCATTGC
>CAZZDR010000199.1:4121-6069 GCA_964652535.1 uncultured Hymenobacter sp. | reverse complement strand
GTGGCTTCAAGGTAAAACACGTCGGCCGCTGGCACAAAAAACTGCCGCTCCGGCTGCTTTACCAGAAACCGATCCTGGTATTCAGTAGGTGGGGTAGGGACGACGTTACTGGGAGGATTGGGCCAGGCCCTAAGCAGGGCTACCAGGTCGGCACCCACAGCATGGCTTTGGCGCTGGGCCACTTGCTGCTGCACCCGGCGCACGCACTCCGCAAAACGGTCAGGGTCCAATGGCTTTAACAGATAGTCCACCGCGTGCAGTGCGAAGGCGGCCACGGCGTACTGGTCGTAGGCCGTCACGAACACTACGAGCGGCAGCGGGTGGTTCGCCGCCCGCAGGCCTTGCAGCACCTGCACCCCGTCCAAGCCGGGCATCTGCACGTCCAGGAACACCACGTCGTAGGCTCCCGTTTGCAGAGCGGCTCCGGCTTCGGCACCGTTCTGGCACTCGTCCGTAACGGTCATTTCCGGGAAGTCGGCTAGGAGTTCGCGCAGCAGCGCGCGGGCTAGCGGTTCATCATCCACCAGCAAGGTGCGAATGCTTAGCTTCATGCAATGCTGGGTAATGGACCAGCGGGCGGAGCGGTCTGAAAAGGGAGCGACAATTGGAGGCAGTAGCCTCGGCCGGGCGCGGTGGCCACGGTTACGGCGTAGTCGGGACCGTAGCGGGTAGCCAGGCGGCTCTCAAGGTTGCGCAGGCCAATGCCGCGGGCGGCAGTGTCCGCGGTTCCCCGGCCGTTGTCCTGCACCAGCACCAGCAGGCGGTCGGCCTGCTGCCAGGCGCTGATAGCTAGCTCGCCTACCCCCGCCTGGGGGGCCAGGCCGTGGCGCACGGCGTTTTCCACCACTGGCTGCAAGAGCAGGGCGGGCAGCAGCGCGGATTCCGTGCCGGGGGCAATGTCGTAGGCCACGGCCAAGCGGTCAGGAAAGCGGGTTTGCTCGATTTCGAGGTAGAGGCGGGTCAGGTGCAACTCCTGGGTTAGGGTCACTTCCTGCGCGTCGCTGCCCTCGAGCACCAGGCGCAGAAATTGACTGAGCTGGGCCAGCATGCGCCGGGCGGCCTTCACATCCGTGCCCATCAGGGCCGAAACGGCGTTCAGCGAATTGAACAGAAAGTGCGGCTGCAGCTGCATTTTTAGGGCTTGTAATTGCGCCTGCACGAGCTGCGTTTCGAGCTGGGCGGCCTGCACCTGGCCCTGGCGAAACCGCTCGCGGTACTGTACGGCGTATGCCATGCACAGCAACATCCAGTAAATAGGCACCCAGGTGTTGGCGTTCGCGACTACCTTGACTAACGAGAAGCCCCCGGGCAGTGCCCCGAATGCAGTCATCGTTCCAGCATAGGTCAGTCGGTAAGTCAACGTAAGACCATAGCTGGCGGCCGCGTGCACTAGCAGAGTGGATAGCCGGTAGCGGCGCTCCGTCAGGTCGAAGCGCGCGGCTAGGGCAAACACCACTGGCGTGAGCAGGCCCCAGATAAGGCCGTGCAACAGCCGTCCGCCTAGGGCTTCGCCCCAGTCGGTAGGGGCGCCAGCCGAGAGGTTCTGTCCAAAAATTAGCAGCACCATAAATCCGCTGAACAGTAGCCAGGCCAGCGCAATTACGGGTCCCGACACCACTGGCCGCTGTAGGACAGGAACTGCGCTGGGCTGCTGGTTGTGCATAGTACCAAAGGTAGCGTCCAAGCTAGACTGGTTAAGTCACTAGGCCGCGGGTAGGCTTTTTGCGACGCTCAACCGGCCTTTTCAGGTGCTTGCATTGATCGTAAGCCCTGGCCGCGTATGCTACTGAGTCCATTTGTTTATCAAAAGCTTACCCGACCTCGTAATCGTGCCGATCCGAAACACGAAACCAGGACACGGGGCACGCGAAGGACTTTCTAATGACATGCTAACGATTCTCTAATGGTTTTCGAAAAAGGGCGCCGGTAGATTTGCGGTCGGGCCGCT
>CAZZDR010000199.1:0-4021 GCA_964652535.1 uncultured Hymenobacter sp. | reverse complement strand
TAGCCCCGCGTAGGTCGGTCACGGTCACGCGGCTGATGTCAGCCGCGCCCGTCAACTGCAGATGAAGCGTGTTGGTAGCGGGCACCGGATAGACCCGGAACTCCGCCGCGTCGGTGGCAAGGCCAGTGCTCGCCGCGGAGCTCGCGCTAAGGCTCGCCGCGGGGTTCGTGGTAAGGCTAGCTGCAGCAATGGCGGCACCACCCGTCACGCCGACCGCGTCCCAGGCATTGATTACTGACTGTACCTGCGTCGAACTAGTACCATACAGGTCGGTAGCAGCCTGGATGGAATAGGTACGAGCCTGCGCATAGGTGGAACTGGCTACCATATACACGTCCTCCATCCGGAAGGTGATTTTAGCGGCGGCATCGAGGCCCAAGCCGGCCACCGAGTAGGCAACGCCCTTTTCGTTGGTACCCATCTTGCCGTTGGCAATGAGGTAGTACCAGAAGTTGATTACACCCGAGTTGGTGTGCACCCCCCCGTTGTCGCTGGTGCCCGTATACCAGTTGACGCCCTTGTAGTAATCGGGTTGGCCTTGCGATTTGGGGTCGCTCATCGAACGCAGCGCGGCTTGCTGCTTATCGATTTCCTCCCCAATCAGCCAGGTCGACTTAGCTTTTACCCCACCCGAGGTAAAGCCTAGGTTGGCCACCGCATAGGCTTCAATGCTAGCGCCCCAAATATCAGACAAGCCTTCGTTCATGGCACCTGATTCGTTGGAATACGTCAGGTTAGCGGTGTTCTCGCACACGGCGTGGCCGATTTCGTGGCCGCACACGTCCAGCGCCGTCAACGGGCGGAAGCGCGTGGCCCCATCGCCATACGTCATGCGCACCCCATCCCAATACGCGTTTTCGTAGTTGCGGCTGTAGTGCACGTAGCTCTTGATTTTAGCTCCGGCGTTATCGTAAGAATTGCGGCCGTGCACGTTCTTCCAGTAGTCGTAGGTGGCTTCGGCACCCACGTGGGCATCCCCGGCGACGTTGTCGAAGGTAGCGTTGTTGTATTCGGCGGCCGTCCAGTTGTTGTCAGCATCCACAAAATCGGTAGCCCGGTTGTATTGGGTGCCCTTCTTCATGTTATAGGTTTCGATCCCTAGGCCGCGGGTGGTGCCTTCGCGCAGGTAGAAGCCGCCCGTGGTGGTGCCGTCGTTTATGGTGCGGTTGCCGCTGTAGGCCGTAGCAAACGTACCGGTAGCCCCCGCGTGTTTGATGATCTTGTCCTGCAGCACGATTTCACCGGTGCGGGCATCAACGTAGATGTACGCGCGGCTCACCGGCTCCTGCGCATAGATGTTGAATTTCCACGCCAGCACTGGCTGCCCTTTAGCTTCGGCGCGGGTAGTTAGCTCGTTGCGCACAATCACCAGTTCGCCCTGGGGGTAGTAGGTGGCCGATGCCTTACCCGTTTCATGCTTCAAACCTGTCTCTTCGCCCAGGTCCTGCCACATGTACTGCTTGGCACCCACGAAGGCCAAGGCTCGGCTCAGTGCTGCCGACGTGCTAAGTAAGGGATTCGTGTTCAGATTGGTTATCTTCTCAAAATCGCC
This sequence comes from uncultured Hymenobacter sp., assembly GCA_964652535.1. Lineage (GTDB taxonomy): Bacteria > Bacteroidota > Bacteroidia > Cytophagales > Hymenobacteraceae > Hymenobacter. Next base: position 2,469 of record CAZZDR010000199.1, on the reverse strand, counting down.
GCTGATGCTTTCTACTGTGCCTCCCTTGGCGTGAGTGGTATAGGAGGCATGCTCTACGCGGACGCCCTGATAGAACTGGTTAAATTTCTGATGGGTAAATCCCAAGGCATCCGTTTCGGCGCTGCGCTGAACCATCTCGTCGGCCGGCGTAAGCGCTAAGTGCTGGCGCAAGACCTGGCGAGCATCTACGCCGCGGTAAGCGAGTTTGCCGGCCGCATTGAATTGCACCAGCTCGGGCTGGTTATCAGCGCCCAGCACTTTCGCTTGGACGCGTGAGGCTGTATCCTGCGCTTGCGCCGCAGTAGTTGCCAAGGTACCGAGCAGCAATAAAGCCGCCGTAGAGTAATGTTTTGCCATGTGAGAAAGGAGGAGAAGGAGCAGTAGAAGCCCGCGTACCTGCGGGGTTAACCACTTTGCTACGGCAATATAGAATTTTCTGACGAAAGAAGCCTTAGTTTTAACTTCTTTAGGATATATACCCTAATTCTACACAAAGCCCACTGTTTAAAGAAGATCATTCTAAGCTGGAGCCCGACAACTCAATCGGGGCAAAAAGGTACTTCTTGCCAAAGTATCACGTAAGAAGTTATAGCGACCGAGCTTCAGACAGGGAACGAGAAGTAAAGTGGGTCACTCCTTTGGCTGGGGTGATAAGGACTGATAAGACTTACTTATCAAGCTTGCTTTGGCAGGCCGATTCAAAAGACCAATTTCCGAAAGTTCTGGTATCCTACTTCTTACAAATGATGCTTTTATTTCTATCACAGTTAACCTCAGCCACGTAGTACCAGCCAGCGACTAGACCGGCCGTAACTGCTCCGTTAGCGAGCGCGTTTTAGCTACTACTACCTCGCCCGTATGCGAGGTTTGCTTTTTCTCCAGGAGCATCTAGGTATCATAACAAACAAGCAGAAAGAGCAGGAAAGTAGTTTCAACTTCTCTGAAAACCAATACAGCCTCAGTGATACTAACGCAAGCATCTGCATATCAGCAATGTACTATTGACAACACTCAGTAGATAAGCCCCCATCATCTGTAAGCTAAAGCCGCAGAGTTTCGACCTAGTTGGTGGTGGCTACCGGCGCTGGAGGGGCATCGGGGCGCCGGTGCCCGACGATTACTTCGTGGTGCAGGTACCCCCAATCGCTCAGGGCCTGCACCACGGGTAGCAGCGTCCGGCTGTGGGCTGTGCTGGCGTACTCGACCGTGATGGGGCGGGTGTCGCAGACAGTGCGACTGATAAGCTGGTGTTGCTCTAGCTCCTGCAACTCCTTCGCCAGTAACCGCGGCGTAATGCCCACTTCCTGGCTCAGCTCGCGGAAGCGGAAGGGGCGCGTGAGCAGCGCCGCCAGAAGGACGAGCTTCCACTTGCCGCTGATGACCTCCAGCGTATCGCGCACGGCTTGGTGTTGACTTTTGGGCGCATCGCCCGGGCAGCTGTACATGGGGTGATATCTTGGAGGGAACTGGTACCCAAAAGGGAACTTATGCCAAAGCTAGCGAAGCCGGCGCCTAGGTTTGCCGCCAGATGAAGCACTTGACGCTTCTGTTCGTTATGTCACGCATTTTACTTTATGGAGCTACTGGGCGCACGGGCGGCCTGATTCTGGACTATGCCCTCGCCCAGGGCTACGCCGTCACGGCGTTAGTGCGCACCCCAGCCAAGCTCACCCGGCGCTCGCCACAGTTGACGGTAGTGGTCGGCTCGCCCACAAACTTGGCGGATGTACGCCGGGCCCTGGTGGGCTGTGACGCGGTGGTCAGCGCTCTGAGCGCCTTGCCTGAAGCCGATTCGTTTTCCCGTCGTAAGCTTACGCCGCCTCATACGCTGGCTATAACCATGCGCCACACTATTGCCGCGATGCAGGAACTCGACCTGCGCCGCCTGGTGACGCTTTCGTCCATCGGCGTGGGCGACTCGCGGCCGTACGCCCCGTGGTACATGCGCCTGGTTATCAAGCTTACCAACTTCAAGTTGGTCTTCGCCGACCACGCGCAGCAAGAAGAGTTGCTCCGGCAATCAGGGCTGGACTGGGTGATTGCCCGCCCGGTGGCCCTCAACGATAAGACGCAACTAGGCAAGTTGGTGGTGCAGTACACCCAGACGCCTACCCCCTTTGCCATTAGTCGGCAGCAGCTCGCCCGGTTTATGGTTGATAGCCTACGAGGTGACACCTATCTACATAAAGCCCCGCTACTAGCTGAAGCCCCCCTGATTAGGTAAGCCGGATACGCAGGGTTGCACGCTTACCTCGTAAGCAAACCAGTTGGCATTAAGGAAAAATCTTCTTGGTCGGTGAGGTGCCAGATTTTACTCAACTCAGCTAGGTAGTGCTAAGAAACCGGTCCGATTACCTAGCTAACCTTATTTTTTGCGCACACCACTCCTAGCCGCACTGAATTTGCCTCATAAGCCAAGTTTTTGGGCGGCGTTGTGCTGGCGGATGTTGTCGAGGCGGGTGTAACGCC
>CAZZDR010000198.1:0-6120 GCA_964652535.1 uncultured Hymenobacter sp. | reverse complement strand
TTCAGAATCAGACATTAGGTAGCTGTTTTGCAGTCGGTGGCGTGGGTAGGCACCGCGATGATATCGAGTACTTCACCAGTGGGGCGCAGGCGCAGCGCCGTGAGTGCGTACCCGGCTGCGGCCCCCGTATCGAGGTACAGCGTGTTGGAAACCTTGTCGTGCTCGAGCTGGTGGCTGGCCGTAGGCGTGTGGCCTACTACTTGTAGCTGGCCAGTATTGCGCAGCGGGCCGCGCCGCCATAGCACGCCGTCGTTGTTGTTTGGGTCGAGTGGGTCGGGCACTTCGGCAAAGCCGGCGTGCGAGAATAAGAGGTGGTCGTTTTGCCAGCACAACGGCCGGGCCGCCAGCCAGGCTGCGTGTAGCGCCAGCCAGTTGTGGTGCGCCTGGTATTGCTGCAAGGTGGCCCTACCCCCCCAGCCCAGCCAAGATTTATACGGGCCGTCCGGGCCCAGGTGCGTCGCCATGGCCCAGTCGTGGTTGCCTTTCAGAAAAACCGTTTTCTCCGGAAAATCTAGGCTGAGCTGGCGGCACAGCTCCACGGTTTGAGCCGAGAAGTTGCCCCGGTCTACGAGGTCGCCGAGCTGCACCAGCATTTCCTCGGCGGGCCGCCAGTGCGTGAGCAGCTCGCGAAAGGTGTGCAGGCAGCCGTGGACGTCGGCAATAACAAAGAAATTCATAAGCGCTTCTCAACAGCTATTAGCCCTTGGCGGTGCCCAAAAAGGCTTTTTTATCCCTTATATAAAAAAGCTACTCCGGTGCTGGTGCGTCCGATTTGGCGGCCACCGGCCGGCTTACCCCCAGCCAGCGCACCAGCGGCCCAATAGTAAGCCCCTGGCCGATAATGGAGAACACCACAATAACGTAGGTGATGCCCACCAGCAGCTCGCGCGGGGCCGAGGCCGGCAGACTCAGAGCCAGCGCCACCGACAGCCCGCCGCGCAGCCCGCCCCACGTGAGCACCGGCACGCTGTGCTGCGAGGGTGTGAACAGCCCGCTGCCGCGCAGTAGCACCAGCGGCAGCCACACCGACAGCAGCCGCGCCACCAGCACCACCCCAATGGCCGCTAGCCCTGCCCCAATCATACGGCTCGTGATGGGGAGCACCAGCGCCTCCAACCCCACCAGCACAAACAGCAGGGCGTTGAGTATTTCGTCCACCAGCTCCCAAAACTTGTCCACGTAGTCCTGCGACTCGTCCGACAGCATAGCGCCATGGCGACTAAAGTGCCCTACCAGCAGCCCGGCTACCACCATAGCCAGTGGCCCTGAGGTGTGCAGGTACTGGGCCAGCGCCGTGCCACCCGCCACCAGCGCCAGCGTCAGCAGCACTTCTACCTGGTAGTTATCGACCGAGCGCAGCAGCCAGGCGGCACCCAGGCCCAGTGCCGCGCCCAGCGCCACGCCGCCAATGGCTTCTTGGGCAAACACGCCCAGCGCGTGACCGATAGTTACATCTTGTGGGCCGAGTTGGGCCATTTCGAGCAGCACCACAAACAGCACTACCCCCACGCCATCGTTGAAGAGTGACTCACCCACAATCTTAATTTCTAGGTTTTTGTCGATATTGGCCTTGGTAAGAATGCTGAGCACCGCCACCGGGTCGGTGGGCGAGATAAGCGCCCCAAACAGCAGGCAGTATACCAGTGGCGTGGGCAGCCCTAGCACCGGCAGCAGGTAGTACATGGCGCCGCCCACCAGCCCCACGCTCAGCGGCGTGCCTAGCAGCGCCAGTGTGCCCACCGACCAGCGCAGCTTTCCCAGCCGCCGCGTATCGACGTGAATGGAGCCGGCAAAAAGCAAAAAGCCCAGCATCACCTGCATCACAAGGGCACTGAAATTGATTTTGCCCACCACGCGAGCCAGGTCCAGCACTGGCGCTACGCCTAGCTTGGCCAGGCCCACCAGCGCCAGCGACACCCCCAGGCCCAGCACCATTAGCCCGATGGCGGAGGGCATTTTTAGAAAGCGGTGATTGAGGTAGGCAAAGGCTGCGGCTAGTACCAGCAGCAGGGCCAGCGCATTGTATACATCCATAAAAAAACTGTTGGGGCTGCCCGTGCATACGCAGCCGGCAACCCCAACAGTCGAAAAAGCCTCGGCGCGTCGGCTTAACCAGCCAGCGCCGGTAGCACCGCTAGCACGCGCGCCAGCATTTCCTCGCTCACGTCGAGGTGCGTCACGAAGCGCACCCAGCTGCCACCAAAGCCACTGGCTTTGATGCCTTGGGCTTCGAGGCGGGCCAGGCAGTCGGCCACCGTTAGGCGGCTTTCGTCAAGGCGGAAAATAACGAGGTTGGTTTCGGGCTCCAGTATTTCAGCCACGTAGGGCAGCGGGCGCAGCGCCTCGGCTAGCTGGGCGGCACGGCGGTGGTCATCAGCTAGGCGCTCCACGTTGTTCTCCAAGGCATACAAGCCAGCCGCCGCCAGGTAGCCGGCCTGCCGCCAGCCGCCGCCCATCAGCTTGCGCAGCCGCTTGCAGCCAGTGATAAATTCCTGAGAGCCCAGCAGCACCGAGCCCACCGGCGCACCCAGCCCTTTGCTCAGACACACCGAAATGGAGTCAAACAGCTGGCCGTAGTCTTCACTGCGCTGGCCAGTAGCCACAAGTGCGTTAAAAATGCGCGCGCCATCGAGGTGCAGCGCTAGGTTATTCTTTTTAGTAAAGGCCGCAATTTCTTCCAGCTCGCTCCAGGCGTAGCAGCTGCCACCGCCGCGGTTGTGGGTGTTTTCGAGGCATACGAGGCGGGTAGTGGGGTAGTGCACGTTGCCGACTGGGCGCACGGCACTGGCCACTTGGCTGGCCGTGAGGCGGCCCCGGTCGCCGGGCAGCAGCGCCACCGAGGCGCGGGCGTGGTGCATAATGCCGCCTACTTCCCACAAGTACACGTGGGCCGTGGCTTCGCAGATAACCTCCGACACGGGCGCGCAGTGCGCCATAATGGCCAACTGGTTAGTCATCGTGCCTGAGGGGCAAAACAGGCCGGCGCCCATGCCGAAGCGAGTGGCTAGGCTTTCCTCTAACTGGCGCACGGTGGGGTCTTCCTCATAGACGTCGTCGCCGACGGCGGCGGCTTGCATAGCAGCCAGCATAGGGGGGGTAGGGCGCGTCACGGTATCGGAGCGCAGGTCGATGATAGGCAGGGGAGAAGAAGCTAAAGCCAAGGGATTGAGCAAAAGGTTTGGGATTTCAAAAGTAAAGCCTTATTTTTGCACCCTCATTTGCCAGAAGTCCCCTCGAACTCTAATTGTCCCGAAAATCATGTCCGTTACCCGTTTAAAGCGCAAGCACCGCAAAAACATTGCCCGTGCCAACAATGAAGTGCGCAAAATCAAGAACTTGCTGCGTACGCCCGTGCTGAAGAACGTGGACTTGGACGAGCTGAAGTCGCGTTTCACTGAGTCTGCTCCCGCTACGGAGACTGCCGAAAAAAAAAATTCTAGCGTAAAGCCAGAAGCTGCCGCTGAGCCGAAAGCCGAAGGTTTGTTTGCTAAAGCTGCTCAGGCAGCCTCGGCCGCCGCCGATAAAGTGAAACATCTGGCCGCCGATGCTGCCGACGCCGTAGCTCACAATAGCCTCGTCGAAAAAGCCACTGAAGCCGTGCAGGAAGCCGCCCACAACCTCGTGGAAAGCGCTAAGCACGCCCTCGAAAGCAATAGCCCCGAGGAAAACCAGGCTACCAAAGCTAACCAGACCGGCAAGGATGGTTTTGACGCCGCTGAGGCCGAAACCAAGCCCGTAGCTGAAGATGGCCAGGCTGGTGAGCACCCCAAGCCCGAGATTGCGCTGTAAAGCAACGCACTTCTATAGTATTAGAAAGCGCCTGACTGTAAAGTCAGGCGCTTTCTGCTTTTGTATCCTACCGGCCGGTGTCCAGTACGGCCGTGCGAGGGCCCAGCTCCACGGCTTGCAAGTCTACTACACGGCCCTTATCAATGCCGAAGCGGAGGAGCGTGCGTACGTGGTGAAAGCCGTGCCGGCCAGCAGCTCCGGGGTTTAGAGCTAGTAGCCCAAGCTTGGGGTCGGGCATGATGCGCAGAATGTGGGAGTGCCCACACACAAATAAGCCGGGCTTAGTCTGTGCCAGCAGCTGCCGCGCCGCCGGAACGTAGTGCCCCGGGTAGCCCCCAATGTGCGTCATCAGTACTCGCAAACCTTCTACCATGAAAATCTGCACCAGTGGCTCTGTATAGCGCACTGCGGCGCCATCAATGTTGCCGTACACCCCTCTAAACACCGGTGCCAGGTCAGCTAGCTGCAACACAAGTTCGGAAGACCCAAAATCGCCGGCGTGCCAAATCTCGTCGGTGTCGCGCAGGTGGTAAGCAATTCGGTCATCAAAGTAGCCGTGGGTATCCGAAAGTAAACCAATCCTCGTCATAACGCCGGCAAAGATGCAACACTACCCGCTTGTGCGTTTAAAAATCAAGTCGGCCCGTATCTTGCGGCGCTGCCCAGCGTATGCGGCAACAAGTGATACGGCTGCCAACTCACGGTAGTCCTTTTTTTCCTTGACTCCTTTCCGATGAACGTTTTCATCAACGACGTGCCGCTGATAATTAAGAATTTCAGCGACAAAGTTTACAAGCATAAATATGACCTCGTGCTCGGGGCCGACGACGATTTCACCAGTAAAGACTTGGTTGGCGATGTGCTAGTGCGCGACGCTACCCCTGCTTTTCTCGACCGCCTGCTTCGGCTGATGGAAGTAAAAAAGCTAAAAAAGCTGGACTCGCTCACTATGTTGGTCCGTAAAAAGAAAAACTTGATTCTGCACCTCAAAGACCAGTTTAAAATTGCTAAAGCCGCTGGCGGCTTGGTAGTTAAGGATGGCCAGGTGCTGATGATTTACCGCCTGGGCAAGTGGGACTTACCTAAAGGCAAGCTCAAGAGCGACGAAGATGTACCCCTCGGCGCCATGCGCGAGGTCGAGGAAGAGTGCAACATCAAGGTGGAACTGGGCGAAAAGTTGCCTAGCACTTGGCATTCGTACGCCTACAAGGGCAACAAAATGCTGAAAAAGACCAGCTGGTTTGTCATGAAGTGCCTCGACGATTCGGTGATGCGGCCCCAGACGGAGGAGTACATTGAGGAAGTGCGCTGGATGTCGCCCCAAGACGCCTTGGCCCGACTCGAAGAGTCCTACGCTTCCATTACGTTGGTTGTGCGCCATTACCTGAGCGAAATGGCAGGCAAGCCAGCTAAAGCAACCTCCGACTAATGTACAACTGGGTCAGCCACCTGCGAATTTATCGCTACCGGACTGGCTTATCGCTAGTGGCCTGCTGGATAGCAGCGGGCTGCTCGGGCGCGCATGAGCCAGCGCAGGCTCCGCCTACCCCCCCTCACGCCAGCATAGCGCCTACTGCCAACGTACCCGCATTGCTCGGTGCCTCGATTGATGAGCTGCGTACCAAATTAGGAGCCACCTACGCGTTACCTCCCGATTTTGTAGACCCAGGAGCTAAAAACACGATGGGGTTGCTTCCTAGTAAATCTGATTCGCTATTGGCTTTTCGTACCGGGGGGGTCACGCTAGTTGCCAGTTACAACGCCCACACGCGCCAGGTGCGTGACCTGCTGGTGCTGGGCCACCAGGAAGACAGCCTGATGGCCCGGGCCTCGTTACGAGCTAATACAAACGAATACTTATTGCTCCCGGTCTTCCTGACCAATCGGCCTAATCGCTTGGTAGGGCTGCGCGTTATAAAAACGGATAAATAAGGAATTTGCTACCCCTAGCTGGGGGCGCTCTACCTATTAAAAAGCCCCGCTGAATTTTTTTGCGGGGCTTTTTAGTGTCCTCATTAGGTGCACGCCAGCTACTGCTGTAGCTGTGGCCATACCATCAACCATCGGTGCTAGTTTGCGTCTGCCAAGGGGGGTAGGGCAGGCTTTGCGTCGGGCTATCCCCTAAAATTTTCTTAGCTTTACCCACCCCCAGCCCTCTGTTGAGGCGGATTTTACCAACACTCTTCTCTTTACCTTTCTCTTCTACATGCAACCAGCTACCGCCAGCCTGCGCCCGCAACCGCCCCAAACGGCCTCGGCCAGTCACCCACGCGGCCTCTACCTCCTGTTTGCCACCGAAATGTGGGAACGCTTCAGCTACTACGGCATGCG
>CAZZDR010000197.1:0-6189 GCA_964652535.1 uncultured Hymenobacter sp. | reverse complement strand
GTGAACATCTCGGTCGGGATGCCCAGCGCCTTGTAGATGATGCCCGAGTAGAAGTCTACGTTCGGGTACAGCTTGCGGTCGATGAAGTACTGGTCGGTGAGAGCGGCTTGCTCCAGCTCCTGCGCGATTTTCAGCAGCGGGCTGTTTTCCAGGCCCAGCGCCTTCAGCACCTCGTCGGCAGCTACTTTAATGATTTTGGCGCGCGGGTCAAAGTTCTTGTACACGCGGTGGCCGAAGCCCATCAAGCGGAACGAGTCATTTTTATCCTTCGCCTTAGCAATGAACTTGCTGGTGTCGCCACCGTCGCGCTCAATGGCTTCGAGCATCTCGATTACCTCTTGGTTGGCGCCGCCGTGCAGCGGGCCCCAAAGGGCATTGATACCCGCCGAAACTGACCCGTAGAGGCTAGCATTGGCCGAGCCCACGAGGCGCACGGTGCTAGTCGAGCAGTTCTGCTCGTGGTCGGCGTGCAAGATGAGCAGCTTGTTCAACGCGCTCACTACTACTGGGTTGATTTCATACTTCTCCGTGGGGAAGCTGAACATCATGTACAGGAAGTTGGAAGCGTAGTCGAGGTCGTTGCGCGGGTAGTTGAGCGGGTGGCCCACCGAGTTTTTGTACGTCCAAGCCGCGATGGTGCTCATCTTAGCCATCAGGCGCACGATGGTGAGGTCAATTTCCTCGGTGCTCTGGTTGGGGTTGAGGCTTTCGGGGTAGAAGCCAGTGAGCGCGCAGGTGAGGCTGCTCAAGATGGCCATCGGGTGGGTAGCACTCGGGAAACCGTCAAAAATCTTCCGCATGTCCTCATGCACCAGCGTATGCTTGGTGATGTGGCCGCTAAAATCTTTTAGCTCAGCCTCGGCGGGCAGGTGGCCATAAATCAGCAGATAAGCCACTTCCAAGAAGCTCGACTTTTCGGCCAACTGCTCGATGGGGTAGCCCCGGTAGCGCAAAATGCCTTCCTCGCCATCGAGAAAAGTGATGGCACTTTTGGTAGCACCGGTGTTTTTGTAGCCCGAATCGAGGGTTACGTAGCCAGTAGCGTCGCGCAGCTTGCCGATATCAAAGGCTTTTTCGTGCTCGGTGCCCTCAAAAATGGGTAGGGTAATGGACTGGCCGCCCGGGAGGTTAAGTTCAGCAGTTTCTGCCATTGGTTGGGTAGGAAGAGGATGTAAAGTAGCCGCCTGTTTCGGGCGCGAAGCTACGGCTCAAGCGGTGCGCCGGGAAACTTTTGTTTGGCCAGTGCCAGGTGTAGTACAGCACAAACCCCGTGGAGGTTTCCGTAAGTCGCACAGTTTGGGGGCAGAAAGTCGCCTGGGAACGTTTGCGACGAATTTATGCAGGGGCCTTACTTGCCAATGCAGAACTGGGTAAAAATGCTGGTGAGCAAGTCATCCGACGAAATTTCGCCCGTTATCTCGCCCAGCGCGGCCAGCGCGTGGCGCAGGTCGGCGGCCAGTAGCTCGGTGCCTCGGCCTTCGGCCAGGCCCTGGCGCACGGCAGCTAGGTGTTGGGCTGCCGTTTCGAGAGCGCGGGCGTGCCGCACGTTGGTGACGATGGTGGCCGTGCCGGTGGTAGCTAGTCCTGCCCCGCGCACCTGCGTCAGCAAGGCCGTTTGCAATTCATCGAGCCCGGCACGCTGGCTGGCCGCGATGAAGACCACCTGAGAGGTAGCAACCTGCTGGCTACCGGCAACGGCGGCCTGGTACTGGGCAGTTGCTACTTGAGGAGCCAGGTCGCTTTTATTGCCCACTACCAGCACGGGCAGCAGGGGTAGGGCGGCGGTTAGCTCCGCGATATCGGCCTGCACCTCGGCTGGCGACAGCTCGGTGAGGTCGAAAAGGTAGAGTAGTAGGGCGGCCTGGCCAATGCGCTCGCGGGTGCGGCGCACGCCAATGGCCTCCACCTCGTCGGCGGGGTTGTCGCGCAGGCCGGCCGTGTCCACAAAGCGGAACCGCAGGCCGTCAATACTCACTTCATCCTCAATAAAATCGCGGGTGGTGCCCGGAATGGCCGACACGATGGCGCGCTCCTCGCGCAGCAACGCGTTGAGCAGCGTAGACTTGCCGGCGTTGGGGCGCCCGGCAATCACAGTCGTGATGCCATTCTTAATCACGTTGCCCAACTCAAACGAGCGCAAAAGCCCGGTTACTACCCCCTCTACTTCAGTCAAAAGTCGGGCGAGGCCGGTGCGGTCGGCAAATTCTACGTCTTCTTCGCCAAAGTCCAACTCCAGCTCCAGCAGCGCGGCAAACTTAATGAGCTGCGCCCGCAGCCCACGCAGCTCGTCCGAAAAGCCGCCGCGCAGCTGGTTGAGTGCCACTTGGTGGCTTAGGGCCGAGTCGGCGGCGATGAGGTCGGCCACGGCCTCGGCCTGGGCCAGGTCGAGCGCGCCGTTGAGGAAAGCGCGCTTGGTAAACTCGCCGGCCTCAGCTAGGCGCGCACCTTGGCGCAGCAGCGCGGTCAGAATCTGGCGCACGATGAAATCGGAGCCGTGGCCCGAAATTTCCACCACGTCTTCGCGAGTGTAGGAGCGCGGACCGCGGTAGAGCGCCACCACTACCTCGTCGAGCACCTGGCCCGTGGCGGGGTCGCGCAGCGTGCCGTAGTGTAGGCTGTGGCCGGGCTGGGCCGCCAGGTTTTTCTTCGAAAACAGGGCCTGGGTGATGGCCACCGCCTCGGGGCCAGATAGGCGCACCACGGCCAATGCCCCCACGCCGGGCGGCGTGGAGAGCGCCACAATGGTATCAGAATAAGCAAAAACCGACATCAGGCAGTAAACAAATTGCGCCCGACTTCGGCCGAGATAATGACGGTGCGCTCGCCGTTTATCTTCACCTCCAGCGAGTTATCAAAAGTTATTTTTTCGAGCACGTGCACTTGCGCGCCCAGCGGCAGGCCCACCTTGTCGAGGTACTGTAGGAATGGGGCGGAGGTATCTTTCACGGCGGCCAGGATACCACACTCGCCTACCCCCAGCTCGGTGAGCAAGCGATGGGCGGGCCGGCGCACGGCCCCGTTTTCGGCCGGAATGGGGTCGCCGTGCGGGTCGAGGGTTGGGAAATTCAGGAACTCGTCGAGCCGCCGCATCAGCAAGGGTGACTGCACGTGCTCCAGCTCCTCGGCCACGTCGTGCACCTCGTCCCAATTGAAGCCCAGCTGCTGCACCAAAAACACCTCCCACAGCCGGTGCTTGCGCACGGTGAGCAGCGCCAGCCGCTGGCCTTCGGGGGTGAGGCGCACGCCGCGATATTTCTCGTAATCAAGCAGCTCTTTCTCAGCTAGGCGGCGCAGCATATCCGTGACGGAGGCGGCGCGGGTGGCCAGCGCCGCCGCAATGCGATTGGTACTCACCTCCTGCCCCGGCTCGGCCTCGGCCAGCTTATAAATAGCTTTTAAATAATTTTCCTCGGTGTGGCTGGGCATATAAGCAATTAATAATGAGCAATGAACAATGAGCAATGTCGAACGCGACGCAAGTCAACTGCTCCTTGTTCATTATTAATTGTTCATTGAAAATCTACCATTTGATGAGGGCCGAAGCCCAGGTGAAGCCCGAGCCGAACGCGGCCAGGCACACCAGGTCGCCACGCTTAACGCGGCCTTGCGCTACGGCCTCGCTCAAGGCAATCGGAATGCTAGCGGCCGTGGTGTTGCCATAGCGCTGAATGTTGCTGAATACCTTATCGTCGGGCAAGCCCATTTTCTGCTGCACATACTGCGTAATGCGCAAGTTGGCTTGGTGCGGAATGAGCAGGTCGATATCGGCGGCCTGGTAGTTGTTCTGGTCGAGGGCCTCCTTGATAACCTGCGGAAAGCGCACCACGGCGTGCTTAAACACGTTCTGGCCGTTCATATAGGGGTACATGCCCTCGCGGTTTTCAGCTACGTAATTGGTGCGGTCATCCCGGTTGGAGCCCGGCTCCTTCACAATTAGCTCCTCGGCAAACTCGCCCTGCGCGTGCAGGTGGGTACTCAGAATGCCGTGGCCTTCGGTGCGCGCCGGGCGCAGCACTACGGCGCCTGCGCCATCGCCAAAGATGACCGATACGGCCCTACCCCGCGTGGATTTGTCAAGACCTGAAGAGTGGATTTCGGAGCCCACTACCAGCACCGTATCGTACATGCCGGTGCGGATAAACTGGTCGGCCACCGACAGCGCGTAGATGAAGCCCGAGCACTGGTTGCGCACGTCGAGGGCCGGCACATTGCCCGTCATGCCCAGCTCGCGCTGCATGAGCACGCCCGAGCCGGGGAAGAAGTAGTCGGGGGAAAGCGTGGCAAATACGATGAGTTGCACGTCATCTACGGCCAGACCGGCCTGGGCCAGGGCGCGGCGGGCGGCCTCGGCGCCCATGCCGGCGGTAGTGTCCTTGCCTTCCTCAAACCAGCGCCGCTCCTGAATGCCGGTGCGTTCCTGAATCCAGGCGTCGGTCGTAGACATCAGTTCCTCAAGCTCCGCATTTTTAACAACGCGGTCGGGAACGTAGTGGCCCACACCGGCAATTTCGGCGTGGCGTAGAGAGGTAGGAGAAGCCATGGGGGCAGAGGCGTAAAGGGTGGGAGGGTAGGGCGAAGGCACGCAAAACCAGCCGCGTACCGACCTGCAAGTAAGAAAAAATTACCCGGAATACGGCCCGGCCCGCCGCCGCGCCAGGTTCCGGCTAGGCCAAAGGGGCCGCAAAGGTCGGGCTTAGTCCCAGGCTTTCCAGCAAATGCCCTAATTTTTTGCCTTCGCCTACCCACAGCACCGGGCCGGTGGGCACGCCAGCAGGGTAAAAATGAGCCGTGAGTAGGGCCGCCGCCACGGCCGCCGCTGCCGCCGCTGGCTCGGCAAACTCAACGACCAAGCCCGCCGCGTGCGCCTGCACTACGCTGGTCCAGAGTGGGTTGCTTGGTACCACTACTGGCAGGCCATGGGCGAGGTACTCAAACAGCTTGGTGGGCCGGCAGCGCGCCGTGCTGGGGTGCGGCTGGTAGGGCAGCAGCCCCAGGTGGCTGCGCCCGATGGCGGCCACGATGTGGGCGTGCGGTACCAGCGTGGCGCCGCCCACCAGGGTAAGCCAGGCCTTGTCGGCCGCGGCGGTGGCTTGCAGCGCGCGCAGCAACTCAGGTTGCTGGCAAAAGCCTATGATGGTGAGCGCCGCCCCGCCGGGCCACGCCAGGCGCAGGGCCCGCGTCAGCGCGATGGCTTCCCACACCCCGTTGAGCACCGAGATGGTGCCCGAAAACAGCAGCTGCAGCGGCTCGGTAGCAGCTGGTAGGGGGCGGGGGGTAGGGGGCAGGGTTTCGCCAGGAGCTGGCTGGTATTTGTTTTCCAGTACTAGCACGCGCTGGGGGGGTAGGGCCCGCAAAAACGGCAACTCGTCGGCGTAGCTGGCTTCGGCTAGCAGCAGGGCCGTTGCGCGCCGCGCCGCCGCGCCCTCTACCCAGCGCAGGCCCGCAGCCAACGCTCGCTTCACTAGCCCACGGTACACTTGCTGAGTGCCCACATTGAGTGCGTAGTTTTCGCGGATGTCGTACAAAAACTGCCTTTTTCTATCTAGCCCCCGCCACAGCAGCGTTAGCGGCAGCAGCTCGGGGGCGTGCACCACCACCAGCGCTGGGCGCAGCTGCTGCAGTAAGCGCCAGTACCGGCCCTGCGCCACCAGCCGAGCCCAGCTCAGCCGCGCGCCGCTAAAAAGGGGGTGCAGCACGATGCCCGCCGCCGGCCGGGCCCCTGGGCTGGCTTGCCCTGCCACGGCTACCTGGGCGCCTGCTTCGGCCAGGGTGCGCGCAAACTTGCCCCGCATCCGGGTGTCGTCCACGGGCTTCAGCACGGAGGCGAGCAGGATGAGCGGGCGCGAAGAAGTGGGAACAGACATGGGCTAAACTTGCCGGACTAAGGAGGGGTAGGGCCCAGCCGAGGGCGGTCAATTACGCACCGCCGCGGTACACTTTGGCCCTCAAGCACTCTTTTCAGCGCCTAAAGATGCTAGTTTTGCGCCCAATTCAATTTTCTGTATTTCTCATGGACACGACCCTCAACCACAGCCCCGTGCTCGACCGCTTTGCCGCCCAAGAGGCTATCGAAGCCGCTTGGGACGACCGCACCCTGCTCGACCAGCCCGAAACCAAAGCCGCCATCGAGCACACCATCGAGGACCTCGACAAGGGCCACCTGCGCGTAGCCGAGCCGCCCACCGAAGA
>CAZZDR010000196.1:0-6232 GCA_964652535.1 uncultured Hymenobacter sp. | reverse complement strand
GGGCGAAAATTATCGTAGCCGTAGTAGCGCTTGAGGGCTTGGCGGGCGGCGGTGAGAGCAGGGGCAGAGGCGGTAACGGCAGACATAAGGCACTTCGGTCGAAAGATTAAAATAACAATCGCCTCCACGAAGTTCCAAAGAATTTAGCCAACGTAAGCCCGACCGGACGCTCACACCGCCCCCAGCAGCCAATGCACCCTCAGAAGCAGCCTTCTACTCAGCGAAAAAGCTTCTCCTAAATATTATTGCCGGCCGCTTGCGCAGGTTCCTATTGCCGCCGCTGCTTATCTTCGCGATGCACCGTTTCTTCGCTAACTCACAGTTAGCAAGTCTTTTCACCCCGCTACACGTATGCAGCCGGTTCCTCGCGCTTCTGCCCAGGCACACCTGGCCCTCGTGGCCGCCTGCCTGTTGCTCGCCACCTACCTCCCCACTTGGTACAAGCTGTGGTTTGTGGCCGAAAGTGGCCATTATGGGGGCGGCACCGTTTGGGTGTGGCTGCTGCTACTCGGCTTGTATCGGCGCTGGCGGCTGGCCCGGACGCTCACCTACGTGTACGTGCTGCTGCAGCTTCTCCTGGCAGGCTATATTCTGCCGTACAACGCCACCACGGGTGGCCCTATCCTCGGCTTTGCGCTCACCAGCAGCCTCAATCTAGTTGGGCTACTCGTCCTTTATTTTTCGCGCGCCATCCGGCGCTATCTGGACGACCCGCTGCCTACCCCCCCTTGCTTGAAGCAAGTTTCTCATAAAGTGCTCGCGCTTGCTTAAAACGGCCATTTTGGGCACGCCTACTTAACTGCTTGCTACCTGGGCGGCACCAAAAAAGGCGGCATCCTTTCGGATGCCGCCTTTCTGAATTACTTGAAACGAGCTGCTTATTTCAGCGCGCTCTTCAAGCCTTCTACAGCGAAGGCTTGCGCCTGTTTGGCTTCGGGTACTACGGCAGCCATGCCGAAGAACTCGTGGGTTACGCCCTCGTAGTTCTTGTACTGCACCGTTACGCCGGCCTTCTTCAGATTGTCGGCCAGCATTTTGCCTTCGCTCATCAACGGGTCATACTGGTCAGTGATGACGGTAGCGGCGGGCAGGCCCTTGAGGTTGGCGTGCACGAGGTCAATCAGCGGGCTCTTACCATCGGCAGGCGTGCGCAGGTAGTACTTGAAGAACCAGGCCATCAAGTCTTTGTTGAGCGGCTTGGTTTGGGTGTTGGCCAGGTACGAAGGCGTATTCAGGTCGTATCCTGCAATGGGGTACACGATGAGCTGGTACTTGGGCAGGGCCACTTTCTTGTCGCGGGCCATCATGCTCACAGCGCAGGCCAAGTTGCCGCCGGCGCTCTCACCAGCTACGGCAATCTTGTTGGGGTCGCCTTTGATGCTAGCGGTGTTTTTCACTACCCACTGGTAAGCAGCAAAGCTGTCGTTGTGGGCGGTCGGAAATTTAAACTCCGGCCCCTGGCGATAAGCCACCGACACGACCACGGCGCCCGTCTGCTCGCTGAGCGAACGCACCGAAGCATCGTAGGTATCGAGGTTGGCAATTACCCAGCCGCCACCGTGGTAATACACGATAACCGGGAAGGGCGCCGTGCCCGACTTGGGCGTGTACACCCGCACCTTCACACCAGGAGCTACCGTGCGGCTCATGGTATCGGCCGTGGCGGGGGGGGTAGGGATGTTGAATTTCTTCATCGTGGCCATGGCGGCATCGGCGGCGCTAGGAGCCTTGCGGGCTTCCTGGGGCGTCATTTTAGCCATCGGCTTGGCGGTGGGGCCACCGCTCAGCGAGTCGAGCGACTCGATAACGGCTTGCATCTCGGGGTGGATGCCGGGCGCCCAGGTAGGCTTGGGCTTGCTCGGCGCCACGGGCTTGGCCTGGCTAGTAGCTACGCTGTCGGTAGTAGGCTTCGCGGCCGTAGCCGTCGAGTCGCCGGTGGCGGTCGAAGTGGTGGTTTCGGTGGTTTGGCTGCTGCTGCACGAGGCAAGCAGACCCAGGGCAGCTACCGGCGCAGCCCAACGCGCCGAGGCGCTTTTCCAGGATTGGAACATGAAGAGAAGAGTGTAATCGTGATGAGGAATCCATTACGAAACATCTCTTAAAAAAGCTACAAAAAAGCTGAAAATAAGCCAAATGCTCCCTAGCTTTCAACTAAAACAGATAGTTGAAAGCTAGGGAGCATTTGGCTAGGCCTGGGGCTACTCCGCTGCCGGGGCGGGGGCACGGCGCGAGCCACGGTACAGCTCGTACTTCAGCAGGCGGCAGTCTATCGGCCCGTTGAAGAGCGGAATGCGCCGCGATACTTTCAGCCCGATTGCCTTAGCTGCTTCTAGGTTACCGGTAAAAATAAACGCCTCAAAGCCCTGAAAATTCGTTTTCAGCGCGTCGCCGATCGTTTTATACAATGCGTCCATCTGGGCTTCCTCCCCTATGCGCTCGCCGTAGGGCGGGTTGGTGATGACGAGGCCGGGGGCCTGGCCCTGGGGTGGCTGGGCGTCGCGCACGTCGCGCACACTCAGCCGGATGCACTCGTCGAGGCCAGCGGCTTCGATGTTGGCGGCGGCTTGGTCGATTACGCGCGGGTCGAGGTCGGAGCCCGCCAGGTAGGCTTGCGGCTCTTCAATGCGCTGGGCTTCGGCTTCCTGGCGCACCTGCGCCCAGAGCTGAGCGTCGAAGTCGGGCCAGTTTTCGAAGCCAAACTTGCCTTGGTGAAACAAGCCCGGCGCAATGCGCTGCGCGATAAGGCCAGCCTCGGTGAGGATGGTAGCCGAGCCGCACATCGGGTCGATGAGCGTAGACTTGCCGTCCCAGCCACTGAGCAGAATCAGGCCCGCCGCCAACACCTCGTTCAGCGGGGCCTCGTTGGTGCCCTGGCGGTAGCCGCGGCGGTGCAGCGAGTCGCCGGCCGCGTCGAGGCTCAGAATCACGTCGTTTTCGAGCATGCGCAGGTGAATGCGGATGTCGGGGTTGCGGGTGTCGATGCTGGGGCGCTCGCCGGTGCGCTCGCGAAACTGGTCTACGATGGCGTCTTTGGTGAGCTGGGCCACGTAGAGCGAGTGCTCGAAGCTCGACTTATTGACCACGGCCGTGATGGCAAACGTTTGGCCTGTTGCGATATAGCGACTCCAGTCGATGGCATACACCTCGTCGTAGAGGGCGCGCTCGTCGCGGGCGTAGAAGTCGGCAAAGGGGCGTAGCAGGCGCATAGCCGTGCGGCTCCAGAGAATGCTGTTATAAAGCAGCTTTTTGTCGCCGCTAAACTCGACGGCGCGGCTGCCGACGTAGTCGATGGTGGCGCCGAGCTGGCTCAATTCCTCAGCCAGGATTTCTTCGAGGCCAAACTGGGTGGTGGCGGTAAGGTACATGGGGGCAAAGGTCGGGCCTGGCGGGCAGCCCACCTACCTGAGCGCGGGCGGCCCCGGCCCACCGCGGCCTCAGCCGGGTCCCTACCCCCCTGTTTTCGGGCAATGCTGCCTAGGCTTGAAAAAAATCTTTAGCTCCTCCCAAACGACCGCGTTCGTCGTTCTACCCAACTACTTGCCCTCCCCGCTGCGGGGCCAGCCGGCAAGCTAACAACCACCGGCACAAGCTCGCAACTATATCTTTTTCAGGCCAAAACTAGTAAACGGAGCTGACAAAGCTGCTGACGGAGAATGCGAGCAAGCCCAGCTGGGCAGGAAGCAAAACCTGCCGCCATTTCAGCTGCTCCCTTCCGGGGCTTACTGCGCGCTTTGCCTCCCTACCCCCTCACTGTATTTTAATGGCTGATTTACAAGCTATCATTTTTGACTTGGATGGTGTTATCGTGGATAACACGCCCATTCAGGCCCACGCGTTCCAACTGCTATTTCGCGACATTGACCTGAAAGCCGATGCCAACGACCTGCTGCGCCGCTTCAACGGCATGCCCGCCACTGAGATTCTGGAGCAGCTATTCGACGAACCCAAGCCCAAGGAAGAGCTAAAGAAGTACGCCGACCAGCGCGAATTTCTATACCGCACCCTGTACTGGGACGACCGCAAGGCAGCCCCCGGCCTAGTCGAGTTTTTGGAAGCGGCCCGCGCCGCTGGCCTCAAAATCGGCCTGGGCAGCGGCTCGGCCAACGATACGCTGAGCTATATTCTGGACTACCTTGACCTGCGCCATTTCTTCGACGTGGTGGTGGGTGCCGACGATGTGGACGCTGGCAAGCCTCACCCCGAAACCTACGCCACGGTGGCCGAAAAACTGGGGGTAGCCTCCGCCAACTGCATGGTGTTTGAGGACGCCATCTTGGGCGAGCATGCTGCCTACAAGGCCGGTATGCACTGCGTAGCCGTGCTGACTAACCTGGCTGCAACTGATTTCCAAGCCCCTTTGCTGGCTATCAAAGACTTTACAGAAGTAACACCCGAGCACCTGCGTGAGCTGTTCGGCCAAGTAGGCGAGGCACCGAAGGCCGACGATGAAGTAGCCAAAGGCCAGGACTTGCAGCCCGTCGAGGAAGACAAAAAATAGCGCCCTACTCGTTCTGAAGCCTCGCCTCAATGGCCGGCCACTTACCTATCTGGCTCCTATGCCCGCTGCTCCCTCACTGGCCATCGTTTTTCTGCACGGCTACCTCGAAAGCCCGGCTATTTGGCCCGCTTTCATCGGCGAGGCCTTTGCCGACTGCCAGGTGCTCATGCCTGCCCTACCCGGCTACGACCCTACCAAAGCGGCTAGCGATTATAGCCTGGAGGCTGGCGTCGAAGCGGTGCACGCCGAGCTAGCCGCGGCGGGAGTGGGCCGCGCCGTGCTGGTAGGCCACAGCATGGGCGGCTACGTAGCGCTCGCCTTTGCCGAGAAATACCCTGGCCTAGTAGCGGGCCTGGGCTTATTTCACTCTTCAGCCCTGCCTGATAACGAGCAGGATGCCGAGCGCCGGGCCCGTACACGCTCTTTCTTAGAAAAGCATGGGGTAGCAGCATTTGCCGACGAGTTTTTGCAGCCGCAGCTTTCGCCTACCCACCGCGAATCGATGAACGACTCGGTGGCCCAGTTGAAGGCGCTGGCGGCAGCCGTACCGCTGGCCGTGGCCTTGGGCAACCTCGATGCCATGGCTCAGCGCCCCGACCGGCGCGCCGTGCTCGAAAAAGCGACTTATCCTGTTTTGTTTATCGCGGGCAAAGACGACCACGCCGTGCTACCCGAAAAGACGCACGAAGAAAGCCTGCTGCCCGATTACTGCACCGTGCTGTGGCTAGCCGGCGTAGGGCACCTGGGCTTCATCGAGCGGCCCACCGACACGCGCCGGGCCGTGCGCCAACTACTAGAAACTGCTTTTGCCCACTAGCCGAGCGCCAACGCATCGTGTAGCGAGCTTCCGTATCTAGCTTAACTTATTTCTAATCAAATTTTTAATTATTACCTCATCATGGAAGAAGAAAATAAATTCAGCCGTCGTAAGCTTATTGGTGGCTTGAGCGCCGGCCTCGCGGCTGCAGCCGTATCGCCCGTACTTGCCGCTTCGGAAACGGCTGGCTCGGCAGCAGTGCCACCAGTGCCTTTGCAAGACCCCACCACCAAGTACCCCCGGCCGCCCTTCAAGGGCCAGTCGCAGCCTTGGCCCGGCCTGGCTAGCCAGATGGACCCGCGCCCCGACCACGGCGAAACCAGCTATAAAGGCTCGGGCCGCCTGGCCGGGCGCAAAGCCCTGATTACGGGCGGCGACTCGGGCATGGGCCGGGCTGCGGCCATTGCTTACGCCCGCGAAGGCGCCGACGTGGCCATCAACTACCTGCCCGCTGAAGAAGCTGACGCCAAAGAAGTTATTGCCCTCATCAAGAAGGAAGGCCGCAAAGGCATTGCCATTCCGGGCGACTTGCGCGACGAGGCATTCTGCAAGAAGCTGGTCGATGAGGCCGTGCGCCAGCTTGGCGGGCTCGACATTGTGGTTAGCAACGCGGGCCGGCAGCAGGCCCACGCGTCGATTCTGGACATCTCGACCGAGCAGTTTGACTGGACGATGAAGACCAACATCTACGCGCCGTTCTGGATTATCAAGGCGGCGCTGCCGCACCTGCCGCCCGGCTCGACCATTATCGGTACTACCTCGGAGCAGGCCACCGACCCGTCGGAAGACCTGTATGACTACGCCCAGACCAAGGCTGCTACTACCAACTACGTGCGCTCGCTGGCCAAGCAATTGGCTCCCAAGGGCATCCGGGTCAATGGCGTGGCTCCTGGCCCTATCTGGACGCCGCTGCAAGT
>CAZZDR010000195.1:0-6386 GCA_964652535.1 uncultured Hymenobacter sp. | reverse complement strand
GCGCGGCCGGGTCTAGAAACGAGCGCACGCGCAGCGGAATGCGGCGGTCGGCCAGTGGCTTCAGCGTTTTGGGGTGAATAACGCTGGCGCCGTAAAACGCCATTTCGATGGTTTCTTGGTAGCTGATTTCGGGGTAGAGTACCGTGTCAGCAAATATCTTGGGGTCGGCGTTGAGCAGGCCCGGCACGTCCTTCCAGATGGTTACCGACTCGGCCCGCAGGCAGTAGGCAAAGATGGCCGCCGAATAGTCGGAGCCCTCGCGCCCGAGCGTGGTGGTGGCTTTTCGCACGGTTCCGCCCAAGAAACCTTGCGTCACGACTGGGCCCGTAGCCAGCAAGGCCGGCACTGCTTTGTTGATGGCAGCTTCGGTAACCGGCCAGTTCACGCGGCCTTCCCGCCAGTTGCGGTCGGTGCGGATAAGCGGCCGGCAGTCTAGCCAAGTCGTTTTGCGGTGCAGCGCCAAGGCAAATGTTACTAGCCTCGAAGCCAGCAACTCACCAAAGCTGACTACTTGGTCATACTGCTGGTCATGGTCGTCGCGCGGGTTTATAGCGGCCAGCGTTTGGTCCAGTTCCTCAAAATGCTCTTCTAGGTCGTCGTACAAATTCTCTGCGTCGCCAGCTAGGGTAGGGGCATACTCTTGGCTCAAAGCTGACGCGGCCGACCAATGGAAATCTTTAAGTTGCTTGACCTTATCCTCGTATTGCTGCTCAGCATAGGCCAGCCCAAAAATCTCTTCCAGTGCATTCGTCGTCTTGCCCATCGCCGACACCACGATGAGCAGTGGCCCTACCCCCCCGTGCGCTTGCACCACGCGGCAAAGATTGAGAATCGCGGCCGCGTCCTTCACCGAAGCGCCGCCAAATTTGTATACCTGCAAGCCCGTTAGTTCGTCTTTCATAGAACCCAAAACTAGGGCGCAGCCAGGAGTAACGCGCCTTTCGACTCCCGCTCCCCCCGCCGCAGAGCAGCTATAGTGGACTAAATAGGGGCCATAGCGCAGCAGAAATAGTTTTTAGGTAGGCCCGGCCCCGGCAAAAGAGACCGCAAACGTGTGCGTACTTTTCGCTAGGCCGCATGCCTTGCTCCGGCTAGCTTTGTGGCAGTTCTCGCCCTCATTTGTTTACATGGACCACAACAAGCTCGCCCTGCCCGTTGGCACCACCCTCGACCGCTTTATTATGCGCAAGCAGGAAGACTTCCCCTATGCTACCGGGGAGCTGTCGCAACTGCTGCGCGACATTGCGCTGGCCGCCAAAATCGTGAACCGCGAAATCAACCGTTCGGGTCTCATTGATATTGCTGGCGCTTATGGCAACCGCAATGTGCAGGGTGAGGACCAGCAAAAGCTCGACGTGATTGCCAACATCCGCTTTATCCGGGCGCTGCGCAACGGCGGCGAGGTGTGCACCATTATTTCGGAGGAGGACGAGGACATCATCCAAACCGGTAATAACCAGGGCAAGTACGTGGTAGCTATCGACCCGCTCGACGGCTCGTCGAACATCGATGTGAACGTGAGCATCGGCACTATTTTCAGCATCTACCGGCGCGTGTCGCCTACCGGCCGCGAGGGCACCGAGGCCGACTGCCTGCAGCCCGGCACCCATCAAGTAGCAGCGGGCTACGTTATCTACGGCTCCAGTACCATGCTCGTGTACACCACCGGCAATGGCGTCAATGGCTTTACCTATGAGCCTAGCCTGGGCGAATTCTTTCTCTCGCACCCCGACATTCAGACGCCTAAAACCGGTACCGTTTACTCCATTAACGAAGGCTCGTCCGACTCGTTTTCGCCCGGCGTGGCCGCGTTCATTCAGCAGTGCAAAGCCGATAAGTTTTCGGCCCGCTACATTGGCTCGCTGGTAGCTGACTTCCACCGCAACTTGCTCAAGGGTGGCATCTATATCTACCCCGCTACTGCCAAAACGCCCGGCGGCAAGCTGCGCCTTATGTACGAGTGCAATCCACTGGCTTTTATTGTGGAGCAAGCCGGCGGCAAAAGCTCCAACGGCTACCACCGCACCCTCGAGTTGGAGCCCAAAACCTGCCACGAGCGTTGCCCCGTCTTCATTGGCAGCCGCGAGTTGGTAGAGCAAGCTGAGGCCTATCTGGCCGCCGAAGCCATTCCTACCCCCCTCAAAAAGTGAGATTTTGCCTAAAGAAAAAGAGCCGTTTCTGCTGGGCAGAAACGGCTCTTTTGCGTCCGATAAAAACGCTTATTTCGTGACTTCCGGGTTGCCGGTGGGAGTAGAGGCCTCATCGGCTTCGCCGATTACGCCGCCCGTGCTCAGTGGCTCGTCTGCTGTGGGCTCGGCATCGGTAGCTTCGGCATAAGGTACGTGCTGGCTTACAATGCCGTACCACGTAGTCAGCTTTTTGATATCGGAGATATACACGCGCTGGCGGTCGTACTCGGGCAGCACCTCGCCCAGGAAGCTAGTCAGCTCACTCTCGGGCGACTTGCTTGTCACGGGCAGGCTCGCACCGTACTTCTGGTGAATGCGCTCAAACACGTCCGTAAGCGGCGCTGTCTCATCCGAGTCTTGGGTATAAATACCGATTTCGCTCAGCAGCGATACTTTGTTACTAGCTGGGGCCAGCGAGCGGGTGCCTTTGGCATCCAGGCTTTCAACCAATACACCGTGGCGGGCCGGGCGCACCAGGCGGTAGAGGCCGGGCTGGCCGCTAATGGCAGCCAGTTCTTTCAAATCGTAGGGCATTCTGTTTGGGGAATTAGGAGTTATAAATTATGAACTATGAGCCAGAATTACGAGCCACCAGAAAAGCGACTCATACCTTTCAACTCACAGTTCATAACCGGCTTATTCCACCGTATTCGCGCCGGTCACGCCGAGCTTAAAATCGATGGGTAGGCTAGTGAGGATGGGGTATTCAGGTTTTTTAAATTTGAGCAAACGCACCACGCGTGCGGCTTCTTCGCCGGTGCCGCCACCTACCTGCTTCACAATGCGCAGGCCCTGAATGTTACCGTCTGGGTTGAGCGTAAAGCTGACAATGCAGCGCCCCTGCATGCGGTTGCGCTTAGCCAGCAAAGGGTATTTGAGCTCTTTCGCAATGAAAGCATACATCGCTTCCTGGCCGCCTTCGTAGTAGGCTGCCACCGGAATGTCGCTACCTACGTGGTTGAGGCCAACTCCTTGAGTAGCGGGCGGTACCGTCTGCGACGGTGGCGCCGTATTGGGTTTTGAAGTTTGAGCGTGGGCCGTGGCTAGCAAGCCGCACAAAGCCAGCGGTGTTAGCAGCATTTTTTTCATGGGTAGGTACTTAAAAACAAAGAGGGTAAGACCCGGCCGATGGGCAATTGCTGGGCCAAAAGTAACTATGCGCCCGCTGCCGTGGCTGCTACCTGCCGGTTTATCTCCGTGATAAAGTCCAGCACTTCCTCGCGCCCCAGCCCCGTCTCGGCCGACGTCACAAAGTGGCGCGGCAGCTCATCCCAGGTTTCGCCCATCTTAGCCAGATAATTGGTAATGAGTACTTTGGTTTGGCTGGTCGATTGTTTATCAGTCTTCGTGAAAATCATGATAAACGGCACACCCGCCTCACCAAGCTTAGTCATAAATTCGAGGTCGGCAGTCTGTGGCGCGTGGCGCGAATCGAGCAATACACACACGCAGGTTAGGTTTTCGCGCTTGGCTAGGTAAGCGTTAATCATCTTGCCCCAGTCGGCGCGCGAGCTCTTGCTCACCTTGGCATAGCCATAGCCCGGCAAGTCGACCAAGTACCACTCATCGTTGATATTGAAGTGGTTAATTACTTGGGTCTTGCCTGGCGTGCTCGACGTTTTAGCCAGCCCTGTGCGCCCCGTGAGCATATTTATCAGCGATGACTTGCCCACGTTGGAGCGCCCGATGAAGGCATACTCAGGCCGGTCGGGGGTAGGGCAGGCAGCTACCTGCGTATTACTGACTAAAAAACTTGCTTCACGAATTAGCATAAATTGGGTTACCTATTTGTCGGTGCGAGTACAAAGATGGGGGTAGGCTATGCAGTAGTGGGCGCTAAGAGGGGTAGGATAGGTACCCTCGGCATGCGCTATATAGAACCCGCTCCTATATTTGCGCGGCTTATTACTTGCACCTATTTGTATTCTTTGTAACCATCCAGAACAATGCGTCACTGCTATTAGTGCCTGCCCTCAGCACGCTTAGCGATGCTTTGGGCAGTATATTTGTTACGCCAAGGTCCTAAGTAATTGTGTTTTTTAAGCATAGAGCCTTAAAACGAGCAAACCCTGTTGTTAAATCTTAGTATAAGTCGCTGAAGTGAGTGGCCTTGTGGCCCGCAAAAGCTAGTAGAATGCTAACGCTACTTATCCACTCTTTTAAATTCTCCAAACACCCTTTTTCAATGGACAACGTATCCAAAAGGCTGCTGCAAGCTTCCTTAGCGCTGGCCCTAACCTCGGCCGTGACTACCTCGGCTCAGGCACAGAGCACTCGTAAGGACCTGCAAACCGGCAACAAGCTGTTCAACCAGGAAAACTATCGTGCTTCTATTCCCTATTATGAGCGCGTACTGGCCAAAGACCCTAATAACGCTAACGCGCTATTTCGGGCTGGGGTAGCTTACTTGTCCTTTGATAAGGAAAAAGCCAGCGAATACATCTATAAGGCGCAGAAACTCAAGCCCAAGGTCTCCAAAGACATTGAGTATTGGTTGGGCCGGGTAGACCACCTCAACTACAACTTTGACGAGGCAGTTACGCACTACCAGGCGTATAACGCAACGCTGAAGAAGCGCAATGACACCCGTCGGGAAGAAGTAGCGCAGCTAATTCAGCACAGCAAAAACGCGAAGATTCTGTTCAACTCGCCCAAGGATATCTTCGTGAAGAACCTGGGACCGACTGTGAATACGCAGTATTCAGAGCATAGCCCGGTTATCTCTTCGGATGATAAAACCCTGATTTATACGACGCGTGCTAATCCAACTGATATTCCGGGCCTCGACTCCCGTAGCCGCAACAAAACGGCTGCCGATGGCGAGTACTATGAGGGTATTGTAGAAACGCACCGCATCGACGCCGATAACTGGGAAAAGCCCCGCTCACTGTCTGCTGCGCTGAATAGCAAAGGCCACGATGCTTCGGACCAGTTATTTGACAACGATACCAAGCTGCTTATGTACCGCAGCGACGAAGACGGTGATGTGTTCATTGCTTCAAAGCAAGCCGGTGGTGATTGGGGTGCGCCCAGTAAGCTGAACAGCAACGTGAACTCAAAGGCTTACGAAGGTGATGCCTATATCACGCCAGACGGTTTGACGCTTTACTTCTCGACAGCTAAGTATTCGGAAGACGGTAACTTGGACCTGTACTACAGCACGCGAAGCTCTGCTAGCGGCGATTGGGGCACGGCTAAGTCGTTGGGCAGCGGTATCAACACTAAGTACGACGAGGATAGCCCATATATCAGCCGCGACGGCAAAACGCTGTATTTCAGCTCGCGCGGTCACAACACGATGGGCGATTACGACATTTTTGAGTCGAAGTATGACAGCATTGGCCACAAATGGGGCCGCCCTGAAAACATGGGCTACCCCATCAACACGCCTGATGCTGACTCCTATTACCGCCTAGCTCCCGATGGTACGTATGCCTACCTCAGCTCGTACCGCATTGGCGGCTACGGTGAGAAGGACATCTACACCATTAGCTACATCAAGAATATCACCGTTAAGGGCACAGTATTCTCGAAGCGCGATAGCACGCAGGTTATCCCAGGCGTAGAATTAGTATTCAACGGTACGCAGGCTGATAAAACAGCTATTAGCTTCCGTGATGTTACCAAGGACCCCGGTGGCGACTACCAGGTAAAGGTGCTGTCGGCTCGTACGTACCAGGTAGCTGTTAATAAGGATGGCAAGAACATCGAGACGCAAGAGTTTGCCGTGCCGATTTCTCTCAACGACTCGACGTCGATTACTAAGAATTTCTACGTTGATTACATTGACACGTCAGCAATAGCTAATTCGCGCTTTGCGAAAATCTATTTCGACACTGATAAGTACAAGCTGCGTCCGGAAGCCATAAAGGCCCTGAACAATACGGCGGCTATTCTGAAAGCTAACACCGGGGTGAACATCTCGATTGAAGGCAATTGCGACTCGCGCAACACGGACGAGTACAACATGGTGCTGGGCCAGAACCGCGCCGATGCTGCCAAAAACTACCTCGTGAAGCAGGGGGTAGCCAGCGCCCGTCTCACTACGGTGAGCTACGGTGAGCGTCGCCCTGCTGCGCCCAACGACTCGCCAGAAAATATGCAGCTTAACCGTCGTGACGAGTTCCGGGTAGTGCTGAAGGAAGGCGAGAAGATGCCAGTTATGCAGCCTGTTACTCCTGCCACCACTACCACTAC
>CAZZDR010000194.1:5398-6506 GCA_964652535.1 uncultured Hymenobacter sp. | reverse complement strand
CCTAGGTGAGCCAAGGCCAAATAAGCTGGCAATAGCGTCGGTGGTGGCTGGTGGTGCTGGCCGACTAGCAGGCAATGGCAGCGTATTTTCTCTGCCCTCCCTGCTTTCGAGGTTTCTGGGAGAGGAGCGAACGGTTAAGGTAGGCACAGGAGGTGCCTCTTCCTGCTGTGTTTCCTCTGTGCCATCTGTGACGAGGGTATCAGTTGATTCAGCTTCTTCCTCGTCGGTAGCTGGCACAACGGGTTGGGGTTGTTGCCGGAAAACGTTGTTAGGTGGCGGCGGGCTAGCTAGCTCACGCCGGGGTGGCTGCTGCGCGGCGAGTTGGTCGATATCAGCGATGAGATTTTGCTCATCGAGCAGGTGTACCATGCGGGCGCCATCAATGAAGGCCTTAGCAACCGCCTGCGCGTTGATCTCTTCGACGCTGAATTCCCGCATCAGTAGTACATCAAGCATGGCCACTGGAAGTTCGCGTGAGCGAAACTTGCGGCACAATTGCGTGAACAGGGGCGGTGTTAAAAAGGCCTCCCGATGAAAGACCATCTCTTCTTGCTTGTCATAGGCATGTTTGATGCGGCGAAATAGGGTAGTAGTCGCTAGCAGTTCCCGCTTGCTGGTCAGTAGCCCAAACTTCACAGCCGAGCCAACTATTGCTTTAAAAGAGCCGCTTACCTTGCGGTTTAGCTTGCGAGCACACGTTTCCAGGGCACATTTGCCACCGGTGTCATCAACTACTTCTGCTACTTCCCAGGCACTTGTGTAGCTGGTGCGGGGATAGTCTATTAGTTTAGGCATAAAGAAACAGGGATATAAACCGGGTATACGGCAATACGGCAGTAAATAAAATAAGTATACGCGTAATAAACTACTATAAAGTATAAAATAGTATAAAAATATTATTTTATTTTGGACTTTTTTATACTTTATAGTACTAGGTTATTTCTTATTGCCTGTTAGTTATACTATCACTGCTTGTACCAGTACTAAGTCACCCTACCTTGATACACTGAATACCTCTAGAGTAGGTATAGAGTAGGTAGGTAGTGTTTCTGGATGTTCCTAGAAGCAAAAGATTAAGAGGTGCTTTTCTGTATCTGTAACAGCAGTA
>CAZZDR010000194.1:0-5298 GCA_964652535.1 uncultured Hymenobacter sp. | reverse complement strand
TCAAAGTATTTTTTACCCTGCGCCTCCAGCGGCTTACCCTTCACCTGGTAAGACTTCAAGTCAAGCTTGCTAGCCTTAGTGTACAAGTTAGCCGCTTGGTTATAATTATAGATACCCATGTTGTACTGCGAATCAAAATTGTTGGGGTCCAACTCAATTGATTTTTTGTAATCAGCCTGGGCAAGGTCCGATTTTTTCTGCTGGTCGTAGATGCCAGCACGCACCGCGTAGAGGTTAGAATTGCTAGGGTCTGCAGCGATGGTCTTGTTTAGCTTCTCCAACGCAGCTTCTCCATTGCCGCCTTTCATCGACATGTTGAGGTCTTCAATCAGAAACGCTTTATTATTCGGGTAGGCGGCCAAACCCTGCTTCAAGGCTTTCTGAGCTTCGGCGTCATTATTTTCTTGCCGGGCTATTTGCAGCAAGCGCGAGTAAACCGACACTGGGGCCGGCTTAGCCTTATAGGCATCCATACCCAGCAACTGGTTGTAGCTGGCCTTGGCTCCGGCGTAGTCTTGCTTCGCTTCTAGGGCATAAGCGCCGTAGAGAACAGCCGTGGTATCGGTCGGGTTTAACTGCGAGGCCAACTTGTAGTTGGCCACGGCCTTGTCGTAGTCCTTATCGTTGTAGCTTTTAACACCGGCGTTGAAAGCCAGGCCGTACAAATTCTGCAGGCGAGCGGGTACTTGCTTGCCAAATTCACCGGCCGGTCCGTCGAGTTCGAGCGCTTTGTTGTACGACTCGGTGGCTTTTTGCAGTGCCTCGCCGGGCTGCATGTCTTTAGTGTACTTGGCAAACAACGCCTGCGTGCTGGGGTCCAGCAGCTGGTTGTAGATTTCGCCGCGCGTGAACCAGGTTTTGGCTTTATCCTTGGTCTTTTCGTTGACCGTGGCTTCGTTGATGCTCACCAACGCCTTGTCTAATTGACCAGCTTTTTGGCTGAGAATAGCGTTAGTTACGGCCGAGTTCTGGGCCAGAGCGGGCGTAGCCAGGCCGAGGGCGGCCGTAAAAGCGGCGGCGGCGGCTAGCTTCAGAAAGGAATTGCTCATGGGGAAATGGGAGAGAAAGAAGAAAAATGTTAACGGGACAAAGCTACGCCCGCCCGGCAAATGAAAAAATAGGTACGCATTGCCGCCGGCGCTAGTTCCACTTGGTTAGGTACGACACCGGGGGTAGGGCGCCGCGTTAGCGCAAAAAGGGGCAAGCAGCCGCGTGCTACTTGCCCCTCACCTACTACTAGCTACTGCTTAGCCAAGACTACTCCTGGTCGTCGGCTTCTTCGGCTGACGCATCAGTTTCGTCGAGGTCGGCCAGGTCCAGGGCCAATTCGTCGGCGGGTAGCGCAGCTTGCGCATCGCTCCCTACCCCCCCACCGGCGGCTAACAAATCGAGGGCTTCTTCATCAACCTCGGCGGCCGCTACTTTGGCTACGGAAGAGATTTCGTCATTGGCCGCAACTTTGAACAAGCGCACCCCCTGGGTGGCCCGGCCGATAGTGCGCAGCTCACTCATACTGAGGCGAATAGTGAGGCCCGAACGGTTGATTATCATCAAATCGTCGGCATCGCTCACAGCCTGAATGCTCACTAGCTTACCGGTCTTTTCGGTCAGCATCATGGCGCGCACACCTTTACCACCGCGGTTCGTGACGCGGTACTCGTCTAGGGCCGAGCGCTTGCCGTAACCGTTTTCACTCACCACGAGTAGCTCCTGGCTGGCATCGGCAATGCACACCATGCCCACCACGCGGTCGCCAGCTTCTTCGCCCAGCGTAATGCCGCGCACGCCGGCCGCCGTGCGGCCCATCGGGCGCACCTTGGTTTCGGAGAAGCGCACCGCCCGGCCCGAACGTAGGGCCAGAATGACTTCGGCGTTGCCAGTGAGCAGCTGCACGTCGAGCAAACGGTCACCTTCGTTAATGGTAATGGCGTTGATACCCGCCGCCCGAGGGCGCGAGTACGCCACGAGCGGCGTCTTTTTCACGGTGCCCTGCGCGGTGCAGAACATCAGGAACGTGTTCTCCAGGTAGTCCGGCGAGCGCAGGTTGCGCACGTTGAGTACCGAGCGCACTGCATCTTCCTTGGGCTTGTCGATGAGATTTTGCAGCGGCGTGCCCTTGCTGGTTTTGGCGGTTTCGGGCACTTCGTAGGCCCGCAGCCAGAACATGCGGCCCTGCTCGGTGAAGATGAGCAGGTACTCGTGGGTGGTCGCCACAAACAGGTGCTCCGTGAAGTCGTCCTGCTTGGAGCCGGCGCCACGGGCGCCTACCCCCCCCCTACCCTGGGTACGGTACTCATCGAGGCTGGTGCGCTTGATGTAGCCCTCGCGGCTGACGGTAATGACCATCGCCTCATCGGCAATCATGTCTTCCATCGAGAAGTCGCCGCCCACCTGGTTGATGCTGGTGCGGCGCGCGTCGCCGTAGCGCTCGCGCATCTCCAACAGCTCAGTTTTGATGAGCTGGCGCTGCTCGGTTTCGGAAGCCAGAATAGCGTTCAAGCGGTCGATGAGGCGCATCAGGTCCTCGAACTCGGCCACGAGTTTGTCGCGCTCCAGGCCGGTGAGGCGCTGCAAACGCATATCCAGAATAGCACGGGCCTGCACTTCACTCAGCGCAAAGCGCTCGATGAGACCGGTGCGGGCCACCTCGGGGTCGCGCGACTCGCGGATGAGCTTGATTACTTCGTCGAGGTGATCGAGCGCGATAAGCAAGCCCTCCAGGATGTGGGCCCGCTTCTTGGCTTCAGCCAGCTCAAACTTGGTGCGGCGCACAATGACTTCTTCGCGGTGCTCTACGAAGTGCACGATGAGGTCGCGCAGGTTCAGCGTCATCGGGCGGCCCTTCACCAGGGCCACGTTGTTGACGCCAAACGACGATTGGAGCTGCGTGTACTTAAACAAGTTATTGAGCACCACCGTATTCAGGGCGTCACGCTTGAGCTCGTACACCACCCGCATGCCGTCGCGGTCGCTTTCGTCGCGCAGGGCGGCGATGCCCTCGATTTTCTTGTCGTTGATGAGCGCGGCGGTCTTCTCAATCATCGAGGCCTTGTTCACCTGGTAGGGAATCTCGGTCACGATAATCTGCTCCTTGCCGTTGGGCAGCACTTCAAAGTGCGTCTTGGCCCGCATCACGATGCGGCCCCGGCCGGTTTCGAAGGCCTGCTTCACGCCCTCGTAGCCGTAGATAATACCACCCGTCGGGAAGTCCGGCGCCGTGATGTAGTTCATCAGCTCCGGAATGGTGATGTCGGCGTTCTCCAGGTAGGCCACGATGCCGTTCACGACTTCCGTCATGTTGTGGGGCGCCATATTGGTGGCCATACCCACGGCAATGCCGCTGGTACCGTTCACCAGCAGGTTCGGGAACTTGGCAGGTAGCACGCTCGGCTCTTCGAGCGAGTCGTCGAAGTTGGGCTGGAAATCAACCGTATCCTTGTCCAGGTCACCGAGCAACTCGTCGGATAGGCGCTTGAGGCGGGCCTCGGTATAACGCATGGCGGCCGGCGAGTCGCCATCGACCGAGCCAAAGTTTCCTTGGCCATCGACCAGGGGGTAGCGCAGGCTCCAGTCCTGGGCCATGCGCACCATGGTGTCGTACACCGAGCTGTCGCCGTGCGGGTGGTATTTACCCAGCACCTCGCCCACGATACGGGCTGATTTTTTGTGGCTTTTGGTATACGAAACGCCCAGCTCGCTCATGCCGTAGAGCACGCGCCGGTGCACGGGCTTGAGGCCGTCGCGCACGTCGGGCAGGGCCCGGGAGATGATAACCGACATCGAGTAGTCGATGTAGGCCCCGCGCATCTCGTCTTCGATGTTAATCGGGATTATTTTTTCGCCTTCGGCCATCTGAGGAAATGATGAGTTATGAATCAGGAGGTAGGAGCTGCTGGTAATGAGCGGGGTACCCAGGCTACGCTGGTAGCAGATACCCCCACGCCTACTTTTCAACGCACAACACCTAATTCTCTTTATTACGTGCGCAATTTACGTCGGAAAACCCGGTTTTCCTAGCTTCTGCGGCACTTTACGCACGCACTCGTCCTCCCCCCGACAAGCCCCCCTGCGGCTACCCTACCCCCCTTAAAAAGCAAAATCGGCCCAAGGCTTGCTTTTCCAGCTTACTTCAGCGTCTTGCTATGGTCGCTCTTCTTGCGCTTGTTGTCGCCGTCGTGCTGCAGCCGGTACTTCTCGCCAATGGCGGGATACTGCATCTTCCAGATGGGCCGGGCGCGGTACTTGGCGCCGTTGTGGTAGTGCACCTTACGCGTGTGGCACGAGTCGAAGGGACACGTGCGGCAACCCGCCAGCGTGAGCGTGGTCAGCAGCAGCAGTAGGTATAGCCGGCTCCGGCCGGCCGTGGGTAGCGCACTCCTATTCATGGTATAAAGGTAGGGAGCGGGGCCAGCCGACTGCAGCTGGCCCCGCCCAGGTTACGTAGGGCGCCCGCGGGTTAGCTAGCGTCCTGGCTGTCCCACTCGCGCAGAAACTGCGCCACAAAGGCTTCCATGAAGCGGTGGCGCTCCTCGGCCAGGGCGCGCGCGGCCGGGGTATGCAGGCGGTCTTTGAGGTGCAACAGCTTTTCGTAGAAGTGATTAAGGGTCGGCGCGGTACTTTGCTTGTACTGCTCAAAATCTTCGTGCGAAACAGGGGGGGTAGCCGGGTCGTGCAGCGGGCGGCCCTTGTGCCCCCCGTAGGCAAACGCCCGCGCCACCCCAATGGCCCCAATGGCGTCGAGCCGGTCGGCATCCTGCACCACGGCCGCCTCGGGGCTCGAAACCGGGGTTTCTACCCCCAGGCCCTTAAAACTGACCTCCCGAATAATTTGCTCGACGCGCACCACGGTAGCCTCGGGCACCTGCTGGCTAAGCAGCCAGGCGCGGGCGGCGCGCGGGCCAGCCTCGTAGTCGCCACCGTGAAACTTCCAGTCGGCAATGTCGTGCAACAGGGCGGCCAACTCGGCTACCTCCAGGTCGGTACCGGGCGTATCGGCCGCCAACGCCCGGGCTACCTGCCACACCCGCCGGATGTGGGGCCAGTCGTGGCCCGAGCCTTCGGTCTTAAATTTTTCTTCGATAAAAGCAGCGGTGGCGGCGATAACTGAGGTCATAGCAAAAGCGTATTTCCGGCAAATATCGCCCCTGCGGCTCTAGCTTGCGGGCTGAATTCCCTCCTACCCTGCGAATGGGCCGCCCCTACCCGGCCCTTACTTATGGAAAAAATTGCCATGATTGGCGGCGGCTCCTGGGCCACGGCCCTCACCAAAATCCTCTCCGAAAACGGCGCCCGCGTCGA
>CAZZDR010000193.1:0-6508 GCA_964652535.1 uncultured Hymenobacter sp. | reverse complement strand
TGGCCATTCTCGGCCACGGGGCGCTGAATGATGTTGTGCATGCCCAAGATGGCCGACTGCGGCGCGTTGATAATGGGCGTACTCATCATCGAGCCAAAAATGCCGCCGTTGGTGATGGTGAACGTGCCGCCCGTCATCTGCTCGATGGTGAGCTTGTTGTCGCGGGCCAAGCCGGCGAGGCGCACCACTTCCTTCTCCACACCCTCGAAGCTCAGCTTCTCGGCGTTGCGGATAACGGGCACCACGAGGCCTTTGGGTGCCGACACGGCAATGCTGATGTCGCAGAAATCGGAATACACGATGTCGCCGCCATCAATGTAGGCGTTCACCGCAGGCCACTCCTGCAGGGCTACGCACACTGCCTTGGTGAAGAACGACATAAAGCCAAGCCCTACCCCCTTCTTCTCCTTGAACTTATCCTTAAACTTGTTACGCAAGTCCATGATAGGCTGCATGTTCACCTCATTAAAGGTGGTAAGCATGGCCGTTTCGTTCTTTACCGAAACGAGGCGGCGGGCTACCGTTTTGCGCAGGTTGCTCATGCGCTCGCGGCGCTGGCCACGGTCGCCTTCGGCGGCAGCGGGCTGGCTGGCCGGAGCTGGGGCAGCAGCTGGCGTAGCAGCCGGGGCTGGGGCAGCGGGCTTGGCCTGGGCGTTTTGGGCGTCTTCCTTCGTGATGCGGCCATCGCGGCCCGAGCCGGCTACGTCGGTCGGGTTAATGCCTTTCTCACCCAAAATCTTACCAGCGGCCGGCGAGGGCACGCCCGTAGCGTAGGTACTGGCGCCGCTCGTAGCAAGTTGGGCTGCCGCCGGAGGGGTAGGCGCCGCCGGAGCGCTGGCTGCCGGAGCTGCTGCCGCTAGCTGGCCACTACCGCCCTCAATGCGCGCAATAGTAGCACCGATGCTAATGGTTTCGCCTTCCTTCACGGCGTGGCGCAGCGTGCCGCTGCCTTCAGCGGGCAGCTCAAACGTGGCTTTGTCCGATTCCAGCTCCGCAATCACCTCGTCGCGCGACACTTGCGCACCGTCGGGTTTCAGCCATTTGGCTACCGTTACTTCGGTGATAGACTCACCCACGGCCGGAATCTTCATCTCCACCGTGGCACTGCTTGTCACTGGTGCCGCATCGGCCGCGCCGGGGGTAGCGGGGCTGCTATCGGGGCGGTCGGCGGGCGTGCCACCATAGCCGGCCTGGTCGCTGGCCTGGGCGTTGGCTTCGCCTTTGGCAAGCGGGTCGGCCGCTGCGGCGGTAGGCGCGGCAGCCGAAGCCGCCTGGCCACTGCTGGCTGGCGCACCAGCACCGTCGAGCTGCGCAATGGCCGTGCCGATACCGATGGTTTCGCCTTCGGCCACCAGAATCTTCAGGATGCCGTCGGCTTCGGCGGGCAGTTCAAACGTTGCTTTGTCCGATTCCAGCTCGGCGATTACTTCGTCGCGCTTCACGGCCTCGCCGTCTTTCTTAAGCCACTTTGCGATAGTGACTTCGGTGATAGATTCGCCGACGGCGGGGATTTTGATTTCGGTGGGCATGGTAGGCGGGTGGTAGAGAAAGCGTGTTTATAAGTTTAAATCAAAAAGGCTTGGGCCAAAGGGCGCAGCTTACTGCGAAAGTTGTGGGCCATCACCAGCAATTCGGCTGAGGTGAAGCTGGGCGCGTCATCGGTCTAGTAGCGAAACTCTACGGCAAACTCGTTGAGCGTGGCTGCGTCGGCTAAGTCTTGCGGAGTAAACTGCACGATACCAGCTTGCTGAAGCGGCGGCATCAACTTGGTTAAGTCGTGAATAAACGGTGCTGGTAATGAGGAGGCGACCAGCAATGCCTTAGCATATTTCTCAACGGCTTGTTGGCAATGAAAGCCAATGTTTTCATGCAGATGTGGGCTGGCTTGCAACAACACTTCTGCTGCCTCCACATCGAGGTCGGCTTTCAGCAGCGATAGAGCTACTCGCTTTTGCTCCGGGGTACTAGGCTGCATATAATAATCGGCCTTGCTGCTCAGCGATGGTTTCTACCGATTGAAAAATGCCCGCCGCCCGCTCTATTTCCGCCGGTGTGCGAATTAGAATATCCATAGCGGGCACATCAGCCCCCCAAAGCAGCGTGCGAATGACAATGGCCCGCTCAGCCCGTTTTGCTTCGGCTTTTTCCTTAATAATGAGCAAATCCAGGTCGCTGTGCTCCGTCGGCTCGCCGTAGGCGTACGAGCCAAACAGGATTATCCTGTCCGGCGCGTAGCCTTCGACGATGCGGCGCACCACGGCTTGGATTTGCTCTTCGGTTATCACGGGGCTATTCCTGCTTTTTGGCTACCTCGTTGGTTTCCTTGATCTGCTCGTCAGCCACGGCTTCCTTCGGTTTGTCGAAGGCGCGGGCTACGATTTCCTTTTGCTCCTTCACGTGCACTTTGTTATAGCCCGTAGCGGGCGAAG
Source organism: uncultured Hymenobacter sp. (assembly GCA_964652535.1). Classification (GTDB taxonomy): domain Bacteria; phylum Bacteroidota; class Bacteroidia; order Cytophagales; family Hymenobacteraceae; genus Hymenobacter. The sequence continues at coordinate 4,079 of CAZZDR010000193.1, read as the reverse complement.
CGGAGGGCTTGCGGGCCACCACATCTTCGAGCTCGCGGCGCATAAAGCGCAGCAGGTAGTTCCAGTAGCCCATGTTTTCGGGCTCTTCCTGCACCCAGATAAGCTTGGCTTTCGGGTACTTAGCTAGCTCGGCAGCGAGCTGCTTTTTGGGGAAGGGGTGTAGCTGTTCGAGGCGCACGATGGCCACGTCCTTGCGGTCAGATTTCTGTTGCTCGTCGAGCAGGTCGTAATAGACCTTGCCCGAGCAAAGCAGCACCTTTTTCACCTTCTTGGCATCGGCAAACGAATCGCCAAGTACCTCTTGAAAACGGCCGCTCGTGAAGTCTTCAACTGGCGACACGCATAGCGGGTTACGCAGCATCGACTTGGGCGACATCACCACCAACGGCTTGCGGAAGCTCCACGTCAGCTGCCGGCGCAGGGCATGGAAGAAGTTGGCGGGGGTAGTGATGTTAGACACTACGATATTGTTCTCGGCGGCTAGCTGCAAAAAGCGCTCGGGGCGGGCATTGGAGTGCTCGGGGCCCTGGCCTTCGTAGCCATGGGGCAGCTGCATCACAATGCCATTCATGCGCTGCCACTTGCTCTCGCTGCTCACGATGAACTGGTCAATCATGGTCTGCGCACCATTAGCGAAGTCACCAAATTGCGCCTCCCAAATCACTAGCGCCGTGGGGTTGGCCATAGCGTAACCAAACTCAAAGCCCAGCACCGCATACTCGCTCAGCAGGGAGTTGTAGATGCTTAGTTGCTCATGCTCGCCCTCAATATTGTTGAGCGAGTTGTATGGGGCCGAAGTTTCGGCGTCGTGCAGCACCGCGTGGCGGTGCGAGAATGTGCCGCGCTGCACATCCTGGCCACTCACGCGCACAATGTGCTTTTCAGTCAGCAGCGAGCCGTAAGCTAGCAGCTCGCCGGCTGCCCAGTTGAGCGTACGGGTTTCGTAGAACATCTTACGACGCTCCTTCAACAGATTATCAATCTGCTTGATAGGCCGGAAGTTCTCCGGAATAGTAGTCAGCGCCTGGGCCACGCGAGCCACCGTTTCTTCGCTGATACCAGTCTCCGGCGACTGGTCGAAATCCTCGTTGGTCGAACGGCGTAGCGTGCGCCACTCATTTTCCAGAGCCTGGTATTTGTAGGGCAGCGGCTGCTGCTTTACCTGGTCGAGGCGCGCTTGCAGCATATCGCGAAACTCCCGGTCCATCTGGTTGGCCAGCTCGGCATCTACGTCGCCACGCTTTACTAGCGTCGCGTTGTATACCTCGCGTGGGTTGGGGTGCTTCGAGATAACGTTGTAGAGCGTGGGCTGCGTGAACTTGGGCTCATCCGACTCGTTGTGGCCGTGGCGGCGGTAGCACACCATATCGATGAAGATATCGGCGTGAAACTCCTGCCGGTACTCCGTGGCTAAGCGCACCGCAAACACTACTGCCTCTGGGTCGTCGCCATTCACGTGAATCACCGGCGCGTCGATAATCTTAGCTAGGTCGGTCGAGTAAATCGACGAGCGCGCATCCTCAAAATCAGTGGTGAAGCCTACCTGGTTGTTAATCACAAAGTGAATCGTGCCGCCCGTCTTATAGCCTTCGAGCTGCGACATCTGCGTCAGTTCGTAGCCGATGCCTTGGCCAGCCAGCGCCGCATCGCCGTGGATGAGGATGGGCAGAATCTGGTGGTAGTCGCCGCCGTATTGATGCTCAATCTTAGCCCGCACGAAGCCTTCAACCACTGGGTTCACTGCCTCCAAGTGCGAGGGGTTAGGCGCCAGCTTCAAATTAACTTTCTGGCCATTCAGGGCTTCTACCTCCGACGAGTAGCCCATGTGGTACTTCACGTCGCCGTCGCCCATCGTGAGGTCGGGGGTAGCGGTACCCTCAAACTCCGAGAAAATCTGCTCATAGGTCTTACCCATGATGTTGGCCAGCACGTTGAGACGGCCACGGTGGGCCATGCCAATCATCACTTCCTTCACGCCCAGCTCGGCGCTACGGTTAATGATGGCATCGAGCGCCGGAATAGTCGTTTCACCGCCTTCGAGTGAGAAGCGCTTCTGCCCCAAAAACTTGGTATGCAAGAAGTTCTCAAAAACTACGGCCTCGTTCAACTTCTTCAGGATGCGCTTCTTATACTCACCATCGGGGTTGAAGGCTAGCGCATCGTGCTCCGTTTTTTGCTGAAACCAATCCAGCACTTTCGGGTCGCGGATGTAGGTGTACTCAAAGCCCACCGTGCCCGCGTAGATGCTCGTGAGCGCCGCCACAATCTCGCGCAGCGTGGCGCCTTGGCCAAGGCCGAGGTCCTCGCCCTGGCGAAACTTAGTATCTAGATCGCTGTCGCTCAGGCCAAAATCGGCGAGATTCAGACGCGCTTGGCGGTCTTTACGTTCGCGCACCGGGTTGGTTTTGGCGCGCAAGTGGCCGCGGCTGCGGAAAGCATGAATGAGGTTGCGTACCGCTATTTCCTTGTCGCTAGCTATGCTGCCCTGGGCTAGGCCAGGCGCATCGTTAGTTGAAGCAGCAGTGTTAAGCACACCGTAACCGTCAGGTTGCGGAACGGGGCCGGTTGCAGGGGTAGGGGCCGCTTTGGGGGCGCTACCGTTGGTAGCACCATTGCCGCCAGCAGTTGGGACTACGGGTGCGCCTTCGGGAAACTGTTGCGAAAAATCAAACCCCTCAAAGAACTTACGCCAGCCAAAATCGACAGATTCGGGGTTGGTTCGGTACGCCTCATAGAGCGTTTCGATGGCCGCCGCGTCAGCATTGGCTATATAGGTGTAGGTATCCATGATGGGAATTTGAAGGGTCAATTACAAGTAGCACAAAGGTAAAAGCCCGATTAACAAGTGCATAACCTGTATTCGATTTTACGAATTTTTTTGACTGTTAGACACTTACCGTATCTGATAATCATTTGTACTACTGAGCGGTGGCTAATTTATACAGAAATGTTGAGGAATACGCCGCCTTGCACCAAAGGGGCGTTTGCTCGAAATGACCGCCTACTAGCACACTTGCTACATCCACACTTTCTACTTGCTTCAACCAATACAAAATACTGGATTTTTCTAATATAAAACTGCACTATTGAAGATTAACCCAGCACTTTATTGGATAATAAGTTCTCAACAAAACTAATCTATCTTCTTCATTGTTAGAGACTTTCCGCCTTAACAAAGGCGGGCTGAGAGCGCCCATAACGCCGGGCAAAAGCGGCGAGAAAATCACCTAGTACCGAATGACTAATGTTAAAATAGTAGCGAGTATTCTGTTTGCTACCGTTGCGCTAGGAGCCGCGCGCCATCGCACTGTTCCCAGCCGCCACCCTACCACGCTAGTTTCTTTTCTGACCACTCAGGGGAGCCAACACCGATCAACGACGCACACTGCCAAGCATCGGCACGTGAAGACCCTGTCTGCTACTTATACCGTTACGGCCACTGTGTACCAAGCCGTGACCGGCCAAACCGACAACGAGCCTTTTGTAACGGCTGATAACTCGCGCATTAAGCCCCACTACACGAGTAAAATGCGCTGGATAGCGCTCTCTAACGATCTACTGGCCCGCTGGGGCGGCAAGTTTCAGTACGGCGACAAAGTGCGTGTGAAAGGCATCTCGCCACAGCTCGATGGTGTGTACACGGTGCACGATACCATGAACAAGCGCCATCGGCACTGCATCGATATTCTGACGCATCCGAGAGAGAAGCTCGATATTTTTACTCCCGACGTGAAGATTAAACTGGTGTTGGCAGCCACGCCACCCCAGCCATTGGCTCGCCCCCAGCTGCGCACCCAGGCCAATGCAAAGGCCCGGCCCAAACGCAATGCGCTTGCAGCCGGGCCTCGCCCGCGCGTCCTACCCCCCGCCAAGCGGGTGGATTATTTTGCGAGTGCCATTTTATAGATACGGAAGGGCTCGCGTGGCTGCCCTACCCCCTTGTTCCAGTTCGGCGTTTTGTGAATGGCCGACGTAGTAAAATAGATGTTATTGCCGTCGGGGTCCCAGCTAAAGGTATCGGGCCACTCGAGGCGCGCTTCCTTAACCACGGTTTCGATTTTGCCGTCGGGCGTGCGGCG
>CAZZDR010000192.1:4675-6639 GCA_964652535.1 uncultured Hymenobacter sp. | reverse complement strand
ATACAATTTAGTTAGGATTGGCGAAGCGCTTGTCGGTGATGAAGGTCGAGTCGGTCAGAGTTTTCAAGAAGGCGATGACCTGCTTTTTCTCGGTGGCCGTAAGATCCATGTGGGTGCCAAAGGGCGGGTTGTTGAGGCCCTGGATGAGGTTGGGATCGAGGTTCGGACTAGCCATTTGCACGTGGTCAGAATAATGGTCGAGCACTTCCTCCAGGGTTTTGAAGCGGCCGTCGTGCATGTAGGGCGCAGTGAGAGCAATGTTGCGAAGGGTAGGCGCAATGAATTTGCCTTGGTCTACGGCCAGCTTGGTTATGCCCCCGCGGCCGGGGTCGGCAAAGGTGAGGTCGAGGCCGTTGTTGAAAAACTTGCCCTCATAGTTTGACGACATCAGTGGCTGCGTGTGGCAATGGAAGCACTCGGCTCCGCGCACTACGCCGGGGCTGATATGAATATTGTAGAGCACTAGCCCGGCCGTTTCGTCGGCCGTGAAGCCCTGGCGGCCATTGGTTAAGTACTTGTCGTAGCGCGATGAGCCGGAGATGAGTGTGCGCTCAAACTGCGCGAGGGCTTTCAAAACCAATTCGTTGGTAATGGTGCGCGTGCCGAATGCCGCCAGAAACAGCGGCGGATACGCGCTGCTGGCCTGTAGCTTGCCTACCCCCACCGTGAGGGGCTGGTGCAGTTCAATAGTGTTTTCGAGGGGCTTGAGTGCCTGCGTTTCGAGGGTGGTGAAGGCGCCGTCCCAGGTGAGCTGCGTGCTCCAGCCCACGTTGGCCAGCGACATGGTGCCGCGCGGGTTGGCCACGCCATCGACGCCCACGGCCAGGGGCAGGCCATCGGTGAACGCCTTGCTTTGCTGGTGGCACGAGCCGCAGCTCATCGTGCCAGTGTTCGACAACGCTTTCTCGTAAAACAGCCGGCGGCCCAGCGCTACCCCCTCGTTGGTGAGCGGATTATCGGCCGGGATGAGGGGGGTAGGGAAGCCGGCTGGCACGGTGAGCGCGTAGGGCGTGGGCGCGGCCGGCGTAGGCTCGGCGGTATCGGCGCCGCCCTGGCTACAACTGGCGGCGCCCAGCGCCAGCGCGCTCAGCAGGATACCGCAGTAGGAGAGGGAGGTAGCGCGAAAAGCCATAGGATATACTAACGGGAAGGACGCCAGAAATTGTCTATTCAGTTATGCAACGGAGTAGCAAGGCCAGTTAGTTTCGGCCTAGCTACTCCGTTTGCTTGGGTGCTGCAAGACGGGCGTCGGTCAAAAAGTCGGTGTCAGTCAGCGTATTCAGAAAAGCCAACAGATTGGCCTGCTCTAAAGCCGAGAGCGGAATGCCCAGCCGACCGCCGGGCTGGTGTAGTAGTGGGTCGAGGGTAGGCGAGAGCTGCACGCCGTGGTCGTAGTGAGCCAGCACGGCCGCCAGGGTGGTAAAGCGGCCGTCGTGCATATAGGGCGCGGTACGGGCCACGTTGCGCAGGCTCGGCACCTTGAAGCGACCCCGGTCGGTGGGCCGGGCCGTGATGTGGGCCCGCCCCGAATCGCGCGCAAACGTGTGGTCAAGGCCATTGTTGCGAAAGCTTTCGTCGGTGAATAAGTCGGTGGCGTGGCAGCCGCTGCACTTGTCTTGAAACAGCGCCCGGCCGCGCAGCTCGGGGGCCGTAAGCGCGCCCCCCACTTCGTGCCGCATATACTTGTCGTAGCGCGAATTGGCCGAAGTGAGGGCCGCTGTAAACTGCGCTAGTGCCCGCAGAAACTGCGGAGTGCCGATCGGGCCTGGCCCATAAACAGCTGCGAAGCGCCGCTGGTATACGGGGTCGGCGTTGAGCTTAGCTAGGGCGTCGGCTAGCGGCAGGTGCATTTCGTGCGCGTCGGTGAGTGGGGCCAGCGCTTGCAGCTCTAGGCCCAGCACGCCGCCGTCGGCCATGAAGCCCCGGCGCCAGCGCAGGTTTTGCAGGGCCGGCGCATTGCGAGC
>CAZZDR010000192.1:0-4575 GCA_964652535.1 uncultured Hymenobacter sp. | reverse complement strand
CTCAGCGTGAACTTCGTAGGGCCGTCAAATAGCTTAAGGATGTTAGCCGAATACTGAAGCTGGGGGGCGTGGTCGGCGCGCACCTGCAGCGTAGTGCTGTTGAAGGACGGTGCGGCCGTGACAATGGCGCTGTATGGAGCCCGGTAGCCGCCTACGTGGCAGGTAAGCGCCTTGTTGGGGCTGGTCGAGGTCACGGTGCCTTCCAGCTTCATAAAGATGTGGCCCGTGCTCCACACCCAATACATGTTGTTGGCTGGGTTGAGGGCGTCGGTCAGCTGCAACGGGTCGGCTTTGGTAGCGGTCGAGTCGACGCCCACTATAAAGCTGGCGCCGGTGTAGTCGCCCACCGGCACGTTGCCCAGGGTAAAGCTGGTGCTGCTGGGCTTGGCCGCGTCGATAAGGAAGTACGAGTTGGGCGCGGCGTAGCTGCTGCCGTCGCTTTTCAGGAGCTTGATATTGGAGATGTAATACTGGAAGGTGCTCACCGTGAAGGTTTCGCCGCCGGCCGTGGTGTAAACGGTGCCATCGAGGGCTACGTCCTTGGCACCAGCCATATTCTCGATTGCAAACGACACGGTGCCTACCGCCGGCGGGCTATCGGGCGTTTTTTTGCAGCCGCTGAGCAGCGCTAGCGAGGTGAGTAACAGCACAACCAAGCGCATGGAAAAGCGGCAATCTTGCATTAGGAAAGACCTTAAAAAACGAAGCTAAGCGACTACTCACAACGCTGGCCCTACCCCCTTAGGTATGCAGCAGTTTACTAACTGGATATACTAGGAAGCAAACTAGCCGCTCGCGCTTCGAGTTTGGCATAGTTCAGCTTAATGAAGCCACCGGCCGAAAAATGCCGGCCAAAAAGTAACCGCTATGCCGCCAGCAGCGCCAGTGCCTGCTCGCGCAGCAGCTGCTCAAACAGTGGACTACTGAGCTTGCCTTCGGCCGAGAGGTGCTGGCTGATGCCGGGCAGGCGCACGCGCTGCGGCAGCACGCTGGTACCTAGGTAAAATAGAATGTCGGTGAGGTGGCTTAGGGCCAGGGCGCCGCCCATGCTTCCGCTGCTCAGGCTGATGAGGGCCGCCTTTTTACCCCGAATACCGCCGGGGTAGGGTAGGGCATCAATAAACGATTTGAGCGCGCCGGGAATGGAGCAATTGTACTCGGGCGCAATAATGACGAGCTTATCCGACTGGTTGAGCGGGGCGATAAACGCGTTGAAATTGTCGTGGCGCCCGGCGTTGTGGTAAAGCGCTACGTTGAGAAAATCAATCGGTAGTTCCGTCAGGTCCATAAACTGGTAAGCCGCGCCCAGCTCTGTGAGCAGGGTAGCGTAGAAATCGGCCACGATGCGGGCGCGCGACTGGGGGCGGTTGGTACCAACGAGAAGGGTAATCACAAGAGGGATTGGCTGAAATTTGTCGGGGCGAACGCAGCGCGGCAAGCGCACCCGAACGATAGGCGAACAACCAGCTAGGCCCCTGCTAGTTTCGCGCCGGGGTGATTACTGCGCCCCACCGCGTTGCGCTTGCCCCGATAAACTGAAAAGCTAGTAAAGTCCTTTGAGCCAGCCGCCATCCACGGCCGTTGAGGTGCCGGTGATGTAGCTGGCGCGCTCGGAGCACAGGAAAGCGGCCAGCGCCGCAAACTCGCGCGGCTCGCCCAGCCGGCGCATGGGTATCTCGTTGGTCCAGCGCTCGGCCGCCTGCTCCGGGCTGATGCCCTCGCGGGTGGCGGCGGCCTCGGCCAGGTGCTCGACGCGCGCGGTGCGGGTGTAGCCCGGTAGGATATTATTGACAGTGATGCCGCTGGCTGCCACTTCCGTAGCCAGCGTGCGGGCCATGCCCGTTACGGCCGCCCGCAGGCTATTCGACAGCAGCAGGCCGCCGATGGGCTGCTTTACCGAAATGGACGTGATGTTGAGAATGCGGCCCCAGCCGTGGGCCTTCATGCCGGGTAGCACAGCGCGCGTGAGCTCTACTACGCTGGTGAGCAGCAGGCGGGTAGCAGCGTCCCAGGCTGCGGCGTCGTGCTGGGCAAAGGTGCCGGCTGGCGGCCCGCCCGCATTGGTTACCAGGATGTCGATTTGCCTAAACTCGGCCAGGGCGGCTTGCACCAGCCGGGCCACGTCGGCCGGGTTGGCTACGTCGGCGGCCACGCCCAACACCCGCGCGCCAGTGCTGGCGCGAATGGCGGCACAGGTTTGCTGCAGGGTGCTGTCGGTGCGGGCGCACAGTACTAAGCTGGCGCCTTCGGCCGCCAATTCTTCGGCCACAGCCCGGCCCAGGCCCTGGCTGGCGGCGGCCACGAGGGCTATTTTTCCGGTGAGTCCGAGGTCCATAAGTCTACTGAATAAGATATAAAAGTCGTCCTGGCGAGGAGCACGACTAAGCAATCGTAGCAGAACAGCTCTTTTGGGTAGCGTTCCGGGATGATTGCTTGGTCGTGCCTCCTCGCCAAGACACATACTATTGGTTATGGTTTAAACCGCTTACTTGCGCAGGTAGCTGTCGCTGCCGTCGAGCCAGTCTTGGCGGGGCGGGCTGAATACATCGACGTCGAGCGTGTCTTCCAGCGCCTCGGCCGTGTGGGGCAGCCACGACGGAATGGTGAGCACCTCGCCGGCACGCACGATTACTTCCTGTCTGCCATCTTCGCCCAGATGAAAGCGTAGCGCTCCTTCCAAGATGTAGGTAATTTGCTCATTATGATGCGAATGCTTGGGCACGATGGCGCCTTTTTTGAGGTACACGTGGGCCAGCATCATCTGGTCGCCGGTGATGAGGCGGCGCGCAATCGTGTCCGAAAGCTCATCCTTGGGTATATCGTCCCAGCGGTAGTGGGTGGCGGGCAGAATGGTGTCCATGAGGGGGGTAGGGAATGGGAAGGAGGGTGAGAAACGCAAATGAACGGCCCACGCCGCCGAATGGCCGGCTTACTCCACCACTAAGCCGTACTTATCGAGCAGGCCTGGCAGGCCGGCCAGGGCAAAGCGAGCGCCCGTGAGCACGTTGGCCTCGGGGTCGAGGCTAAAGCCGGTGGCGGTGGTAAAGTCGGTGCCCACGAGCCGGGTATCATGAAAGATGGTGCCCGTGAGGTCGCACTCGGCAAACGTGGCTCCGCTCAAGTCAGTGTTGGTGAAGTCGGTTTCGGCCAGCGAGCAGTGCGCGAAGCGCGTGCCCGCCAGCTTTTTGCCGCCAAAGGAGGCGTAGCGCAGTTGGCAATGATCGAAATGCACGCCAAACAGCATGTCCTGGCACGCGCCAAAGGCTACGCCTAGTAGCTTGCAGTCGGCAAAAGCTACGTTTTGCAGGGCCGCACCCCCAAGCTTAGCCGTCGTCAAGTTGCAGCGCTCAAACCGGCAATCCTCAAAGCGCAGGCCCGCCAGGTTGGCTTCACTTAGGTCGCAATTGATAAAATGATACTGCTCCAGGTCGCGGCCCAGCGCCAACAGGCGCGTTGCGTCGAGGCCAGTGCGCACGTTTTCGGCCGGAAAATCGGTGGGTGAGCGCAGGGCAGTGGGCTTGCGGCGTGGTTTCATGCCACCAAAGTAAAGCCGCCCGCGGGCTAACCACACGGGGTGCTTCGCAGTTTAAGCTATCGTTGCCTAGGTGCTGCGCCCGGCCCGCGCCCTTGCGGCCGGCCCCGCGCCGGGCTACTTATTTGCGCGCTATGCCTGCCCCTACCCCCACTATTTATTTTAAAAATACCGCCGGCTGCATCTGGGAAGAACCTGCCGGCTACCTGCGGCTGGACTACTACCCCGGTGCACGCGAGCAAGCGCAGTTTCGGGCGCTGCTCACGCATGTGCGCCAGGCTTTGCTACGCCACGGCTGGGACCGCTTATTCATCAACCAGCAGCAAATGAGCCCATTTACGGCCGCCGAAGAAACCTGGATGGTGAGCGAATGGCTGCCCCAAACCGTGCGCGAAGCCGGCTACCGCTACGGGGCCGTGCTGGTAGCCCACGACGTGTTTGCCCGCCTGGCCATGAGCAGCCTCGTGCCCGCCAGCCGCAAGCTCGGCCACCTGTACCGCAACTTTGAGCACGAAACAGAGGCCGTTAGCTGGCTACTTAGCCAATGAGTGAATGGGCGAATTGTTCGTTTTACCCATTCACCCATTATTACACCTGCCCGGCCAGCAAATCTTCAAACGTTTGGCGGCGGCGGATGAGGCGCGGGGCGGCGTCGCCATCGAGCAGTACTTCGGCGGGGCGCAGGCGCGAATTGAACGAGCTGCTCATCTCGAAGCCGTAGGCGCCGGCGTTGTGAAAGGCCAGCACGTCGCCCTCGCGCACCTCAGGCAAGAGCCGGTCCCAGGCAAAGGTGTCGGTTTCGCAAATGTTGCCCACCACCGTGTAGAGTCGCTCGGGGCCTTCGGGGCGCGATAGGTTCGAGATGTAGTGATAGGCGTCATACATCATGGGCCGAATTAGGTGATTAAAGCCCGAATTGACGCCTGCAAACACCGTAGCCGTGGTGTGCTTCACCGTCGAAACCTCTACCAGCAGGAAGCCCGCCTCACTCACCAGGTACTTGCCGGGCTCAAACCAGGCTTCGAGCGGCCGGCCGTATTCCT
>CAZZDR010000191.1:3587-6659 GCA_964652535.1 uncultured Hymenobacter sp. | reverse complement strand
AGTGCCAGCTACCGCCCGCCTATCCCGGCATAAGCCAAAAAGATAGGGTAATTGGCCTACCGTAGTGGTCGGCACCGTGAAAGCATCCCTACATTTGAGGCTCAAGAAACTACGGGAATTGCTTCGTCTTTGGGCTGCCATGTTCTATTCACTTGCGCTGCCCAGGCAGTTGCGGCGTTTTCTCCTGCTGTTGGGCGGCCTGTGGCTGCTTCAGCTCCTACCTGCCACCGCCCAGCCAGCCTCACCTAGCATGCGCATCGAGCGCCTACCCCCCTCGGGGCTGGTGCTCAACAAAGGCTGGCGCTACCACATCGGCGACGACCCCGCCTGGGCCCGGCCCGACTTCGACGACCGCCGCTGGCAAGAACTCGACCTGGGCCGGCCCCAGCGAGAACTGCCGGCGCGCCTGCAAACCGGCATCAGCTGGCTGCGCCTGCGGCTGCGCGTCGGCGACAGCCTGCGCCAGCACGCGCTGCTGCTGCAACTGGGCGCGCTGGGCGCTTGGCAACTCTACCTCAATGGTCGCCTTGTGCAGCACAAGGGCACGCTGCACCCCGACCCGACCCGCGTGCACCTGCTGGGCCACTGGGACGGCCCGGAATCGGTGGAGGTGCCGCTGACCGAACCGGGCGAGCAGGTGCTGGCCCTGCGCTTCGCGCCTTGGCGCCCCCCGCTGATGTGGGGCATCGGGGGCAACCCGCTGCTGAGCTTGCGGCTGCTGGCGGGGTGGCAAGTGCGGGCGCAGGTGGCCGAGCGAGGCCCCGCGCGCACCGTGCACTGCGTCGTGGCGGGCGTGTTTGGGCTGCTCACCCTGCTGCACCTGGCCTTTTTTCGCTACAACCCCGCCCGGCGCGCCAACCTCTACTTTGCCGGCTACGCCGGGTGCCTGGCGCTGGGCGCGCTGAGCATCTACTACAACGAGGTCTTCTACTCGGCCGGCCTGGCCCCGCATATTGCGCTGTCCATCGCCAGCTTCGCGCTGCTGCTGCTGAGTAGCCTGGCGGCCGTGCGGGCATTATATGCCTTGTTTCATTTCCGGCCCGGGCACCTGTATGCGGGCCTGTGGCTAAGCTTTGGCGGCCTGCTGGTTTTTATTTCGCTCCACCTGTTTGGAGGGGGGCTGCTCGGCTACCTGGCCTCGCTGGTGCTGGCGACGGCCGAAGAGCTGCGCCTGACGGGGCGGGCCCTGCGGCAGCGGCAGCGCGGGGCTTGGATTATCGGGGCGGGGTTTGCCGGCTCCTTCCTGGCCGTGCTGACGCAAGTCGTGCTCGAGGTCAGCCCATTTGGGGTGTCGCTGCTGACCTCCAACCTGCTCTTTACGCTCACGTGCCTGCCGCCGGCCCTGGGCATCTCCTTGTTTCTGGCCCGCGAATTTGCCCTCGATGCCGAGCTGCTGCAAGTCAAGCTGGTCGAAGTGGAGCAGCTCGCGGCTAAGACCCTGGCCCAGGAGCAGGACAAGCAAGCCCTACTGGCCCAGCAAAATGAAACCCTGGAAGGGCAGGTGGCGCAGCGCACGCACCAGCTGCAACGCTCGCTGAGCGAACTGCAAGCCAGCCAGCAGCAGCTGGCAGCCCAGGCCGTGCGGCTGGGCGAACTGGATGTGGCCAAAAACCAGTTCTTTGCTAACGTCAGCCACGAGCTGCGCACGCCCCTGACCCTGGTGCTGGGCCCGCTCGACTCCCTGCTCACGGACCCGGCCCAGCCCCTGCCGGCCCCGCTGCGCCCCTCCGTGGTGCTGGCCCACCGCCAAACCCGGCGCTTGCAGGCGCTGGTGGACCGCATCCTGGACTTGACCAAGCTGCAAGCCGGTCGGCTGGAGGTATTTGCCACACCTACCCTCGTGGCCCCGTTTCTGCGCCGGGTGGTGGCGCAGTTCGACTCGTTGGCCGCCGAGCGGGGCGTGGCGCTCCACGGCCCCGCCCACCTGCCCACGGCCCTGCACCTGCTCCTGGACGCCGACAAAGTAGAGCAAATCCTGACCAATCTGCTCAGCAACGCGCTCAAGCATACGCCCGCGGGGGGGCAAGTGCACCTCACGGCCGAACTGCCCGCGGCGGAGCCCCCGCACGCGCTCACCCTCACGGTGCGCGACACGGGCCCGGGTATCGCGGCCGACGAGCAGGAGCGCGTGTTCGAGCGCTTTTACCAAAGCCCGCACTTGCCCACCTTGGGTGGCACCGGGCTGGGCTTGGCCCTAAGCCGGGAACTGGCGGCGCTGCTGGGCGGTACCCTCACGCTGGAGAGCGCCCCCGGCCAGGGCGCGGGCTTTACGCTGCGCTTGCCGGCGCCGGTGCTGCCGCCACCCGCGGGGCGAGCACCGAGTGGCTCCGGAGAATCCGTCGCCGGGGCGGTAGCCGGCACCTTTGACGGACCGCTGCCCGAGCCCCTGGTGCCGAGTTCCCGGTTGCGGGTGTTGGTGGTGGAAGACCATCCCGACCTGCGGGCGTACGTACGCGACTTACTGGCCCCGACCTACGAGGTGCTCACCGCCGTCGATGGGCAAGACGCGCTGGAACTGCTGGCCGGCGACACGCCGGTAGACTTAGTGGCCACCGATGCCATGATGCCGCGCCTCAGCGGCACGGAGCTGCTGGGCCACCTCAAGGCCAACCCGGCGCGGGCCGGCGTGCCGGTGCTCATGCTCACGGCCCGCGCCGACGAGGCGCACCGCGCGGCCGCGCTCACGCTGGGCGTGGACGACTACCTGACCAAACCCTTTACGCCGGCCGAGCTGCTGACCCGCGTGCGGACGCTGCTGCACAACCAGCAAGTACGCCGCTACTTCGCCACGCTGCCAGCCGAGCCGACGGCGGATTCGCCCGCGGCCTCCCCCACCACGGCCTCCCCTATTGGCTCGACCACAGCGAACGCTGCCCAAGCGCCCGTAGGGCCGCTGCGGCCGGAGGTGGATACGCGGCTCGTGCGGTGGCAGACCCAAGCAACCGAACACCTGGCCGACGAGCAATTTGGGCCCGCGGAGCTGGCCGAGCTGCTGTGCCTGAGCGAGCGCACGCTCTACCGCCGCCTGGGCGAGCTGGCCGGCCTCACCCCCGCCGCGTGGCTGCGCGAGCT
>CAZZDR010000191.1:0-3487 GCA_964652535.1 uncultured Hymenobacter sp. | reverse complement strand
AGCAGCCGTACAGAATGCCTGCCAATACTGACAGCTGGGCTGCCAATCTGTGGCACTCAGCTCATAATGGCGAGGATTTTACAGGGGTGCCCCGGGGAGAGCCTGCACTTTTGCAGCGTCAACTACCCGTTGGCTGGCCAGGTACCTAGCGTATTGAGCAAGGCTGGCAGCCCAGGGGAATCAAGGCGCCACCCACTCCTTTCTCAGCTATGAAACACTACCTAACCAGCAGCTGCGGCAGCTCCGCTCGCAGTCGGCTGGGCAGGCCCCGTGCTTGCCTAGCCCCGGCGGCCACTGTGGCGGCCGGCGGCTAATCAGGAGGCCCGGGCGCTAACGCAGCCCGCGCCTAGCCACGCCGATGCAGGTACCACCTGCCTGGTGTGCTGCTACCCCTCTTGAAAAGGCTGGTGACACGCAGGCGTCACCAGCCTTTTTTTCGCTTACTCCCTTCACCCTACCCCCAAACTCCATGGAAAACAGCTTCTCTACAACTGGTTGGCTCCTGGGCCTGCTCTTGGCAGCCGGCCCCGCCCTCGGGCAAAATTATGAGCAGATAGCCAAGCAAATAGTCAATACCTCGGCCGGGGTGAAGGCCGGGGAGCTGGTCATGATTACGGGCGGCCAGCACACCCTGCCGCTGATGGAAGCGGTAGCCGTCGAAGTGGCCCGCGCGGGCGGGCAGCCGGCCATGCTAGTCAACACCGACAAGGTCGCGCATGCCGAGAACGTAGAAATACCAGAATCAGCCATTCAGGCCTCTAAAATGCGCAACTGGCTGTTGCAGGCCGACGTGCTCATCACGCTACCCTCTCTAGAAGACAGCCGTGCTGCGCTGGCCGGTATAACGCCAGCTCGCCAGAATAAATTTGAGAAAGTGGCGGCCGAGGCCGGGCTCAACAAGAAGCTGGATGCGGCCAAGATTCGGGGGGTATTCGTGAGCTACCCCAGCAAGAGCTTTGCCACAAACCAGCAGCTGGACTACCCAGGCTACGAGCAGATGATTTGGGCCGGCATTGGGGCCGACTACACGGCCATCGCCGCGCAGGCGCAGCAACTGAAGCAGCTGTTCGCAACCGGCAAAAAAGTACATATCACGTCGCCCACGGGCACCGACCTAACCTTTCAGCTCGCGGCACGCCCCGTGTTTGTCGACGATGGCGTGCTGACCACCGCCGACCAGCAAGAGAAGCTCATTTATAACCGCACTGCCGCCCTGCCTGGGGGTCGGGTTTTTGGCACCTGCCTGGAAACTTCCGCCACGGGCCGGCTGGCGGCCTCGCCCGCCACGTGGAACGGCAAGCCTTTCCAAGGGTTCAAGGCCGACCTCAAGAACGGGCAGCTAGCTAACGCGAAGGCCGAGGTAGGAAACGAAGGTTTGCAACAGTGGCTGGCATCGTACGACCCCAGCTTGCTGCAACTGGATTATTTCTCCATCGGCCTCAACCCGGCCATGAAGGCGCAGGACCAGAAAGGGTACAACCCAAACACGGCGGCGGGCATGGTGTATGTCGGGATTGGGAACAACGAATTGCAGGGCGGTCAAAACAAGGCGCCCACCGGCGATAGCTTCCCCATCGCCAACGCGACCGTGGAGGTGGACGGCCGGGTGATTGTGCGCAATGGCCAGCTCGTAACGGCGGCAGTAGCCAGCGCTGGGGCGGCTCCCCAAAAACGCCGGCAATAAGCCGCGCCAACTAGTAGGCGAAGCAAGAGCCGGTGGGGAAGGCGCTACGCTAATGCAGTCGCCTGCTCGCCCGCTGCCAGTGCCCTACCCCCTCTCGCGCAGCGAAGCCCCGCTACCACCGGCCGCGGGCACCCGGCCAGCTCCCGAAAACAACGCCGAGGTGCAGAGCGGCCAGCAGTACTACCTGCCCCTGAAGCGCGACGACTACGCCAGCGGCCTGTACTACTGCCACCTCATTGCCAATGGCCAGGTAAAAAACCTGCGCCCCACCCTTGTGAAGTAAGCATAGACACTATGCGCCGCTCACGCGGCGGGAATACATAAAAAAAGCCGGGCACTTGCCCGGCTTTTTTTATGCGCGGGCAGGAGGCTAGCCAACCCGGCACAGCACCAAAAGACTGCAGGAGGTGTAGGAAAGGCATATAGCCTATGGCCAGGAAGGAGCCGGTGGTGCGCAGGAGCTTTGTGAGTAGCGGGCCGCTGGAGGATGATGCACACTATGTGCAGCTACCGGAGATTTAGGAGGTACTGCGGCGAAAGAAATAGCGTGTCTCGTTATCAATATCGCTCTCCAAGTCATTGATACTGGATTTATGCCCCCTAGTTTGTACAGTCGTCGTCGTGAGCCACTCCCACCCATGTCGGCCTAAGTAGTTGAGGATATCAATCACCGACTTCGATTGCTGGATGTTCTTGGCCATCTCAGCCATTTCGGCGTCACCTACTGCGTTAGGGGCACTCTGTCCGTAGTCGAGGTACACTCGACCAGGCGAACTGAAGTGGCGGTCATCAACGACAAGCGCACAGTAGCGATAAGGCGCGGCAACGGTGGTAGAGACTGCTTGCCCGTGCACAAGGCCAGCGAGCAATAAAGAGCAGATGAGGAGCAAGTATTTCATGCTGCTCAAGATAGGGTGAAGGCGGCTGCCGGAGGGGGTAGGCATGAAAAGCCCCGCTGGTGGGCCGGGCTGCTCTCCTACTCGCGGGGCTTGCGGGTGCAGGGTTTGCGTGGGGGCTTGATGTGCATTTCGCATCCTGCCAGCATCTACTAGCTGCTGACCGACTTGGAAGGCGTAATTCCGCTACGACTATGAGATCTGCTACTTCCTGCTGGCTACTGGTTGCCTTGACAGCAACTACGGCCCTGGCCCAAACGCACCCCGAAAAGACACGTGGCAGCAAACCCACAGTAATGCGCAAGCATTTACGGACAGCTGTAGCTGAGCCTCTCGACTCCAACAAAGTCTATTTCTACGTGGAGCAAATGCCGCTACTGAACGGGCAACAGGCGTATCTAGCCAGTAGTGCCGCTATCACCCACTCTGTAGTCGTACCTGCGAACGCCCCAGCTGGCCGAGTATACGTGCAGTTTGTCGTTACGAAAGAGGGCCAGGTTAGCCACCCACGTATTGTAAAGGGCCTGCGGGCTGACCTGGATTCGGCCGTCGTGGCGGCCACGCGGCAACTCCCACGCTTTACCCCTGGCAAACAAGGCAACCGAGTGGTGGCAGTTGTTATCACTGTCGGTGCGACGTTTCCAGTGGCGCAACAGCCGTAAGGTAGAGGCCACTCCCCTACTCGCGGGGCCTAGCGGGTGGAAGTTCCTATCCTATGGGAGCTGGCTAGGTAGGGTCAGCTGTCATGCTGGAAGCGAAGAACACAAAATAGTACCCAAACATAACCAGCACATCCACTCCCACCAGCAAGACCAGCGAGAGCGCCCGCCCCCACCGCCGCTGCCACAGCCGCCACACCAGCAGCACTGCTACCCAGACCAGTAGCATGCGGGTCAGCCATTCCCAC
>CAZZDR010000190.1:0-6828 GCA_964652535.1 uncultured Hymenobacter sp. | reverse complement strand
CTGGAACCGGCGGCCGGGCCGCGAGGTGGCGGTGGGCAGCCTGCGCTGGCTGGCCACTGGGGCCAATCGCCGCCTGCGCAACCTACGCCTGGAGCAGGTGGGGCTGCTGCTGCTGCGAGCGGCGCTGCTGGCGGGGCTGGCCGGGGTGCTGGCAGGCCCGGTGTGGCGGCAAGTGCAGCCCGCCGGCCGGGGCCAGGTGCTAATAAGCCGTGTGCTGGCCGATGGCGGCAGCTTGGCGGCCGTGCGCCCTACCATCGACTCGCTGCGGCGGCGTGGCTACCAGCTGCGCTGGCTGGCGCCGGGCCTACCCCCCATCTCGGTCGCGGAGTGGCAGCGCGACTCGTTGGGCCGGGCGTCCTCTTTTCAATCTACTGATAAGCAAGCTAGTAGTCACTATTGGGCTCGAATGCAGCAAGCGGCGGGTTTGTTTCCGGGCCAACCGCTGTACGCCCTCACGCCGGCGGCGCTGGGCGGCTTCGGCGGCGCTCACCCGGCACTACCGGCTAACCTGAATTGGCAAACTATTCCGGCGCGAACGGCTACCACCTGGCTGCAAGCAGCCAGCGCCAGCACCGATAGCCTGCGCCTGCTGCTGGGCCACAGCGACGAGCAGCTGACGACGTTCCGCACGGTGGGCGTGGCGCGGCCCCAGGCGGGCGCGTCGATGGCGGTACCGGGCCTACCCCCCCTGCGCTACGAAACCACGCCGAGCGGCTACCGGCTCCGGCCCACTGCGGCCGACTCGGGCCGTGGGCCGTGGGCAGTACCTGTGGTGGCCGGTCCGCTGCGCGTGCATCTCTACAGCACGGCCGGCTACGCCAACGAGGCCCGCTACCTGCGGGCGGCGCTGCGGGCGGCGGCCGCGGGCCTGGCCCGGCCGCTGGCGCTCACGGCCGGCCCTACCCCCCCTGACCCAGCTAAAGAACTCGACTGGTTATTCTGGCTGAGCGACAGCCCAGTGCCTGCCGCCTGGCGCACACGCGTGCCGCGCGGCCTACACCTGTGGCAAGAAGCCGCCGGGGCCGGCGTGGCCGACACCGCCACCCTGACCACCGCCGAAACGGCCGGCGCGGCGCCCATCAGCAGCTGGCGGCGGGCAGCGCGGCCTCTGGCAGGCGGCCAGACGCGCTGGGCCGATGGCCAGGGCCGGGCTATTTTAACTGAACAGACCCAAGGCTTGGGCGCTACTTACCAGCTAGCTACGCGCCTGGGCCCGACTTGGAGCCAGCTGGCCGATAGCCCCGAGCTGCCGGCGTTGCTGTTAGATTTAGTAGCTCCTGCCGCGCGCCTGGGTACCGATTCTAGCTTGACGGCACACGACCAGCGCCGCCTCGACCCGGCGCAGCTGCCAGCTCGGGCAGCAGGTGGGGGCAGTCCGACTGTTCAGCCGCCCGTAGCCTATCGCTTCACTGACTTGCGGCCGTGGTTGGTACTGGTGGTTGCCCTTCTATTTGGCCTGGAGCGCTGGCTGGCTCAGCGGCGGGTGGCTTCTACTTCGTCTATTACAGCTTAATTCTCATGCAAGTAGCTTCTCAGACAGCAACGGACTTGAGCGCCGCGCGGCAGCACCTGCGGGCGGCGGGGCGCAGCTACGCGGGGCGGCGGCTGGCGGCGGTGTTGCTGCCCACGTTGGCAGGCTTGCTATTGCTGGGCGCACTGGCGGCGCGTTGGCCAGCCGGCCGGCCCGGACTGCTGCTGGGGGCGCTGGTGGTACTAGCCTACGCCGCTTGGCAGCTGTGGCCGTTGCGCCAGCTGGGTCCGGCGGCCGTAGCCCGGCAGCTCGACCGGCTTTACCCAGAGCTGGAAGACAGCGCCGGCCTGCTACTGCAAGACGCTGAGCAGCTGCCGTTTCTGGGGCAGCTACAGCAGCAGCGCGTGGGCCAACGGCTGGCGGAGCTAGCCGCTACGCAGGCGCCCGTGCTGCCGCTTTTCTTTAAAAACTCGCTACTAATCAGCGCGCTGCTATTAGTTGGCAGTGCGCTGGCGTGGTGGCTACCCACGCGCACGCCGGCCGCGCCGGTTAGTCCGGCCGCGGTGGCCCTGCGCTTTTCGCCTGATGCGGGCCGGCCGGTGCCGGCCGCCGCGCCACGCATTACGAGCGTAGCGCTGCTCGTGACGCCGCCAGCCTACACGCGGCGGGCGGCTTTTGTACCAGCGGCGGCTTCTTTTCAGTGCCCGCAGGGGGCGCGGGTGCGCTGGCTGGTGCGGGTGAGCCGGGTAGGCGGGGCCGCGCCGGTGCTGGAGCTGGGTAGCCAAAAGCTAACCTTGCGGCCGGTAGTGGGGGTAGGCGGGCAGTTCGAAACGGAGCAGGCGCTCAATGCTTCGGCGCTGTACCGGCTGCGCTTTGCGAGGCAAACTTCGGACGATTACGCTATCGACGTGCGGCCCGACCAGCTGCCGACCATTCGCTTGCAAACTCCTAAGCCTTACACGCTTATTGCGGCCATGGGCACCCGGCCCGAGGTGCCCATCAGGGCCACGCTGCGCGACGACTACGGTCTGACTCGCGCCGAGCTGGTCATCACCGTGGCCCAAGGGCAGGGCGAGGCCGTGAAGTTTACGGAGGTGCGCCGCGACCTGAGCGCCGGCCTGGGCAGGCAGCCTAGTGAGGCCACCGTGAGCAGCTTGCTGAACCTGCCCAAGCTGGGGCTGACCTACGGCGATGAGCTGTATTTCTACTTGCAAGCCCGCGACAACCACGGCCACGCGGCCCGCTCCGACGCGTTTTTGGTGCAGTGGCAAGACACGGCTGCCGCCACCGGCGCCCTCGATGTGGGCATGGGTGTGAACACCGCGCCGGCTTACTTTCGCTCGGAGCGTCAGATAATTATCGATACCGAAAAGCTGATTGCCGAGAAGCCCCGGCTCACGGCGGCCGAGTTTACGAACCGGGCCAATGCGCTGGGCTTCGACCAGCAGTCGCTACGCCTGCGCTACGGCAAGTTTTTGGGCGAAGAAGCCGAGAAAGGCCTCGGCGTAACGGCCGGCCCGCCCACCGCCGACGAGCCCGCGTCGCTCACGGCCGACGCACCCACCGCCGACGAGCCGGCCCCTACCCCCCCCGCCGCGGCCGAAGATGACCACGACCACCACGCCGAAGCGCCCAACGGCCGCAACGCATCGCCCACCGCGGCCACCGATGCGCTCATGGACCCTTATATGCACAAGCACGACGACGCCGAAACGGCCGACTTCCTGGAGCCCGCCGTGAAGGCCAAGCTGCACGCCGTGCTCGACGAGATGTGGGCCGCCGAGCTGCGCCTGCGCACGGGCCAGCCCGCCGCGGCCCGGCCCTACGAGTACCGCGCCCTGCGCCTGCTCAAGCAAGTGCAGCAGCAAACGCGCGCCTACGTCAAGAAAGCTGGCTTCACCCCTACCCCCTTGCCCGAGGCCACGTTGCGCCTCACCGGCGAGCTGAAAGGGGCCGCCGCGCCGCATCTGCAAGCCACGGTAGCCGCCCCGGCCACGCAGCCCACCGTGCGTGCCGCCCTGCGCTGGCTGGCCACCGCCCAAAACGGTCGCCCCGCCCGCCCCACCGATGCCCCTGCGCTAGAGCAAGCCGGCGCAGTCCTGGCCCAGGCCGCCCTGCAAAAGCCTGGCCTCTACCTGCCAGCGCTGCGTGCCTTGCGCCAGCTGGCCACCGATGCCCGCGCCGGCCGCGTGCCCTGCGCTACCTGCCTGGCACCCGCCCAGCGCGCCCTCACCGACCTACTGCCCGCGCCCGTGCCCACTGCTGCCCCAGCCGCCACGCCCGACCGCTTAGCCCGGCGTTACTTCCAGGAGCTAGGGCGATAATCTCCTTCTTAACTACTTGCTGAAATTCAATTTTTTACCAGGTTCAGAAGCCCGCTTTAGCACTTGCAAAACACTGCGTTTTAATCCCGCGAAACACTGCGCGAAACCATCTCCTTGCCGACTCCTTCTTCCTTACTAATCGCCGTAGCCTGCGGGCTGCTGGCCTTGGGCCTAAGCTGGGCCGCGCTACGCCGCGCCGACCGGCGCCGGCTGGGGCTTCGGGTGCTGGCTAGTCTGGCAGCCCCGCTGGCGCTATATTTCGCGGCCTACCCTCCGCAGCAGCAGGTAGCCGCCGCGCGGGCCGAAGCCATCGTACTCACGCCTGGCTACCAGCCCGATACGCTGCGCCAGCTGCTGCGCCACCTGGGCCGGGCCACACCCGTGTGGGCCTATGGCACCCCGCCCCCCGCCCGCGCCAAGGCGCTGGGCAGCCTGCTGGCCCTGGCCGAGCAGCGCCCCACACTGCGCCGCCTGCACCTGCTGGGCGAAGGCCTACCCCCCACCGAGCTGCCAACGCTAGGCACGGTGCCCGTGGTGCGCCACGTTGGGCCGGCCTTCGTGGGGTTTGAGGCAGCCAGCTGGCCACAGCACCTCACACTGGGCCAGCGCTTCGAGGTAGAGGGCACGGTGACAGGCAGCGGCCCGGCCTGGGTGAGCCTGCACGCCGAAGGGGCCGGGCGCGACTCGGTGCGGCTGACCGGCGGCGGCAGCTTCCGCCTCAGCTACCAGCCGCGGGCAGCCGGCTTGGCGCGCTACGCCGTGGTGCTGCGTCGGGCCGGCTCGGTGGCCACGGAGCCGCTGCCACTGGAAATCACAACTACGCCCAGGCCGGCCGTGCTACTGCTGGCTGCCGTGCCAGGCTTCGAGTTTAAGTTTCTGAAAAACAACCTTGCTACCCAAGGCCGGGCCGTGGCCCTGCGCACCGGCGTGAGCCGCGGCCTGGTGCAAACCGAGTTTGTGAACCAGCCGCCGCAGGCGCTCGACCACCTTACGCCGGCTCTGCTGGCCCGCTACGCGGTGGTAGTGGCCGATGCCGCCACGTTGGCGCCCCTACCCCCCGGCGAGAATCAAACATTGCGGGCCGCCATCGAGCAGGGCCGCCTGGGGCTAGTATTGCTCGCCGACCCTACTCCCCTACCGGCGGCTGTGCCTGCCCGCGCTGCTTTTGTGGTGCAGCCGTTGCCGATAGCCGGGGCGGTGGCGCAGCCATTGGCCTGGTCTGATGCGCCAGCCCCGGTACGGGCGCTACTGCCAGCGCGGTTGCAGCCAGGGGCTACGCTGCGGCCACTCATTACAGGTCCGGGCGGGGCACTAGTGGCGGCCGGACGGCGCTACGGCTTGGGTGCGGTAGTAGTATCGGTAGTGCCTGAAACCTTCCGCTGGGCCTTGCAGGGGCAAACGGCAGCCTACACTTCCTTCTGGAGCCAGCTGCTGACGGCGGCCACGCCACCACCCGCGCCGGCCGCCACCTGGCTGACCCTGAGCCGCTGGCCCCACTCAGGCCAGCCGCTCACGCTGCGGCTGGCGGGCCCGCGCCCTACCCCTCTCCCCACTGCACAAGCCTTAGTAGGCGGTCCGGCCGTGGCTTTAGCACTGGCCCAAGACACTCGCCTACCCGAGTGGAGCACCGCCGAATACTGGCCCGCCACGGCGGGCTGGCACCAGGTGCGCGGGCCGGGTCGCACAGTGCACCGCTTCTACGTGTACGACTCGACCGCTTGGCGCGGACCGGCGTTGCGCGCTGGCGAGCAAGCATTAGTTGCCCGCGCGGCGGGGGGTAGGGCTAGCCAGGCACCAGCGGCTACTACCACCGTGCAGCAACCGTGGCCAGCGGGCTGGTTCTTCGGGCTGTTTTTGCTGGCTGCTGGCTTTTTGTGGCTGGAAGAGAAACTGTAATCAGTACACTAAAGGCCAACGGGGCCTGCCGTTCTTTCATTTGAACGACAGGCCCCGTTGGCCTTTAGTGTACTGATTGCCAATACTAGTAGGCGCGGGCAAACCAGGCGCGGCGGGCGCTTGGTCGGCCGGTCACGATGCACACACCGTCCTCATCGGCTTCGTTGAGGGGGAGGCAGCGCACGGTGGCTTTGGTTTCGTCCTTGATGCGGTCTTCGGTTTCGGAAGTACCGTCGTAGTGCGCCACTACGAAGCCACCCTTGGTATCGAGAATTTTCTTGAACTCGTCGTAGGATTCGACGCGGGTAGTGTGCGCCTGCTGGTAGGCCTTCGCTTTAGTGTAGATGCTGAGCTGAATGTCATTCAGTAGCTTATCCACGCTATCTACTACGTCGGCCAAGGGCAGCTGTAGCTTCTGCTTGGTGTCGCGGCGGGCGGCCTCTACGGTGCCAGCATCGAGGTCGCGGGCGCCGATGGCCAGGCGCACGGGCACGCCCTTCATCTCCCACTCGGCAAATTTGAAGCCCGGCCGCTCGGTGTCGCGGCTGTCCACTTTCACCGAAATGCCGCGGGCCACGAGGCCCTGCTGAATGGGCCGGATGCGCTCGAGCAACGCATCAAGCTCGCCAGTCTTATAAATCGGGATAATGACCACCTGAATTGGTGCCAGCTTGGGGGGTAGCACCAGGCCTTCGTCGTCGGAGTGGGCCATGATGAGCGCACCCATCAGGCGCGTGCTCACGCCCCAGCTCGTGCCCCATACGTGCTCCAGGCCGCCTTCTTTGGTCTGAAACTGCACGTCGAATGCCTTGGCAAAATTCTGGCCCAGGAAGTGACTGGTACCGGCTTGCAGGGCCTTGCCATCCTGCATTAGCGCCTCGATGCAGTAGGTGTCTTCGGCCCCGGCAAAGCGCTCGTTGGCTGTCTTTACGCCCTTCACGACGGGTAGGGCAATGTGCTCTTCCGCAAACTCGGCGTACACGTCGAGCATCTGGCGGGTTTCGGCTACGGCCTCGGTGGCGGTGGCATGAGCGGTGTGCCCTTCCTGCCACAAAAACTCGGCGGTGCGCAGAAATAAGCGGGTGCGCATTTCCCAGCGTACCACGTTGGCCCACTGGTTGATGAGCAGCGGCAGGT
>CAZZDR010000189.1:0-6866 GCA_964652535.1 uncultured Hymenobacter sp. | reverse complement strand
AGTTCGCGCTACTACCCCTACCCCCCTCGCTGCGACGAATCGCGCACTATTAGCTTGGGCTTGAGCACGATGCCGCGGGGCGTAGTGGTTTTGTGCTCGGGGGTAGGAAGCATTTTTTGGAGCTGCTGCACGGCGGTGCGGCCCATTTGCTCGCAGCGCTGGTCTACGGTGGTGAGGGCCGGCTCGGTGAGCTGGGTGAACACCTCGTTGCTGAAGCCGGCGATGGCCACGTCTTCGGGCACCCGGAAACCCAGCTTTTTGGCTACCTGCATGCCGCCCACGGCCGCCAGGTCGTTGGAGCTAAACACGCCGTCGGGGCGGCGGGTGGGCGAAAGGCGTAGCAGGCCGCGCATGGCGGCGGCCCCGCCCTGCTGGCTGAGCTCGCAGAAAGCCACGAGGCGCGGGTCGGGGGCAAGGCCGTGGGCGGCCAGCGCGTCGAGGTAGCCCTGGTGGCGGTTTTGGTGAATGTTGACGTGCAGCGGGCCGGTGAAGTGCGCAATGCGGCGGCAGCCCTGCTCAATGAGGTGCTCGACCACCTGGTAGGCGCCCAAGTAGTCGTTGAGCGTCACCGACGTCACGTTGGGGCCTTTGAAGCCCTGCACCAAGCGGTCGAAAAACACGAGCGGTACGCCCTGCTGGCGCACGGCCTCGAAATGCTCAAAATCGGTGGTCGTGTCAGACAGCGAGAGTAGGATGCCGGCCACCTGGGCGCCCATCAGTAGCTCGATAATCTGCTTTTCCTGCTCCGTATTCTCGTTCGACTGGCAAATCATGACGTTGAAGCCCGCCGCGCTGGCCTCGCTGGCAATGCCGTGGATAACCTCCGGAAAGAAGTAACCCGTGATATGCGGCACCACCACGCCCAGCGTATTGCTGCGGCCACGGCGCAGGCCGGCGGCCAGCGGGTTGGGCTGGTAGTGCAGCTCTTTGGCCAGCTGGCGCACGCGCGCCTTAGTGGCCTCGCTCACATCGTGGTGGTCGGCCAGCGCCCGCGAAATGGTCGAAGGCGATAGCCCTAGCGTCTTGGCCAGGTCGGTAATAGAAGCACGACGATTCATAAGCAGCAGAAGGAAGCAGATGCGTAGCAGGCAATAACAGTGCAAAGATGGGGTTTGGGAGGCCTAGTGCCAGCCCGAGCCCCAGCGCCACTGGCCAAAATAAGCTGGTCTACGTATGTTGCCGAACGCCTGGCCGGTAGCGAACGTTGCCGGCTGTATTAGCTCGGCTACTGTAGCTTGCTGTATGAAGTCGTTTCCCTTCTGGCGCGTGCTGGGTGTTGGTTTTTTACTTCTAGTACTGGCTTTGGGGCTAGGCGGCTGGCTGGTGAGCAACCGCTACGCCCAGCCCTACGTGCAACGGCTAGTGCGCGAGCAGCTTACCCGCAACTCGGAGCTAATACTGGATCCGTTTGAGGTAGATTTTTCGGTGTGGCAAGACTTTCCGTACCTCACGGCCTCGCTCAGCCACCTTACCCTGCGCGACAGCGCGCACCACCGCACGCTGCCCGTGCTGCGCTTGGGCCGCGCCGATATGCGCCTGAACCTGCGCGCACTGCTGCACCGCCGCGTGCAAGTAACACGTCTCACTCTGCGCGACGTGGCCATCGGCCAGCGCGTCGATTCGCTGGGCCGTACCTGGGGCCTGCGCGGCAAAAAGCGCGTGGCCACCGAGGCGCCGCCTAAAATCGACTTGGCGCTCGACTCCATTATTATTTACAACTTTGGGATTTTCACCCGCAACGACTACACCCACAGCGTGCTGAATGGACGCGTGCAACAGGCGCGCGTGTCGGCCACGCTGCACCAGGGCATCTTGGCTGTGCAGGGTGGCTTTCGGGGGCGGCTGCTGCAATTGCGCAACCGCAGCGGCGACCTACTCACCAACGAGCCGGTGCGCGCCTGGCTGCACTACCGCTACGACTTTGCGCAGCGCCAGGGCGAGTTTACGCGCACGCAGGCCACGCTCAACGGCGACACCATCCGCATCAGCGGTACCCACACAGCCGACAAAGCGCCGGGCGATGGCCCACCCCGCGGCACGGTGCTCGACCTACGCTTTGCCGGCAGCCAGCCGCTGCTGGCTGTGCTGCACGCCGCCCTACCCCCCTCGCTACAGCCTATTTTGCGGGGCGCCACCAGCCCCAGCAAGGCCCACATCGAGTACCGAATGTCGGGGCTGAGCGGGCCGCTGGTGCGCCCGCGCGTGGTGCTACACTTTGGGCTACGCGGGGCTAGCCTGCAGTGGCCCGACTCGGCGCAGCGCATCGACCGCTGGGACTTGCAGGGCACCTATGACAACGGCCCCGCCCACTTGCCCAAAACCATGTCGCTGCGCCTGAGCCAGTGCCGTATTTACTCGCCGGCGGGCCAGCTCGATGTGGCCTTTTTGCTACGCGACTTTCGGCGGCCGGTGGTGCAGGGGCACCTGCACGGGCGCACCGAGCTGCCGGCCCTCACGGCGCTGCTCTCGCCCGAGCACTGGCACGCCAGCCGCGGCATCGCTGACCTCGATGTGCGCCTGAGCGGCCTGCTACCGGCTGTGGGCCTACGCCGGCACGGCGATTTTCGCAAGAATATGTCGGTGCGCGGCGTGGCCACCCTGCGCGATGCCACGTTTCGGCTGGCGGGGCACCCCGAAAACCTGCATAGCTTCAACGTGCGCATCGGCTTGCACGACAGCCTATGGCACCTCTCTAACGCGACGGGCGTGCTGGGCGGCATGAAGTTTCAGGCCACGGCCACTACCGTGCACCTGCTCGATTACTTCACCGGCCAGCACCCTACCACCAGCATCGTGGGCAGCTTTGCCGTGGATGAGCTCGACATTAGCAGCCTGCGGCGCATGCTGCGCCCTACCTCCGGCGGCAGCCCCAGGCCGCGCTTGGCCGGCCGCCGGCCGCGCACGCTGGCCGCTCGCCGGCGCATAGCCACCACGCTGGGCAGCCACCTCATTCCGCCGGGTATGCACCTCGACGTAGCACTGCGCTGCGGCCGGCTGGCACTGGCTACTGATACGCTGCGCGAAATGGCCGTGCGCATTCGCCACGACGGCCACCTGGTGCAACTCACGGGCATTCGGGGCAAGCTCTGGGATGGGGAGGTGAGCGGCCGTGCCCAGTGGCCTACCGACCCCACCAAGCGAGTCGTGCCCGTGCTATATGCTGTTGATTTTAGATTTGATACCCTTAACTACAAGTCTTTGCTCGACCGGCTTTCGCGGCCACCAAAGCACTCGGCCAAGTCGCCGGGCAGCCCCGCCATTCGGGAGCTGCTGCTGGCTGCTAATGGCAAAGTCAATTACGCCATCAACACCCTCATCTTGCCCAATGGGGAGAAGATACGCGCCCTGCGCCTGCGCTTCGACAAGCAAGGCTCGCAGCTGAATTTGCCATACTTGTATTTTATGGCGCCGCAGGGGGGGGTAGGCAGCGGCTCGGCCACGGTGCAGCTGCAGGGCCTGCACATTGTGAAGGCCGACGCCAAGCTCTACCTGCGCTACGCTACCCTAGATGTGCCGCAGCTGCTGGGCATGCTGGCCAGCGTGGCACCGCCCCGCACCGACTCGGCCGCTGCCGCGGCGCGGCGCAGCTTGCGGGCGGCCCGCCGGGCTTCCCGGCAGGGCGTGAGCGCGCCGCCCAATGCGCCGGGCTCGCTGCTGGCGAGTGGCCGCTTCACGGCGCTGCTGCGCGTAGAGGCCGACCGGGTGCGCTACGCCGCGGTGCAGGGCACGCAGTTCCGGCTGGTGTCGCACTTGCAAGCAGGTGAGGCTATGCTCGACGACTGCACCGTGAACACCCTAGGCGGCCGCGTGACGCTACGCGGGCGCCTCATCACCAACGCCGGGCGCCGGCACCACCCCTTGCAGGCGCAGGTGCTGCTCGAAGATATTAAACTGCCCGAGCTGTTCGGCACGGCCACGGCTATGAGCCTCAACGTGCTAGAACGCAGCAATATTCAGGGAACCCTACGCTGCGTGGCCGCTGTGCGCACCGACCTCGACGAGAAGTTTTTGCCTAACCTCGACAATACCAATGGCTACCTCAAAGCCGACCTGCGCGAGCTGGAGCTAGTGGAGGTGGAGGTGCTGGAAGAGACATTTAAGCTGTTCAAAAAGCGCATGGGCCACTTGTTTTTTGAGCCCGTCAGCACTGAATTTGTCTTGAGCCAGGGGCGGCTGCTCATCCCAAATCTGCGCCTGAACAGCAACCTCACCGAGCTGCAAATTAATGGGCACTATGACCTCGACGGCCGCGCCGACCTCTACGTGGGCCTGAACGTGCTGCACGCCCTTACCGGCAACAACGACAAGCGCATTGCCCGCATTCAGGCTGGCGAGCCCACGCGCCGCCGCCGCGCGCCGCTCACCTACGTGAACTTGAGCCGCGACGCGCCCCACACGAAGTACCACGTTAAGCCTTTTCAAAAGCAGGAGCAGCGCCAGGCCCAGGCCGACCTGCGCCGGCAGGTTCGCCAACTCATCCTCACCCAGCGCCTCGATACCACGCTGCGCCTGCTGCCCGGCGTGGTGCCCAAAGAGCCGCTGCCTAGGGTAGCCACATCGCCGTGAGAAGAATTGAGTAGTGGGAGCAATGAGCGTAAAGAGAACGTCCTGCTCATTGCTCCCACTACATTATTCCCTACCCCTTCAAAATCGCTTCGATTTGGGTTAATTCCTCGGGGCTGAACTGGTAGTTTTTCAGGCTACCGATGGCGTCGGTTATTTGCTGGGGCTTGCTGGCGCCGATGATGACCGACGTGATGCGTGGGTCTTTCAGCACCCAGGCCAGGGCCAGTTGGGCCAGGGTTTGCTGGCGGGCCTGAGCCAGCTCGTTGAGCTTTTGCGCCTTGGCCACGTTGGCGGGTGTGAGCTGGTTTTCGTCGAGGGCACCGTTGCCGAGGTTGCGGGCCACCCGCGAGTCGTCCGGAATGCCTTTCAAGTACTTATCGGTTAGCAGGCCCTGGGCCAAGGGTGAAAACGGGATGCACCCTACCCCCTCCTCGGCCAGCACATCGAGCAAGCCCTGCTCGGGCTCGCGCACTAGCAGCGAGTACTTGGGCTGGTGAATGAGGCAGGGCGTACCCAGCGTACGCAGCACCTCGATGGCGCGGCGGGCCTGCTCGGGCGGGTAGTTGGAGAGACCCACGTACAGGGCCTTGCCCTGGCGCACCAGCGTGTCGAGGGCGCCCATGCTTTCCTCTACGGGCGTGTCGGGGTCGGGGCGGTGGTGGTAGAAAATATCGACGTAGTCGAGCTTCATCCGGCGCAGGCTCTGGTCGAGGCTAGAGATGAGGTACTTGCGCGAGCCACCGTCGCCGTAGGGGCCGGGCCACATGCCGTAGCCCGCCTTGCTGGAGATGATGAGCTCGTCGCGGTAGGGGCGAAAATCGTCGTGCAGCAGGCGGCCAAACGTTTCTTCGGCGGCGCCGGGGGGCGGGCCGTAGTTGTTGGCCAGGTCGAAGTGCGTGATGCCCGCGTCGAAGGCCGTGCGCAGCATAGTGCGGCAGTTGGCCTGCGCGTCTTTCTCGCCAAAATTTTGCCACAGGCCCAGCGATACAGCGGGCAGCTGCAAGCCGCTGCGGCCGCAGCGGCGGTACTCCATCGCCTCGTAGCGGGCGGGGTTGGGTTGGTAGGCCATGAACAGGGGTAGGAAACGGTTGAGGCGCTAAAACTACGAGCGGCCGCCGGGGTTTCGGCCCTACCCCACCGGCAGGGGCCCCGCAAACGCTGGGTACGCACTACTTTCCGGCCCGCAAGCGTTTCTCGCCCTTCTTTATGCCCCGCTCCTACCCCCGCCGGCTAGCCGGCTGCCTGCTGCTCGCTACCGCCGCTACGCTGCCCGCCGCTGCCCAAACTACGCCCGCCACTCGCACCCAAGACTCGCTCTTCGTGCGCCAAAACTACCGTAAGCTAGAGCAGCTCATTCCCATGCGCGACGGTACCCGGCTGGCCACCATTCTCTACGTGCCGCTCGATGCCAGCGCCGCCCAGCCCTACCCCTTCCTGATGGAGCGCACGCCCTACTCGGCCGGCCCGCGCGGGGCCAAGTACCCCACGCGCGGCCCCGGCCCCAGCCGCGAGCTCAGCCAGGAGAAGTACATTTTTGTGTACCAAGACGTGCGCGGGCGCTACCTCAGCGAGGGGCAGTTTGAGGAAATGACACCGGCCCTACCCCCCTCCAGCGGCAGCAAAACCGCCAAAGCCACGGGCAAAAATGCCGCCCACGACGAGAGCACCGATACCTACGACACCATCGAGTGGCTGCTCCGGCACGTGCCGAACAACAACGGCCGCGTGGGCATCATGGGCATCTCGTACCCCGGGTTTTATGCCACGGCTAGCCTGCCGCAGGCCCACCCGGCGCTCAAGGCCGTGTCGCCGCAGGCGCCGGTCACGGACGAGTTTATGGGCGATGATGCCCGGCACGGCGGGGCGTTTTTCTTGCTCGATAACTTCGATTTTACCAACTACTTCGACGTGCCCCGGCCCAAGCCGCTGGCCGAGTACAAGGAGTTGTTTCCGCTGAAAATCGCGGATGCCTACCAGTTTTTTCTGGACCTGGGGCCACTCAAAAACGCGAATAAAAGCCAGTATTTCAATGGCCGGGCGCGCATCTGGAACGAGTACCTGGCGCACGACACCTACGACGCCTACTGGCAGGCACGCAACATCCGGCCGTACCTCACGGGCGTGCGGCCGGCCGTGCTAGTAGTGGGCGGCTGGTACGATGCCGAGGACTTATTCGGGGCCTTGCACACCTACCAGGCCATCGAGCAGCAGAACCCCGGCGCCACCAACCGCCTCGTGATGGGCCCCTGGACCCACGGCGCCTGGAGCCGCCCCGACTGGAGCCAGTTCGGCCCGCTGAA
>CAZZDR010000188.1:4076-6947 GCA_964652535.1 uncultured Hymenobacter sp. | reverse complement strand
CGGGCTTCGTAGCCAGCAATTTCGTCTTCGAGGTCGCGAACTTCTTCGGGCAGGTCACCGCGCACACGTCGAATTTCATCTAGCTGTGAATCAATGCGTTGCAGGTTGAGTAACGCTTCTAGCTTGGCGGAAACGGGCGCGTCGGCCGGATTTGCCACGGCGGCGGAATTAGCAGTCATACTGAACGGGATTCGTGGGAGTATCGGCGAATAAGACCGCAAAAGTACGACCGAACGCCGCCAGCAGCAAATCGCGGAAAATCTCGCTCGTAAACTGCTCGCTCTCAAAGTGGCCCACGTCGCAGAGCAGCAGCCGGCCCTCGGGCGCAAAAAACTCGTGGTATTTTATGTCGGCTGTCACGTAGGCATCGGCCCCGGCCGCCACCGCCGCGCTGGTCAAAAAGCTGCCCGCCCCGCCGCACAGCGCCACCTTTTTGATGTCTTTGTCGAAGGCCGTGTGGCGCACTACGGGCACGCCCAGCACAGCCTTCAGGCGTTTTCGAAATTCGGCGGGGGGTAGGGTCACCGGTAATTCGCCCACCATGCCCGCGCCCACGTCCTGGTGCTGGTTTTCGAGCTTAATCAGCTCGTAGGCCACTTCCTCGTAGGGATGCGCCTGACGCAGGGCAGCCAGCACGGCAGCCTGGCGGTGCAGCGGTAGGAGCACTTCGAGCCGGGTTTCGGCCACGCGCTCGGCCTGGTTTTCGGCGCCAATGGTTGGTTGGGTGCCCATACCCGGCGTAAAGGTGCCGGTGCCCGGCATCTGGAAGCTACAGTCGGCGTAGCTGCCCACTTGGCCAGCGCCGGCGGCGTAGAGCGCGGCCAGCACTTGGTCGGCCACGCCGGCGTAGGCGGGCGTGCTGGGCACGTAGGTGATGAGGCGGGCCAGCGTGCCGGATTGGGGCGCCAAAATGCGGGTGTTCACCAGGCCCAGCTTGTCGGCCAGCTTGGCATTTACGCCGTGGCGTACGTTGTCAAGGTTGGTGTGGGCGGCGTAAATGGCTACCCCAGCCTGGAGCGCTGCCATAATGGTTTGCTCAACCAAGCCCTTGCCGGTGAGACGCTTGAGTGGCCGAAAGATAACCGGGTGGTGGCACAGCACCACGTTGCAGCCGCGCCGCACAGCCTCGGCCACCACGGCCGGCGTGCAGTCGAGGGCCACGAGCACGCCGGTGATTTCAGCCTCGGACAAGCCGCACTGCAGGCCCGCGTTGTCATAGCTTTCCTGGTAGGCGAGGGGCGCGGCAGCTTCGAGCACGCGGGCAAGGTCTTGAACGGTAGGCATAGGGGTAGGAGTGAGGAAGGGTGATGGAATACTATAGCTATAAGGTGGCTGTGGTATCATCAAGGTGTCTGTACTTGTGAGCGCAACGCGGTAGTTGCCGCAGAATGACACCCGCACGACTCGTTCTGGAGCAATTGCCACGCTGCGCTTGCAAAGACAAACGATTTTATTTGGAATAATTAATAGTTACTGAAGCAGCCCGCCCAGCACCGCCACGTACCTAGCTACGTTTTCGGCCAGCGCTTTGCGGCGGTATTGCATCAGAAAGCGCGGGTGGTCCAGAATCTCGATGCGCTCGAACAAGCCCAACTCGTCGTTGAGCTTGCGCAAAAACTCGCCGTTGCGGCGGCCCAGGCTCACGGCCACGTCGCGGCGCAGGCCCAACTGCTGCACCTGCTCGCTGAGCGAGCGGCGCATGTCGGGCCACAAGGCCTTGGTAAGGGCTGGCGCGTCGTAGTAGTTATAATTCTTGCCGGCGTGTGTAAGCTCCAGCGGATAGACCGAGCTGAGAAAAAAGTGCTCGTAGAATGCGGCTGGCCCGCCCAGCGCCGTAATAAAGTGGTACACGAACTCGCTCGACAGCTCGCGCCGCTGCTTGGGTAGCGTGTGGCCAATGCCGCACTCGGTGCTAAGCGCCACTGGGTCGGTGAAGGCCACGCCCGTGCGGCCCCCGCCAAAGCGGCCCGGATTGATGCCGAAAACCCCCACCCGCTGGGTATCGGCGGCGTAAAATTTTTGGGCAAACTCGCTTAGAATGGCCTGCACCTCCGGCTCGTGAAACGAGTTGCGTACCACTACCGAACCTGGCAGCGGGGCGGGGGGTAGGGGAAAGGTAGAAAGCAGCTGCAGCAGGTGGGCAGGGAAATCGGGCATGGCGCAAAGGTCGGGGTGGCGGCCGACCTTTGCATTTATAGCTCAGCTTGTATTCTGAGTTCGTTTCGCCTTCTGCCTCATGCTTCCTCCCTGGCCAGCCTGGTTGCTGTTACCGTTTTCCTGGCTCTATGCCGCCGTGCTGGCGATGCGCAACTGGCTGTATGACCACGGCTGGAAGCGCTCGGCACCAGGCTGGGTGCCACTGCTGGGGGTCGGCAACCTGCGGGTGGGCGGCACCGGTAAAACGCCCCACGTGGCCTGGCTGGTCGAAGAGCTGCTGCGCCAGGGCCAGCGCCCGGCCATCCTGAGCCGAGGCTACGGCCGCCAAACCACCGGCCCGCGCCTGGCCACGGCCGCCGACTCGGCCGCCACCGTGGGCGACGAGCCCTGGCAGTATTTCGAGGAATTCGCAGCCCAAAGTGTGCCAGTGGCCGTGGCCGAAAACCGCCAGCTGGGCCTCGACCTGCTGCACCAGCACCACCCCCACCTGAGCTGCGTGGTGCTCGACGATGCCTACCAGCACCGCCGTGTGCGCCCTACCCTCAACATTCTGCTCACCGAGCTGGCACGGCCTTTCTATACAGACTTTGTGCTGCCCGCTGGCCGCTTGCGCGAAACCCGCGCCGGTGCCGCCCGCGCCGACGTAGTCATCCTGACGAAGTGCCCACCCGGCCTGCCGGCCGCCGCGCAGGCCGCGGCCGCGGCGCAGGTGCG
>CAZZDR010000188.1:0-3976 GCA_964652535.1 uncultured Hymenobacter sp. | reverse complement strand
GGTAGCGGCCGCCACCGGCCGCCCGGGTGCTAGTACCTTTACCTCGTAGCGCGGGGCCCGTGGGCCGGGCTGGCGCTGTACTCTCGTGTTTATTTCCTGCATGGTTTCTTCTCCTTTTGCCGCCGGGCGGTGGCTGTTTTTGTGGCTGCTGGTGCTGGCGTTGGCCGCGCCGCTGGCCGGCCGCGCCCAGATTATCGACGACTCGACCAAAACGGTGTACGGCCCCAAAACGACCCGCGTCATCTATGAGGCCGAGGTGCGGCGCGACTCCACGGGCGGCACGCCCATCGATACCACGCTCACGCAGTGGCCGCAGTCGCGGTTTTGGGCGCATGATACCACGTTTCAGCAAGACCTGGGGGTGCTGGGCTCAGCGTCGCGGCCGCTGCTCTACCAGCCCAACTACCAGCTCGGCGCCCGCTTTGGGCGTAATGCGTTTGACCGCAATACGCTCGATGCTAGTTTAGTGCCCTATTACGACAGCCGCTCGCCGTACTCGTTTTTTCGCTACGTGCAGGGCTCATCGGGCGAGCAGGTGTTCGAAATCAGCTACAGCCGCTCGCTGAAGAAGAATTTTAGCATTGGGGTTGATTACGAGCGCATTGCTAGTAATCAGATACTCGGCGTGGGCTCGTCGCAGTGGCAGGTCGAGCACAACAACTTCACGCTGTTTGGCCGCTTTCAAACCGAAGATGGCCGCTACCACCTGCTGGCCAACTACTCGGCCAGCCGGCAGCGCACCCGCGAGCTGGGCGGCATCTGGCCCACCAGGAATGAGCATGTGAGCGATTTGAAAGGCGATAGCAGCTTGTTTAGGTACGGCGACGAGCGGGTGTACCTCTCGCCGGGCATCAACATCGACGACCGTGACCAGTTCCACCTGTTTCACTCGTACCGCCTGCTCGACAGGGGCTTCACGGCCTACCACGTGCTCGACGTGCGCCGGCAATTCAACGGCTACACCGACGCGGCTCTACCCCGTGATGGGACTGGGAATCTGCTGTTTTATCCTACAACGGGTCCGCTGCGGCAGACCTACCGCAACCCGACCGCCACCGACGACCGCGCCACCTACCGGCAGCTAGAAAACACGTTTGGCCTGCTCGGTCGCACCGACCGCATCGAGTACAACGTGTATGCCCGCTACCGCAACGCCACCTATTTGGCCCAGACTACGCCAATCGGGCGCTCGGGCCCGGGGGCACGCCTGGTGCGGGTAGGTAGCACCGAGCTGGCTGATACGACGGCCGCGCCGCACTACTTTGGGCAATTATTCTTAGGGGGCACGGCCTCGTTCAACTACCGCAGCATTTACGCCGTGGAGGTGGCGGGCGAGTATTTGCCGCTCGATAATACCAGTGTGCGGGTCATTGGCACCGGGGCCGAGTTCTGGCTGCGTGGCCGCATTCGCACCGGCCCGCTCTCGGCCGAGCTGCTGCTCAACTCGTATTCGCCCACCATTACGCAGCGATTTTTTGTGGGCAACCACTACCAGTGGACCAACGTGAAGAGCACTGACGACTGGACGAGCACCTTCGACAATACCACCACCCAGCAGCTCACGGTGCACCTCAAGCAGCGCCTACCCCTGCTGGCCGAGCACAACATCGAGCTTAGTGCGGCGGCCATCAACCTGACCAATCTGGTGTATTACGACGCGCAGGGCTTGCCCGCACAGCTAGGCAGCAGCCAGCGGCTGCTCGTGGGTTTTGCGCGGCACCGCTTCCGGGTGGGCAGCGTGTATTTCGACAACCAGGGTACCTACACGCAGGGCGCGGGCCCCGACAACCCCGGCCTGCGCATCCCGTCGCTCGTTACCGAGTCGCGGGTGTATTACCAGCGGCGGGTGTTCGGGCACGCGTTGTTTGCCCAAGTAGGGGCCGAGCTCTACTACCAGTCGCGCTTCAAGGGCTACGGCTACGCGCCGAGTACCCAGCAGTTTTACGTGCAGGATAGCTTCACGATGCAAAACTTCGCGGTGGCCAACGTCTTCGTGGCGGCCGACATTGGTTCGGCCTCGATTTTTGTGAAAGCGGCCTACGTCAACCAGGGCCTCGTGAGCGACGGCTACTTTACTACCCCCTACTTTACGGGCTATCCGCGCCGCTTTCTGTTTGGTGTGCGCTGGCGGTTCTTCAGCTAATCGCAATCGTTTGCCAGGGTAGGCCGGTGAAACAACCGCACCAGTAACGACAGCCGCACGACTCGTTACCAGTGCGCTTGCTTCGCCGGCTTGCAAGGACAACTGATTACCATTGACCAGATAGATTATGAAAGAGAAAACCATTCTCAAGCTCAAGCTTAACTCTGACCCGCGCTGGGCCGACCTGGCCAGCAAAAACCTGGAGGAAATCCTCGTTGACCATGCCTACTGCGAGCAGAAGGCGGCCAGCACCGGCATCTCCCTCATTGTGCACTACCCCGAAAAGGAGCGTCTGGTAGATGAGCTCACGGCCCTAGTCACCGAGGAGTGGGAGCACTTCGACCGCGTAGTGAAGGAGCTGCGCAAGCGCAACCTGCCGCTGGGCCGCCCTCGGCGCGACGAGTACGTAGTGCAGCTCATGGCCCACGTGCGCAAGGGCGGCCCGCGCGAGCGCCAGCTCATGGACCAGCTGCTGGTGTCGTCGCTCATCGAGGCGCGCAGCTGCGAGCGCTTCAAGCTGCTGTGGCTGCACCTGCAAGACCGCGACCCCGAGCTCAGTCAGTTTTACTACGAGCTGATGGCCAGCGAAGCCGGCCACTTCGTGAGCTACGTAGACCTAGCGAAGGAATACTGCGACCACGCCGAGGTAGATGCCCGGCTGCAAGAGCTCCTCCAAATCGAGGGCGAAATCGTGGTGAGCCTACCCGTGCGCAACGACCGCATGCACTAGCCGTCCTTGCTACTCGCTGGCCGTCATTCCTCGGCCAGCTCGGAATGACGTTCTATTATAGCTCCTTTCTTACTTGCCGCGTTCGGCATAACCATGCTCACCATCCAAATTCCTGACCTCGCCGCGCTGCCCACTGCCGCCCGGCAGCTTGCCACCGCCATCGCTGAGAGCGGCCAAACTATGGTGGCCTTCGAGGGCGAGATGGGCGCGGGCAAAACCACGCTCATCCGGGCCTTGTGCGCCGAGCTGGGGGTAGGCGACGACGTGAGCAGCCCCACCTTCGCACTTGTGAATGAGTACCGGGGGGGTAGGGGCGAGCCCATCTACCACTTCGATTTCTACCGTATCGACTCCGTAGAAGAAGCGGCTCGCCTGGGCGCAGCCGAGTACTTCGATTCGGGGTATCTTTGCTTAGTAGAGTGGCCCAGCCGTGTGGCCAGCCTGCTACCCCCGCAGCGACTGCTGGTGGAGCTGACCGCAACCGGCCCCGAATCAAGACAATTATCAATTAGTAATGAACAATGAGCAATGAATGATGAGTAGCTAGCAGCAAGTCAGTTGCTCCGCACTCATTACTTATTGCTCATTACCAAGTTTATGGCCGAACAGCTACCCTCTGGCTTTGGCGCGCTGGCCACGAGCCGCGCTTACTTCACCCAAGAGTCGATGCTGGCCGTGGAAACGCGCAAGCGCAAGCTCTTCATCGGCCTACCCAAAGAAACTTCGCTGCAGGAAAACCGCCTGGGCCTCACGCCCGAAGCCGTGCTGCACCTCGTAAGCGAGGGCCACGAGGTGATGCTGGAAAGCGGGGCCGGCGAGCCCAGCAAGTATTCCGACCACGACTACTCGGAGGCTGGCGCCACCATCGCCTACTCCACCGACGAGGTATACAAGGCCGATATTATCTTGAAAGTGGCCCCGCCCATGCTCGACGAAATCGAGCTGATGCGCCCCGGCCAAACGCTCATTTCGGCGCTGCAAATGGGCACCATGACGCCCGAGTTTATCAACGCCCTGGCCCGCAAAAAGGTCAATGCTATCGGCTTTGAGCTGATAAAGGACCCCAGCGGCGCTCGCCCAGTAGTGCGCGCCATGAGCGAAAT
>CAZZDR010000187.1:0-6987 GCA_964652535.1 uncultured Hymenobacter sp. | reverse complement strand
GTCGAGTCACTTTTGCTGCATCCTGCTAGCACGAGGGCGGTAGCGCCGGCCGTGGCCCCAGCATACATGAAGAACGAGCGCCGCTTGATGGGCGAGTACAGCGGCTTGTCTAAATCAGACAATTGGGGCTGCGAACTAGGGATGAGTTTAGTTGACATAAATGAAGAAAAAGGGGAAATTGAATTGCTAGCAGAGCTACCGGCCACCATACGGCAATTGATACTGTTCAGGTTACTTGAGAATTGAACATTATCAGCTTCTGCGCGAAAATATTTTTATAGCTCTATTATGAGTCTGAGACAATAATGAGGCCATTACACACAAAAGCGCCACTTTCCTATACGGAAAGTGGCGCTTGACTGGATTTTGAGCTATTGAAAATTAATTTAATAAGCTCCAAATAGTGCAGGTTATTGGGTAAGGATTACGAAGTAAGGTTTTTACTATAGC
The DNA here is from genome assembly GCA_964652535.1 of uncultured Hymenobacter sp. Taxonomy (GTDB): domain Bacteria; phylum Bacteroidota; class Bacteroidia; order Cytophagales; family Hymenobacteraceae; genus Hymenobacter. Next base: position 6,537 of record CAZZDR010000187.1, on the reverse strand, counting down.
ACCATACCGCAGCCCATTAACTAGTGTGGCAAGTACGAGTAAGTTCTACAGCTAAGTCTGTAGTAAAAATTCGTAGATCACTTGTTCACAGTAGCTTGTATTGTCGTCGGCTAAGCAAGTAGGGCTGGAGCTGACGATACTGGTCGCAACAATTATTGGAACAATCCTTTGGCCTTACCAGCAGTTGAAGTGAATAACAGGGCGATGGTCTTCACAGTAGCTGGGTCAAGCGGCTCATCAAACGCCTCCGAAACGGCTGCTGCGGTATAAGTGCTGTTGATGGTAGTCAGGTTTACACCAGCTTGCGAAACATTGTCTTCGCCGGGGTAAGATGCGTCTGGCGTGCCGGTAGCTGGCGAGCCAGGGCCATACACTTTGCTGGCTGGCTTGCTATTGTCCGGAGCCGTAGGGCCATTGTTATCGATGAGGCTAATCCAGCTTTTGGGGGCGGCATCGTAGGGCGCTACAGCCGGGGCACCAGCTGAACCGAGCGAGTTAGCCACAAGAGCACGGCGCACGGTGCGGAAGTGCGAATTGTGGCGCGCCTCTACCGAGTGAATGTTAAGAGCAGCTTCCAGGATATCCTTAGTAGCGGTAGTATTCAGCGTAGGAGCACCGCCTTTGTAGGCGCGCTGCCCCGTGTCGGAGAAGGCTTGGCCAGCTGCAAAAAACAGGGCACCATTAGTATTTCCAGTCGAACCAGGGAGCAGTGCGTTTTTCATAGGACCATTGCCTGAACCACTGCCGCCCGAATAGTCGAAGTCGCTAACGAGGTAGGGAGCAGGTGCGGCCGAACCTAGCACCGCACGTAGCGCATTGATGTGCCCAGCTTCGTCATTGCGGATAGTGGTAATAGCCGCAGTTTCTTGCGACGGCACCAAGCCAGTGATGCCAAGCGCAGTGTTATAGAAGTGGTACTCCAGGTATTCTAGCTGCAAAGCCAGCGTAAGCACAGCCTGCACGGGGGGAGTCAGCGCAGCGCTTTGGCCATAGGCACGGTTGAAGAAAGAAGCCAGTACGGCCGGTACGGCGGCAGTAGTTATCTTCTGGCCAGCATTACCCAAGTACTTAAACACCCGACGGCGTGGGTTAATACGGTCGAGAAACTCGGGGTCGGCTTTCTCTAAATCGGAGAAAAGTTGAAAGAAATCCATGACAAGGCAAAAATTAGATAAATGAATGACAACAAGCGTACTAAGCGAAGCTATTAGCCGAGAGCTTTGAGCCATCGGCTAAGAAGTTGTTGACCGCCTGGAGAATTACCGGCGGCCGCTTCGAGCGCTCTTGGCCAGGGCCAGGGTTGCCATTGCCTTGCGTGTTTGCAGCAGTGCCTTCGCCCAAGTAGACCCCGGCAGTAGCGGGGGCAGATGGGGTAAATGTGTTGACTACATCGACAGCCACAAAGCTGTTGTAGTTGCGCAGGTCGCGAATGAGCGCGGCGTGCCGAGCTTCTACCGACACAATTTTACCAGCCAAGGCTAGGTTCGCATTATTGCTCAGGAAGCGCCCGGCACCATTATAGGCAGCTACTCCGGTATCCTCAAACGTCTGAGCAGCAGACAAGACGCTGGAGCGGTCACCGAAGTTTATAGAGCTAAAATTTGGGGTCAAGTCTTTCAGCGGCGTAATGCTGTTGGCTTGCAAGGCTGCTTTCAAAAAGTCGCGGTGAATAGCTTCGTGCAGCGCTAGGTCGTCGAAAATCTGCTTTTCAGCGCTGGTTGGAGCGAGCCCCGTGTAGTAAGAGCCAGCTTTAACCTGCGCATAGAAGGCGGCCTCTAGCTGCTCTAGCGCATAGGCATAGTTTAGTATGCCCGCGTCGCCCATGCCCACGTCGATGGTGTCTGGCGAAGAGTCATCTTTGCTGCAGCCTGCCAGCACCAGGGCCGTAGCCCCTGCCGTAGCCCCCGCATACATAAAGAAAGAGCGCCGCTTGATGGGCGTCAGCAGTGGTTGATCCGAAGCAGCTTGCTGCCGCGGAGAATCCGGAGAGAAAGTAGTGGGCATAAAAAGAGAAATGGGAAAAGGAAATAAAACGTAATCAAGAACTCGCTGGAAAAACTAGCGCCGCAGTTAGCCGCTGATATACTGGGCTATATGTTTCGAATACCCTCTACGAAGCTTACCGACCAGGGGTGAGTAACAGAATTGCGCCCGCGCAATAGAACGTATGCTTTCTTTTCAAGCAAATGCTTGGCTCTAAGACCAGTGATTTTGGGATAGAGCTGAGTTAATAATTATTGAAAAAAGTGTCTTCTCATAACGTTCTGCCTATTGTCGAGCTTAAATAGTCCAATTTTTAGACTATTTAGACACTATTTGCCAAGGCGGATAGGGGTAGGGGATCTCGGCTTGCTAGGCCCACTATAGCGCGCTGTCGGGATGCAGCGTTTTGCTAGGTTCATGGCTGTACCAGCCAGGGGACTGGGGTGCGCAAGGCCCGGCCCTAATAAGTAAAAAGCCGACTTCCAAAGGAAGCCGGCTTTCTGGGCAACATTAAAAAGCAAGACCTAGCCACAATTGCTGGCCGCTGGGCAACTACTCTAGCTTAACTTGGTCTGGCCAACCAGTTACTAGGGCTTGGTATAGTCAATGGCTAGCAAGGTAGCTTTGCCAGCTTCTAGCAGCTATACGAGCGCGCTGCTAGCGCCAGATTTTATATTCGATAAAAAAATTGAGGGCCTGGAGCTTTTTGAGGGGGGTAGGCGGATTGGGCTGGCTGCTGGCCAGTTGGCTACTACTAAGTGCTTGCGCGCCTGCTAATAGCCAGCCTAGCCTACCGGCCGCTGGCGTAGTGAACCTAGTAGCGCCACCTACCACCATTGCCTTGGCCGAGTCGTTTAAGCTAGCCTTTAGGCTACAGGACGCGCCATTGGCTAGCCACTCGGCCTTTCCCGAGATAGAGGGCTTTCGCAAAGGCAAGCTTACCACTACCACTACCACTCGCTTGCTGCCGGGCGGCGCCCGTCGTACCGAACTCACGGTGGCGCAGCACTACCTGCCCTACACCGAGGGCGACTACGTGGTGCCCGCCTTTAGCCTGACCGTGAACGGGCGGGTGCTGCGTAGCGCCGGTGGCCGGGTGCGGGTGGGACCGGTGCCGCCCGATGCTACGGGCGTGCCACCAGGCGCTGCTGTGGGCTCGCTCGACCAGCTGCTGGGCAAGCCCAAACCCAAGTACTTCTACGAGCCGCCCGATGCTGCTTTTCTGGCGCTGGAAGCCGACCGCCGGCGCGTGTATGTGGGCCAGGGCGTACGCGTGAGCCTATATTTTTATTTAAAGCCGGCCGACCAGGCGCTGCTCAATTTCTACGATTTTAGCAACCAGGTAACGGAGCTGCTGCACAAGCTGCGCCAGCCTACCACCTGGCAAGTAGCAGCTCCCGACCCCTCGACCCTGCCCGACACCGTGCGCCAAGTGGGCGGGCAAGTGCTGTTGCGCTTTCGGCTGGCGGCCGCCACCTACTACCCCCTCACGGCGCAAGACCTGCAATTTGCGGCCCTGCGCCTGACCATGACCAAGTTTAAGCTGCTCAAGAAGCCGGAGCCCGGCGACGATGCGCGCCTAGCTACGTACAAAACCTATACTGCTGCGCCGCTGCTGGTGGCTGTGCTGCCTTTGCCCGCGCCGGGGGGGGTAGCGGTGGGCGACTACGTGCTGCACGAGGGCGTGAGTGGCACGCACTTCCATACGGGCGAAGCGTTTACGTACACCTTTGGGGTAGAGGGAGCGGGCAACCCGGCCACGCTGGCCCCGCCTTCCGCACGGCCCCGCGCCGGGCTCGAAGTGTATGGCCCCGACATTCGGGAGGAGGCGCTGCCCGATGGGCGCTTTCGCAAGACCTTTCGCTACCGGCTGGTGGCCCAGCGGCCCGGCCCACTGCCGCTAGACAGCATCTGGCGGCTACCTTTTTTTAATCCGCAAACAGCCCGCTACGATACCCTGCGCCCCGAGCTGCGGCTGCTGGTGAGCGGCACCGACCGCCCTACCTCCCTTGCCGGTGCCAACGTCAACGACGACCCTTTCTATGGCCCGGCGCTGGCCCGCGCCGATGCCCGCCTACAGTCCCTTGATGTGTATGCCCAGGTGGGCCGCTACGCGACCGTGCTGCTCGCCGCCTTGCTGGTGATGGCGCTAGTAGGCTGGTGGCGGGCACCGTAACTTTGGCACGGTTGGTACCTGATGCGTGGTGGTTGGCTACTAAGGCCTGATGCGCCTGCGGCAACACGCAAACGCCAAAGACCAGGCAACAGGCGCCACCACCTCAGCACCAATCGCTAAGCCTCAATTCTCAACTGCTTTGTCTAATTCTTTCGGAACACTTTTTCGCATCACCACCTTCGGCGAATCGCATGGGGTAGGGATTGGGGTAATCATTGACGGTTGCCCGGCGGGCCTGGCCCTGGACCCAGCTGCCATTCAGCGGGCGCTCGATAGGCGGCGGCCGGGGCAGTCGGCCCTCACTACCCCCCGCCAGGAGGCCGACCGCGTGCAAGTGCAGTCGGGCACGTTTGAGGGGATAACTACGGGCACGCCCATCAGCCTGTTTATTCCCAACGCCGACCAGCGCTCCGACGACTACTCGCACATTGCGGGTGCCTACCGCCCCAGCCACGCCGACTACACCTACGACGCCAAGTACGGGCGCCGCGACCACCGCGGCGGCGGCCGCAGCTCGGCCCGCGAAACGGCCGCCCGCGTGGCCGCCGGCGCCGTGGCCGCCGCGCTGCTGGCTCATTTTGGCGTCGAGGTGAAAGCCTACGTGTCGGCCGTGGGCGAGGTAGAAGTGGGCAAAACCTACGAGGCGCTCGACCTGAGCCTCATCGACAGCAACCCCGTGCGCTGCCCCGACCCCGCCGCAGCTGCCGCTATGGAAGCGCGCATCCGAGCTGCGCAAGCTGCCCAAGACACCGTGGGCGGCGTGGTAACCGGCGTGGCCACGGGCCTGCCACCTGGCCTCGGCGAGCCCGTGTTTGACAAGCTGCCCGCCGTGCTGGGCCACGCCTTGCTCAGCATCAATGCCGTGAAGGGCTTCGAGTTTGGCTCGGGCTTCGAGGGTACTAAGCTGCCTGGCTCGCAGCACAACGACCAGTTTTACACCGATGAGGCGGGCCGCGTGCGCACCCGCACCAACCACAGCGGTGGCAGCCAGGGTGGCATCAGCAACGGCCAGGATGTGTATTTCCGAGTGGCGTTCAAGCCGGTAGCTACCATCCTGCAAACCCAACAAACTATCAACCAAGCGGGCGAAGAAGTGGCGCTGGCCGGCCGCGGCCGCCACGATGCTTGTGTGCTGCCGCGCGCCGTACCCATCGTGGAAGCTATGACCCAACTGGTGCTGGCCGACCTGCTGCTACGCGCCCGCGCCAACCAGTTGTAGAACCTTGGCTGAGATTTCTTGTTCTTAAGTTCTAGTTTAGAATCAATCCAGCATGCCAGGGTGTTCACGCCCACATACTGTTCCTAGCAACTCCAAAAACCTACGCATATGTCTACTATCTCCATCTACGCCGAGGCGTCGCCCAATCCTGAGAGCATGAAATTCGTGCTCAACTCTACCCTGCTGCCCGACGGCGTGAGCGTAGACTATCCGACCCTGGAGTCGGCGGCCAACTCGCCCATCGCACAGGAGCTGTTTGGCTTCGACTATGTGGGCCGCGTGTTCATCGCCCAAAACTTCATTACCGTCTCCAAAACGCAGCCTGAATTGGGCTGGACCAGCATCATCCCCGAGCTGCGCCAGTTCATCAAGAGCTACGTAGAGGCCGGTGGCGAGCTGTTTATTGTGGACCCCGCTGCCGAGCAAAAGGCTGCCCAGGCCGCCAGCGCCGGCGACCCCACGCAGCAGGACGGCTTCACCAGCCAGAAAATCATTGACCTGCTCGACAACTACGTGCGCCCCGCCGTGGAGCAAGACGGTGGCAACATCACCTTCAAAAGCTACCACGATGGCATCGTGACCGTGAACCTGCAAGGCTCGTGCTCGGGCTGCCCGTCGGCCACCGTCACGCTCAAGTCGGGCATCGAGAACCTGCTCAAGCGCATGGTACCCGAGGTGAAAGAAGTAGTGGCCGAAGGCATCTTGGTATAGTGCCCTACGCTCTCTAGAAAAATAAAAAAGCCGGGCAAGTCCCGGCTTTTTTTAGGCGCTTACGGCATGGGCAGTCGCGTCCGCTACCAAAGAGGTCAGGCCCGTGAGCCACTTAGCAGGCACAAAAAAACCTGGCCTTTACGGCCAGGTTTTTTGCTTTTGGGACAGGGGTAGTGCCCTACACCGTGGCGCGGCTCAGCTTGGGCGCGTCGCCGGACAGGCCGGAGAGGTCCTCGCCAGCTGCTTTGCGCTCGCGCTCTTCCTTCTTACCATAGGTATCGAGGATGATGGGCGTAGCGATAAACAGCGATGAATACGTGCCGAAGATGATGCCGATAATCATGGCAAACGAGAACGAGCGCAGCGTTTCGCCCCCGAAGATGTAGAGAATCACGACTACCAAGAACACGGTCGTGAACGTAATCATGGTGCGCGAGAACGTCGAGTT
>CAZZDR010000186.1:0-7003 GCA_964652535.1 uncultured Hymenobacter sp. | reverse complement strand
CTGGGCCAGGTTTTATTCAACGTAGATGCGGGGGTAGGGGCTTTTCGGCTGGCCGTCAACCAGCTGTTGCCCGCCGCTGCGCGCGCCGCGTGGGTCAACAAGCGCAAGGAAATTCGCCAGGCTAGCCCCAGCGCACGCCGCCGCGACTACGTCTACCACATGAGCGCCCGTGAGTACCGCCGCGAGTTTGGCGATACCAAAGAGCGGCCGGGCCTGGGCGCGCGCATTTTGTCAGGCGTACTGAGCATCCTGCCCAAAGTCGGGCCGCTGAAGCCCTTCGCTTTCAGGGTGCCGAGTACCGCCGACGGCGCGCGGTTCCGGACCAGCTACCGCGATGCTCTTACTCAATACAGCGCCCTGGCCAATCGCCAGCACACCGATACCACGGCCACCCTCGCTTACCTACCCAACACTAACCTCGACACCGGCCGCCCCACGCGCCCCACCGACTACATCCTGGCCGACGAAACTTACGAACGCCTCCTGCGCGAGCTGCACCAGCATAAGTACGAGCACCTGACGCCCGCCTTGCGCCAGAACCTTCTGGCCTTCTTCGCGGCTGGGCCACCGCCCGCCGCGCCGCCCGCCCGCTACACCAAAGCCACGGAAAAGGAGCAGAAAAACTCGCGCAAAAACCGCAAAAACCGGGAGCAGGCCCAAGAAGCCCTAAACGAATTAAAAGCCGCCAAGCAGGGGTAGGCCCTGCGCAAAACGTAAATAGCCGGCTTCCCGAGTAGGGAAGCCGGCTATTTTAGCTAAAGGAAGACGGTAGCTTATGCGGCTACTTCTTTCACGATGTCGCGACGACGCTCCTTGATACGAGCAGCTTTGCCCGAGAGGCCGCGCAGGTAGAACAGACGGGCGCGACGCACCTTACCGCGGCGGATTACTTCGATTTTGTCGATGTTAGGCGACAGCAGCGGGAAAATCCGCTCGGTACCAATCTGGTTGGAAATCTTGCGAACGGTGAACGTTTCGCCGTTGCTGCTGGGGTTGCGGCGCTGAAGCACCACGCCTTGGAACTGCTGAATGCGCTCCTTGTTGCCCTCGCGGATTTTTACGTGCACGTTGATGGTGTCACCGGCAGCAAACTTGGGAAAGCTGGCGCGGCGCTCCTGGCCTTCGGCATTGATGAAGTCGAGTAGTACGCTCATGGCGAAAAAAAAGAATTACAAAGTGAGCAGCGCCGCTGCTCGCTGATGGGTATTTTGCGAAACGGAGCGCAAAGATAGAAAATTAACCGCGCAAATGCAAATAGCTGAGGCAGTAATCAAGGGAAAAGAGTAGCTCGCTGCGCATTACACGAGCTACCTCTGCTTTTAACCCAACAAATCGGGCCGGCGGGCTTGGGTGCGGGCCAGTGCCTGCTCGTGGCGCCACTCCTCAATCTGGGGAGTATTACCCGAAAGCAGAATCTCCGGTACGGCCAAGCCGCGCCACTCGGCAGGGCGCGTGTACACGGGCGGTGCCAACAGGTCGTCCTGAAACGAATCGGACAGCGCCGATTCTTCGTTGCCCAACACGCCGGGCAGCAGCCGCACCACCGCATCTACGAGCACGGCTGCCGCCAGCTCGCCACCGCTCAGTACGAAGTCGCCCACGCTTATTTCGTGCGTAACATACTGGTCGCGAATGCGCTGGTCTACTCCCTTGTAATGACCACAAAGCAGGATGATATTGCCCATCAGCGAGAGCCGGTTAGCCAGTGGCTGGCGCAGGGTTTCGCCGTCGGGCGTGAGGTAGATAATGGCATCATAGGGCCGCTGCGCCTGTAGCTCATCAATCCAGGCCGCGATGGGCTCGACGCGCAGCACCATGCCAGCCCCGCCCCCAAACACGTAGTCATCGAGCTGCCCGTGCTTATTGATGGCGTAGTCGCGCAGGTTGTGCACCTGTATTTCAGCAAGGCCCTTGTCCCGCGCCCGCTTCACAATAGAGTGCGCAAACGGGCTTTCAAGCAAAGCTGGCTGGCACGTAAGAATGTCGAGGCGCATGGGAGAAAATAGTAAACTTGCAGCGGAAAGAGGGGGTAGGCATTGGCTCGGCCAAGTGAATAGCTAAGCCACCGAGTAGCTACCAAGTGCTTATTCCGCGTTCGGATTTTTGTGGGCGCCGGGGTTCATATAAATATCCAGCAAGCCTTCGGGCATGTTGACGAACAGTTGCTTAGCTGCCATATCGGCGTGGCTCACCAGCTCGTCTACCACCGGCAGCAGTACTTCTTGGCCCTGGTAGCGCATGGCCAGCACGTCTTGCTGCGGAAACTCGTAGAAATTCTCCACTACTCCCAGCACGCCTTCCTTCTCATCAACGACTTGAAAGCCAATGACGTCGTGGAAGTAAAACTGCGCTTCGCCCAATTCCGGCAGTTCGCTCAGCGGCAGCCAGAGCTTGGACCCCCGCAGCGGCTCCGCTTCTTCAATGCGCTCGATTCCCTTGAGCTTGATGAGCACGCGCTGCGCACCCTGTGGGTTCACGCGCTCTACCTGGTAGGCCGTGAGCTTGGTTGGCGCCGTGGCCAGCGCCAAGTATACCGTCTTCAGCTTGGCATAGGTAGCGGCGTCGTCCACGTCTAGCTGGGCCGTCATCTGGCCTTTGAGGGCGTGCGGCTTCACAATAAAGCCTAGCTCGAAGCATTCATCAAGAGTCATATAGGGCGTGCTTAGGGGCAGGAAGGAGGGTAGGGATTTAAAAAAGCACGTCATGCTGAGAGGGCCTCAGCATGACGTGCTTTTTTAGCGGGTTATCCCGAAACTACGCGGCGGCTTCGGCCGAAGTTTCAGCAGTTTCCGTCGAGCCTTCGGTAGCTTCCTCTGCAGCCGGAGCGGCGGGAGTAGCGGCGGCCAGTGCAGCAGCTTGCTTCTGTGCCAAGGCAGCAGCACGAGCTTCTTTCACTTTGGTTTCGGCAGCAAGGGCAGTAGCGCGGGCTTCAGCCTTCGTGTCGGTGAGGCCGGTCTTCTTGGCTTCGATTTTAGCGTCCTTGTCGCTCAACCAAGCCTGGTAGCGCTGGTCAGCTACGTCCTGGGTCAGGGCGCCTTTGGTAACGCCGAGCTGCAGGTGACGACGCAGCAATACACCCCGGTAGGCCAGCATGGCGCGAACCGTTTCGGTAGGCTGGGCGCCGTTCATTACCCAATAGAAAGCACGCTCGCCATCGTACTGGATAGTAGCAGGGTTTGTGTTAGGGTTGTAGGTACCGAGCTTCTCGATGAAGCGGCCATCGCGGGGAGCGCGGGCGTCGGCTACTACGATGTCGTAAGTCGCGGCCTTTTTGCGGCCACGACGGGCGAGGCGGATTTTAACTGCCATAAACCTTGGGGGTTGTGCGACGCAACTCGTGCGTCTGGTGAAGTAGGATTTCGGGCCGCAAAGGTACGGATAAACAAGCGCCTATCGACAGGCCCAGCTGATTATTTATTGGCTATGCTTCTAAAACGTCAGTTAAAGCAATCGTGATAATTTGTTTAATAAACTAAGGGGGGGGTAAGGATAAAAGAGCATCATATTTTAAAATACTACCTAAAAATTTAAAGGTAATTTTTCAGAAAATACTTTTTTCATAGAATATTGCCCTTAAATTTTAGGTCATATTTTAGTTTAATGGAAAAAGTTATATCCCGCCGAGACTTTCTTGCTAAGAGTGCTACTGTGGGCGCTGGAGTTTACCCCGCTATGTTAGCGCTGAACCTCTTGCCCGCCGCCCCGGCTCACGCATTCGATTTGCGGCCGGGTAGCGGGCAGGGTAAGCACGTCATTATTCTGGGTGGTGGTCTGGCGGGCTTAACCTCCGCCTATGAGCTGCGCAAGCTGGGTTACCGTTGCACCATCCTGGAGGCGCGGCAGCGGAGCGGCGGCCGCTGCTGGAGCGTGCGCGGCGGCGCCACCACTGCCGAGTCTACCAACCCGCAACAGACGGCTAATTTCGATAAAGGTCTGTATTTCAACGCAGGGCCGTCGCGCATTCCGCACCACCACCAGCTGGTGATGCACTACTGCAAGGAGCTCGGGGTGCCGCTCGAAGTGTACAACAACGTGAACGAGGGCAGCTACTACTTTGCCGAGGGCAAGGGGCCATTGTCGAACAAAAAGGTGCGCGCCCGCGAAATTCACAACGATGTGCGCGGCTATATGCACGAGCTGCTGGCCAAAACCGTGAGCCAGCACCAGGCAGACACTGGCCTCACGGCCGAAGATGGTGCCAAGGTGCTGGAATACCTGCGTGCCGAAGGTGGCCTCGATATCGACAAGCTCTACAAGGCCTCGGCGCGGCGCGGCTACGTGGAGGCGCCGGGTGCGGGCAACCAGGCCGGCAAGCTCACCAATCCGCACCGCCTGGCCGATATCGTGAGTTCGGGCCTGCTCGACCCCGATTTCTACAACGTGGCCGAATATACCTATGAGCTGCAAATGACGATGTTCCAGGCCGTTGGCGGCATGGACCGCATTGCACAAGCGCTGGAGCGGAAGGTAGCCGATTGCCTGAAGCTGGGGGCAGCGGTGACGGCCATCCACAACCAGCCCGATGGCGTCAGGGTCGTGTATCAGGACCAGCAGGGCCCGCACGAGCTGGCGGGCGACCTCTGCATCTGCACCCTACCCCTGCCAGTGCTCAGCAATTTGACCCACAACTTTTCGGCCGAGGTGAGTCGGGCCATCGACTACGTGCCCTACATCCAAGTGGGCAAAATCGGCCTGCAGTTCAAGCGCCGCTTTTGGGAAGAAGATGAGCAGATATACGGAGGCATCACGCACACCAACAATGAGTTGACGCAGATTTTTTATCCTTCTTATGACTACTTGAGCCAGAAAGGCATTCTCATTGGCTACTACAACTTTAACGAGAAAGCCCAGCGGGTGGGCGAGCTGACCTACGCCCAGCGCGAGCAACTGGCGCTGCAGAAGGGCCAGCTTATTCATCCGCAGTACGCCAAGGAATTTGAGCAGTCGTTTTCGGTGAGCTGGCACAAGCAGCCTTACAGCCTGGGTGGCTGGGCGTTGTACTCGCCCGAGGAGCGCCAGGGCATTTACCAGGCGCTGCTCAAGCCAGACCACAATGTGCATTTTGCCGGCGAGCATACCACCTACCTCACCGCCTGGATGGCGGGCGCGTTCGAGTCGGCGCGCAGTGCGGTGGCTGCCGTGCACAACCGCCTGAGTGCGCAGCGCGTGGCCTACCCCACCGTCAAAAGCTAATGTTACCTACGAACCTATTTGAATTTGAATCCCAAACTTATACGCTCATGAAAAACCTGATGAACCGCCGCAACTGGCTGAAATCGGGCGCGTTGCTGGCTGGCAGCGTGTCGCTATTGCCCACGGGTTTGACGGCGCTGGCCGCGTCGCCAGTGCTGCCGCTGGCGCCCCTACCCCCCACCAATGCGCTAACCGATGAGGAAGTGCTGCGGGCCGCGCCGGTGCAGCTGCGTGCTCGGCTGTCGGCCAATGAGAACCCGTTTGGGCCTTCTGATAAAGCCAAGCAGGCGATTACGGAGTCGCTGGCGAACTGCTACCAGTACCCGATGCAAGCCAAAGACCTGATTCAAAAAATCGCGGATTACGAAGGGCTGACCCCGGAGCACATTATGCTCGATGCGGGCTCGAGCCCGCTGCTGCTGGCCGCCGCCATGCACTTTGGGCAGCAGGGCGCCATCATCACCGGCGACCCATCCTACGCCGACCTGACCCGCAAGGCTGAGAAATTTAAGGCGCCCATTGTGGCCGTGCCGCTGACTGTGGACTACAAGCTAGACCTGGCGGCGATGGAAAAGAAAATTGACGCCCGCACGGCGCTGGTGTACCTCTGCAACCCCAACAACCCCACCGGCACGGTGCTTGACACGGCCAAGCTCAAGGCGTTTACGGCCCGCGTTTCTAAGAAAACGCCCGTTTTCATTGACGAGGCCTACATCGATTACCTGCCCGACCCGCGCGCAGCCTCGCTGATGGACGCCGTGAAGCAGGGACAGAATGTGATGGTGGCGCGCACGTTTTCCAAGCTCTATGGTTTTGCGGGGCTGCGCGTGGGTTATCTCGTGGCCCAGCCGGCCCTGATTAAGACGCTGAGCCAGTATGCAGTGGGGCCAATGAGCATCTCGGCGCCCGCTATTCATGCGGCGGTGGCGAGCTACCAGGACCAGGCGTATATGCAGGATGCGTTAAAGAAAACGCTGGCTTCTAAGCAGTTTCTCTACGACACGCTCAAGCGCGAAGGCTACGAGTACATTCCGTCGGTGACCAACTTCGTGATGTTTCCCATTAAAATGGATGGCAAGCGCTTCGTAGAGGAAATGGGCAAGCGCGGCATCAGCATTCGCAACTGGGAGTTCAACAACCAGCATTGGTGCCGCGTCAGCATCGGCCGGATGGACGAGATGCAGGCCTTCGCCGAGGCCTTCACGCAAGTGTCGTAGCCCTGGTTAATTGACGGGTAGGCGCGTGGTACTGCGCGTTCCTACCCCCTTTTTAGTATCTGATAACCAACCCCTATGCGAAATTCACTGTTTGCCGCCGGCTTGCTGCTGCTGGGCAGCGGCGGCGCGCTGGCCCAAACTAACCCGCGCCCGCTCACGCTCGATGAATACCAGAAAGCCAAAGCCTTTCAAATCAAAGACCTGGATACGGAAAGCTACGTCAAGTTCGACAATGCCTACATCTTGGACCGCTACGAGGCCCGCAAGCCCTACTACATTACCGGCGACGATGGCCAGAAAAAGCGCATCGACCTGTATAAGCTAGTAGCCAAGACCGGGATGCAGGAAATCGGCACCATGATTTTCTACACCACCGAGAAAGGCAAGCGCTACCAGGCGCTGCTGCCCGACTTCACGGCCGATGGCAAGGTGTGGGAAAAGTACTTCGAAGACATTCACGCCATTGATAAAGAGGAGAAGAACTTCGTGCTGAAGCTGTCCTACGTGCTTTCCAAGGAGATGAGCTTTCAGCAATTCAAAGCCCTGAACCAGGGGAAGGACCTGCACGCCGAAGCCGGGCACTACGGCAGCGA
>CAZZDR010000185.1:0-7052 GCA_964652535.1 uncultured Hymenobacter sp. | reverse complement strand
ATTTCAGCAGTCGTTATGGCTTGGTCGAATACGCCGTGGCCCAGCCCGCGCAGCAAGGTACACTTAATGGTATCGCCCCGGTTTTTCTTATCGTGCAGGGCGTAGGCAGCAATTTCAGTTAGTTCATTTTTCGCAAAGCGCAGCGGTTCAAACGCTGCTCCTACTACCTCCTGCACCTGGATTAGCTCCTCGGCCAGCAGCAGGCCGCGCTCGGCCGAGAGCCAGCTTTCGGCCACCAAGCCCGCCGCCACAGCTTCGCCGTGGCGCACGGCGCGGCCGGGCTGGGCCAGCAGGTAGCTTTCGAGGGCGTGGCCGATGGTGTGGCCAAAGTTAAGCAGCTTGCGCGGGCCGCTTTCGTGCGGGTCTTGGGCCACAATGGCTTCCTTAATGGCCACCGAGTGGTGGATAACGGGCGTCCAATCGGCCAGTGTGGCCACGTCCAGCCCGCGCAGCGCGGCGAAGGCCGCTGCATCGGCAATGAGCGCGTGCTTGATAACCTCGGCGTAGCCCGAGCGCAGCTCGCCGGCCGGCAGCGTGGCCAAGAAGGCCGGGTCCATAAACACCGCCTCAGGCTCCTGAAACACACCGATGTGGTTTTTAAAGCCTTGAAAATCAACGCCTGTTTTGCCACCCACCGCTGCATCGACTTGAGCCAGCAACGTGGTAGGCACGCCCACGCAGCGCAGGCCGCGCTTGTAGGTAGCGGCGCAAAAGCCCCCCAAATCGGTGACTACCCCCCCGCCCAGGCACACCAGCAGGGCGTGGCGGTCGGCGTGGTGCGCCGTGAGCCAGGCCCACACATCGGTGCAAGTGGCCAAGGTTTTATGCTCCTCACCAGCCGCGATGGTCAGCAGCTCGTGGGCTGGCAGGTGGGCGCGCAGCTGGGGGTAGCAGTCGCGGGCAGTATTGGCGTCGGCCAGCACAAAAAGTCGGCTGGGCGGGGCTTGGCGCAGCAGCTCGGCCAGCGCGGGCAGGGCCGCGGGGCCAATGGTAGGCGGGTTCTTCAAAGCAAAAACGGCGCGGCTAAGCGAAACCTAACGCGGGTACAAATAAACGGCGGGCCGGGCCAAGCATTTTAGACCTGCGCTGTGCAACGTTTTTTGGTCGGCAACGCTCTACGTAGGTATCCCGCCCTTGCCTTGCTTTTTCAGTTTTCTATGAACCGACTTTTGCCCTTCGCCGCTTTGCTGGCCACCGCGCAGCTACTGGCTGGCTGCCAGCACGACGCCGACATTCAACCCGCCCACTACGACGAGCTGGCGCTGGCCACTGGCCACTGGGAGTGGGACCGCTCGACGCTGGGCTGGGCCGGCAACCGCAGCCCCGCCACCGAAGGGTACACCCGCCAGCTAGTGTTTGGGCCGGGTGGACAACTGCTGCTGCGCCGCAGCGGCCAGGCCGACTACCGCACCAGCTACCAGCTCTCGATGGGCCCACTGCCGCGCTGCGGCTACGGTCAGGTCAATTTTCCGCTGGTCACGTATGCTACTAGCGAAGAAAAGCTGCCTAATAACGACCTCAAGACTTACGCCATCACCCAGCAAAGCGGCCAGCAGCTGCTCAGCATCACGGGCGAAGCGGCCTGCGTGGATGGTGGCGCCTACGAAACGTATCACTGGGTAGCCGAGTAACTAACGCCTCTACCCCCTCTGCTATGAACAAACTTCTCTACCTCACGGCCTTTGCAGCTAGTAGCCTCGTTGGCTGCCGCCACGATAGCGACTCACCGGCGCCCGCGCTCTCCGATGACCTGGCCGGCAGCTGGCGCCTCACCACCCTGCAGTGCTACTGCCCTGCTAGCCAGCCCTTGCCCAATGAGGTGCTGAAGCTCGACGCCAGCCAGCATTTCCAGCTTTTTCGCAATGGCACCTTGGCTGCCGAGGGCACTTATGCCACTGGCCAAGGCCCCAGCTGCTCGGCCAGCAACATTGTACCGGTTATCACGCTAACGGCTTCGTCCTCGACTGTGTACGTACCCAAAGGTGCCTACACAGTCGAAAACAATGTCCTGGTTATTGACCAGTGCAGCGCAGCCGATGGCCCCAGGTACACGTACCAGCGCCAGTAGCAGCCCTACCCCCGCTACAGTCCTGGACCTAGGTTGGTGGGCCCGTCGATGGAGCGGCCGTTGAGCACCTGGGTTTGCTGCCGAATGCTTTCGATGTGAATGAGCTTGTAGAGCTCGCCCACAAACCGCTCGTCGATGTTAAGCTTTTTGCCCCACTCGGGGCGGGTTTTGAAGATTTCCTGCCAGCGCTCAAGCTGCAAAATCTTCACGTTGTTTTCCTTCTTATACTCGGCCAGCTCCTGAATGAGGGCCATGCGGCGGGCCAGCATTTCAAGAATTTCGTGGTCGGCGGTGTCCATTTTCTGGCGCAGCTCCTCAGCTTTGTTGCGGTAGTCAACGTTGTCGGAACTGCGGTAGCGGTACTTCAGCTCGCTCAGTATCTCTTGCAAGCGGGCGGGCGTTACCTGCTGCGCGGCGTCGCTGAGGGCGTGGTCGGGGTCGGGGTGCGTCTCGATAATCAGGCCATCATAGTCGAGGTCCAGCGCCTTCTGGGCAATGGGCAGCAAGAGGTCGCGCGAGCCGCCGATGTGGCTAGGGTCGTTGATGAGCGGCAGCTGGGGGTAACGCGTTTTCAGCTCGATAGGGATGGCCCAGGTAGGCGAATTGCGGTAGCGCGAGGGCGCAAACGTGCTAAATCCCCGGTGAATAGCAGCCAGGTCAGTAATACCGGCCCGCTCCAGCCGCTCCAGCGCCCCTATCCAGAGCGACAGGTCGGGGTTGACGGGGTTTTTGACCATCACCGGCGTGCCCGTGCCGGCCAGCGCATCGGCCAGCTCCTGCACCGCAAAGGGGTTGACAGTGGTGCGCGCTCCTATCCAGAGCACGTCGATGCCGTGCTTCAGGGCTTCTTCTACGTGCTTGGGGGTAGCCACCTCAATGGCCATGGGCAGGCCGGTTTCCTGGCGGGCGGCTTGCAGCCAGGGCAGCGCAGCGGCGCCCATACCTTCGAAGCCACCGGGCTTGGTGCGTGGCTTCCAGATGCCAGCGCGGTACATATCGGCCTGGCCGGCGGCCTTGAGGGCGCGGGCCACGGTGAGCACTTGCGCTTCGGATTCGGCCGAGCAGGGGCCGGCAATGAGAATGGGCTGCCCCTTGGCGGCCAGCCGACGGGTAAAATACGTGTCGGCGGTAGCGGTACTTTTTTCCATTATAAGCGGTGGCGCCAAGCGCCCCGGTGCACCTGCGCCGCCGGAGCGGGCGGCCGCCGGGCCCGGCGAAGTCGTTGAGTGAGTGGCTAAAACGCGGCATTGCCCCGTTTGATACCCCTAAAAGTAACCTGCGGCCACCGAACGCGGTTTTGCCGCACGGCGTTACCTTCGCCCTACCCCTCCCCTTCTGGCCCTTCGCTGCACCATGGCTCCTCTGTCTACTACCTCCACTGCGCCGGCCCCACCCGCGGCCCCCATCTCATTCGAAGACACCCGTATTGCCTTCGAAGCCAAGTCGGATGGCGAGCTGCGCAAAATGTACGGGCTCTTCGCAGCCATGAACAACGGCACCCTGGTGCAGGTAGGCAGTGGCCTGATGCAGTCGGCGCTGAAGCTAGGCTTTCCGGGCACCAAGTTTCTGATTAAGAACAGCATTTTCAAACAGTTTTGCGGGGGCGAAACTATTGCCGAGTGCCAGCCCGTGATTGCCGAGCTAGGTCGCTACCGCATTGGCACCATCCTCGACTACTCGGTGGAGGGCACCGGCAACGACCGCAGCTTCGACCGCACCCGCGACGAGATTCTGGCTACCATTGCCATGGCCGCTACCACGCCCAACATCCCGTTCTCGGTTTTTAAGGTAACGGGCCTGATGCCCACGGTTTTGCTCGAAAAAATGCAGGCCGGCACCGCCCTTACGCCAGCCGAGCAGGCGGCATTTGAGCGCGGCCAGCAGCGGCTCGATGCGCTGTGCGCCAGCGCCCATCTGCACGGCGTGCGCCTGTTTGTGGATGCGGAGGAAAGCTGGTTTCAGCACACCATCGACGAGCTGACCGAAACCATGATGCAGCGCTACAACCTGGAGCGCGCCATCGTTTGGAATACCTACCAGCTCTACCGCCACGACCGCCTAGAGGCTCTGCAAGCGGCCCACGACCGCGCGGCGGCTGGCGGCTACTACCTGGGCGTGAAGCTAGTACGCGGTGCCTACATGGAAAAAGAAGCCCGCGTAGCCAAGCAGCGCGGCCACGCTACCCCCATCAACGCCAGCAAGCAAGCCACCGACGACCTGTACAACGAATCGCTGCGCTACTGCGTAAGCAAGATAGACCGCATCAGCCTGTGCGCTGGCACGCATAACGAAGCCAGCTCCTTGCTGCTGACTCAGTTGATGCAGCAGGCCAACCTTGCCCCTGGCGACGAGCGCGTGTGGTTTGCCCAGCTCTACGGCATGAGCGATAACCTGAGCTACAACCTGGCCCACGCGGGCTACCGCACGGCCAAATACGTGCCCTACGGCCCGGTAGAAGCTGTGATGCCTTATTTGCTGCGCCGCGCCAACGAAAACACGGCCATTGCGGGCCAGAGCAGCCGTGAGTTTCTATTAATTCAAAAAGAGTTGCGCCGCCGCAAAGGCCGCAGCTAGCCCTACCCCCTGCTGGCATGGCAACTAACCCAGCTAATTACTTGCAACGTCGGCGCGGTTTTTGGGCTCTTTTCTTCAGCACTATTTACACCGAATAATGTTGTTATACTGACCACCTTAAGGTCATTCTTATTTCAACAGCCGCGTGCTTGCTCCCCTTGTGTAAATTATACTGCAGCTTATTCGCCCAGTGCGAGTTCTTAGTATTGCCTACCCCTACTGTTTTTCCATGATTAGCCGCCTTCGTCACTACCTCATTCGTTATGCCCGGCAGCAGGCCGGTACCGTCAGCTACCTCACGCTGGTGCAAGAAGCCGAACTGGGCCTAAATCTGGATATCTCGCACGAAAAATCGCGTCTCAATGAGATACTGACCGAGATATCCACGGAAGAACACCAGGCTGGCCGGCCACTGCTCAGCTGCCTGGTGCGGGTACCGGGCTCTAAAGGGCAGGGCGATAATTTCTATAAGATGTGCGAACGCCTGGGCATGGGCGAGTGGCGCACCCTGAAGCAGGATGAAAATTTCCTGAAAAATCTAATTAAAGAATGCCGCGAATTCTGGCAGACAGAAACCAACTATTCGCAGTATGCGCTCAACTTAGCACAGCAGTAATCAGCGCTTTAGCACTTGAAAGCATATTGAAAAGCCTCGACAATGGTCGAGGCTTTTTTTATGGACTGGCTTGGAAAGATGCCACTATTAAGCGTGTGCTAGGAGCACCATCCGTAACCCTCTCTCGCCCTACCCCGTTTAGCTACCCGAAGCCGAGCAGCTTGTTCTGGCGACCACCACCCTAACTATTCCCCACTTTTCCGATGAACACCAACGATGCAAATAACCCGATGAACTCTGGTACTGGCGCCGGCGCCAACTATGGCACCAGCAACACGGGTACCGGCCTAGGCAACAGCGGTCTTACCAGCAACGAGAGCACGAGCTACGAAGCCGGTACTGGCCACAGCAGCGCTACAGGCGGCTCAACTTCTTCGGACGATACTACCCTCGACTCTACTACTACTCATCCCATGTCTACCACCTCACCTACCATGCCTACCAACTCATCTGACTCTACTTCGCGCCCCGGCGACGACTATACTGCTACCCAGAAGGGCGGCGAAATTGCTGGCGACGCTGGCGCAGCAGTAGGCCGCGGCATTGACGCCGTAGAAAACACTGCTTCGCGTGCTGGCCACGCCATTAAGGATGCTGTAACGGGCGAGAATGATAGCTACGACGGCGACCATTCGCGAAATACGAACGTAACTAACTCGACCGATTCGACTTCGCGCCCCGGCGACGACTTCAGCGCTACCGCTAAAGGTGCTGCTGTAGCTGGCACGGCTGGTGCTGTAGTAGGCCGCGGCATTGATGCTGTGCAAAATACTACCGACCGCGCTGCACACGCAGTAGGCGACGCTGCAACGGGCGACAACGATAGCTACGACCACAAAGAAGGCAGCACGACCAGCGGTATCTTCCGCGACCGTAGCAGCGCCGAGAAAGCCTACCAGTCGCTACACGAGCGTGGCTACCACAAAGATGACGTGCACTTGATGATGTCGGACGACACCCGCAAGAGCCAGTTTAACGACGAGTACGATGCTGAGCGCACCGAACTAGGTGACAAGGCAATGGAAGGCGCGGGCGTAGGCTCGGCCATCGGTGGCACAGCTGGTGCTATCATCGGTGCTATCGCAGCCATTGGCACGTCGGTAGCATTGCCGGGCCTCGGCCTGATTATCGCTGGTCCGCTGGCAGCCGCTTTGGCTGGCGCTGGTGCCGGTGGCCTCACGGGCGGCCTAGTAGGTGCACTGGTAGGCTCGGGCATTCCTGAGGAGCACGCTGCTGAGTACGAGCAGGGCATCAAGAATGGCGGTATTGTAATGGGTGTAAAGCCCCGCAACGCTGAAGATGCTAAGTACTTCGAAGAGCAGTTCAAGAACAACAACGCTGATAAAGTATACCGCTACTAGTTAGCGAAGCTTTAGGCTCAAAAAACCTCTCCCCTTACCGGGAGAGGTTTTTTTGTGTCCTATGGGCAAGGGAATACCCAATCTGTGCTATTACCACACCACGCAACGATGGCCAAAATCTCGTGTCTACTGAGGGGGTAGGGCTCACGCTAGCAGCTCGATTCTTGCCTAGTTCTAGCCGCTACGTAAGCAGTAGGCAATGAATTATTAATGAATTGCTTGCAGCACATTTTCATTCTAGCGAGCTGGTGCAACCATTCTATGAAGACAGGGTTTTATGGCTGGAGTTTGCGAGCGGCGACCAGGATTTTTGTTGAGTAAGTGATTTAGGCAGGGCCTGAAAACGACCTATGTGGATAGTAAGATTGGCGTTGGCGCGGCCCTACACCTTCGTGGTGATGGCGCTGCTTATTTTGATTGGGGGCGTGCTGAC
>CAZZDR010000184.1:0-7059 GCA_964652535.1 uncultured Hymenobacter sp. | reverse complement strand
GCGGTTTATTGAAAAGCCGTGCCCCGATTGCTAAACCTGGCGCTAATTGCTTGCCGTACCTTTACGGCACGCCGCCGCTGCTGCTGGCCGGCCTTAGCTTTTCTGCGAGATGAACAAGACCTATTGCCCCAGCCTAACTGAGTATAAGCGCCGCGTGGCGCGCGTGGTGAACATCGGGGGCGTGCCGATGGGCGGCGACTACCCCATCCGGGTGCAGAGCATGACCACCGTGGATACCATGGACACCCAAGGCTCGGTAGAGCAGACGCTGCGCATGGTGGCAGCCGGCTGCGAATACGTGCGCATTACGGCGCCCAGCGTGAAGGAGGCGCAGAACCTGCTCGAAATCAAGAAGGCACTGCGGGCGCGCGGCTGCAACGTGCCGCTCATCGCCGATATCCACTTCACGCCCAACGCCGCCGAGCTGGCCGCCCGCATCATCGAGAAGGTGCGCGTGAACCCCGGCAACTACGCCGATAAAAAGAAGTTCGAAGAAATCGAGTACACCGACGCCAGCTACGCGGCCGAGGTCGAGCGCATTCGTGAGCGGTTCCGGCCGCTGGTCCAGATTTGCAAGCAGTATGGCACGGCCATGCGCATCGGCACCAACCACGGCTCGCTGAGCGACCGCATCCTGAGCCGCTACGGCGACACGCCGCTCGGCATGGTCGAGTCGGCGCTGGAGTTTTTGCGCCTCTGCGAAGAAGAGAATTACTACGACGTGGTGCTGAGCATGAAGGCCAGCAATACCCAGGTGATGGTGCAAGCTTACCGCCTGCTGGTGCAGAAGCTCGACGAGGAAGGCCTGCAGCCCTACCCCCTGCACCTGGGCGTAACGGAGGCTGGCGAGGCCGAAGACGGCCGCATCAAGAGCGCCGTGGGCATCGGCACGCTGCTCGAAGACGGCCTCGGCGATACTGTGCGCGTGAGCCTAACCGAGGCACCCGAAGCCGAAGCGCCCGTGGCCCGCATGCTCATCGACCGCTACGTGGGCCGCGCCGCGCTAGCGCAGCCCATCAAGCCATTGGTAGAGCCCGCGCCTATCAACCCCTTTCAATACCACCGGCGCACCACGCACGAGGTGGCTAACTTCGGCGGCCTCAACGTGCCGCGCGTGGTGGCCAGCTTGGCTAGCTTGCCGCAGGTAGAATATGCCGACTTGCGGGCCGCAGGTCATCTCTATTCGGCGTTTCTGGACAAGTTTCAGATGTCGGACCAGGGCGCCGACTACATCTACACCGGCGAGCGGCCGGTGCCGTTCATGCTGCCCAACGGCCTGAAGGAGATTCTCAACTACACGGCTTGGGTTGATGCTGGCCAGCGCCCGCATCACTACCCCCTGATGACGGTTGACCGCTACATCGACGACCCGGTGCGCCACCCGTACCTCAACTTCTTGTATGTGAGCCTCGATGCGCTAGACGCGCACCTGCTGGTGCACCTGCGCCACGACCCCACCGTGGTACTGGCGCTAGCCACCACCAATGCCCACGCCATGCCCGAAATGCGCCGGGCCTTCTTCGAGCTCATTAGCAACCAGATAACTTGCCCCGTGGTGCTCGTGCGGGCCTACCCCGACCAGCTACTCGAGCAAACGCAGCTCGACGCCGCTACCGACCTTGGTGGCCTACTCATCGATGGCCTAGGCGATGGCGTGGTGCTCGGCACCGAGCTGATGGCCCCGCGCCCACATGCCGAGTGGCTAGAGGTTATCAGCCAGCTCAACCAATTGGGCTTCGGTATCTTGCAGGCGGCACGTACCCGCATGAGCAAGACCGAATACATCAGCTGCCCCAGCTGCGGCCGCACGCTCTTCGACTTGCAAGAGACAACTGCCATGATTCGGCAGCGCACCGACCACCTCAAGGGCATCAAAATCGGCATCATGGGCTGCATCGTGAACGGCCCCGGCGAAATGGCCGACGCCGACTACGGTTACGTGGGGGTAGGTAAAGGCAAAATTGCCCTCTACCGCGGCCAGGAAGTCATCAAAAAAGCCGTGCCCGAAGAACGCGCCGTCGATGAGCTAATCGAACTCATGCGCGAGGATGGCAAGTGGATTGAAAAGGAGTTGTTAGACGAGCCAGTGGGGGTGTAAGAGCCTCTTCTATTCTTCACTAGCAATCTCATCCGATGCCGCAACGCCAGTTATCGCTTTCTGAGTTGGCGCTAGTGATTTACATGCTACGCGGGACTCCACACGCAGAAAGGTTTCTTCCGCAGCTACCAACCATGAAAGTAAAAGACATGAACGATGGTGGCATGGGAAGCTTGCTTTTTGCTAGCTCGAAGAAGGACCGCAGGTTAGGTGATGTAATAGCTAGGATTCAGTACCAGGACGAAGATGGGGTAACTGTTCTAGTTAGCCTGAATTTGGATAAGGAAGGTGAGCTATATGAGTTGGACAGCTGGAAAGTTGATTTCTCTTTTCTGATAAGAATCTCAAACTTCTAACAAGCCTTACTTACACTTTTCCTTGCGGCGCGTGTCGATGATGTGCGCAATTTTCCAGCCGCCGGCCAGCTTTACCAACTGAAACGAGTCGTAGCCGCAGTGGCTGAACTTGCTGCCCAAATAAAACTCGTAGGGTGCCCACACGCTGGCTAGGTTGGCGTCGATGAGCACGCGCTCAAACTGCACGCGCTCATCCCAGGCGGCAGGATGGGGGGTAGCAACTGCTTTCAGAAAACCCGCGATACTTTCTATTTCCAACACAGCGGGCTGCCCAGGCTTGGCGCCAAAGGCGTGAAAAACGGCCGCCGGGGCGAGTGTACTGCGCACCAACGTGCTATCGCCGCGCCGTATACCGTCAAAAAAAGTGGTGATGGTGCGCTGCACGGCCCGCGTTTCGGTAGGGCTGGCTTGGGCCTGCACGGCCGGCGCGGTGCCGAGCAGGCCTGCCGCGCTAAAAAGGAAAACAAGGAGTCGCATGGCGAAAAGAGAGAGCCACAGCCAAAATTGCGCGCCCAGAAATGGGCTGGTTGGCCAAGGCCCGGAGCGCTAACTTACGACGCCTACCCCTACAAAATAACCTGAAGCTGCATCGTGACTTCGGGGCGATACACCACGTCGTTGATGTTGGTAAAATCGGGGCGGGCGCGGTAGTTAAGCGTCACCTTGGCTTGGTGGTTGTCGAGGAGCACATTCACACCGCCGTCGAAGAGGTGCACGTCCTGGATGGTACCGTTTTCGCGGCGTAGGCCATCGTAGCGGCCGTGGGTATAGTCGAGGTAGGGCTGCAAGCGCATCTTGGGGCCCAGCAGGCGCTGGGGTAATACGTAGCCTACCTGTAGGGTTTGGGCGGTGCCGGTGCCGAGCACTGGCACGGCGTTGCCACGCAGGGCGGCCGAGCCCGAGCCAGGGTTGAGGTTGCCGGCGTAGCGCACCAGGTTGTCACCCATGTTGTACTTATAAAACGCGCTGTAAAGCGTAAAAGCCGTTTTCTGGGTGGTGTCGATAGGGGTATCGAAAAACACGTCGGCCGCCAGCACGCTCAAATCCTGCTTGGTGTAGCCGATGCTCCAGGCATCGGTGGGCAGCTTGGCGGGCAGGGCCTGCTGCCGCACGTACATGCCGTCGCCGTAGTATAAAAAGCCCGCGCCTACGTTCAGCACGCGCCGGCTGCCCAGGTACGAGCCCACCGGAAACGGCACAAGGTTGGCCTCTTTATCCAAAAACTCCCAGTCGAAGTAGCCTTGGTAGACTTTGCCACGGGCGCGCGGGTTAAACTGCGCTACGCCGGTGGTGAGGGTAGCGGGCGTGCTAGCAACGTTGCTTTTATACGCATCATTCACCGACAGGCGGTAGTCGAAATGCCCAACCCGGCCGTGGGCAAACAGCCCGAGGCCGCGCCCGGTCTGGTCGATGGCATCGAGCACGGGCCACTGCGTGCCGGGCACGTCAAGGGTAATCAGCGAAAACGCCGCGAAGCTGCTCTGGCGCGAAATGCCGTTGTAGGCGTGCAGGCCGCCGCCCAGGTTCAGGTACTTGTTTACCTTATAATCTACCATGGCGTCGTGCATGTAGAAAAGCGACTTCTTGCCGGGCCCCGTGGCCTCGCCCGGCGCACCGCCCGAAATCGTGCTCTGCGAGTTGATGCCGAGCTGCGTGACGATGACGAAGCGCGAATTGAGCTGCGACACCAGCAGCAGTCGGGCCCGCCGAATGCCAAAATCAACTTGGCTGCTGGTGGGCTCCTCGGTGGCCGACACCGTGCCCGTATTGTTTTCCGAGTAGCGGCTCCAAAACTGCACGGCCGTCATCAGGCGCACGTATTTCGAGCCGTCGGGCGAGATGTTAATTTTCATGCCCGCCCCGTAGGGTGCCGACTTGGCTGGCTGGCTCATGGGCCGTGGCATCACGTTGGGCGCGGGGTCGGGCGCCTTGCCGGGGGTAGGGGGCATCACCACCTGGGCATGGGCCGCGGTGCCCAGCAGTAGTAAAGAACTCGCTGCCAGCCAGTGGCTGAATGAAATAAAAGTTGAGCGCATAAAATAGGTGGGAAAAGGCAAAAAGTGGCACGGCGCGGCCCAGCGGCCCGCGCGAGCCGTTAAAAAAGCTTGAACCTAAGGGAGGGGTAGGGCCTCGGTGGGGCCGCGCCGGATGGCGCGGCCCGGCTTATGCGTGGCGCGCTCCTACAAGCGGCAGCTCGGCCACTGCCTCGGGGCGCTCGGCCTCGGGTACCGAGCGGCCCTGCAGGGCCAGCTGGTGGCGGGCTTCGTCGAACTCGCCCTCGCTCTTGGCTACCACCAGCGTGGCAATGCCGTTGCCGATGACGTTGGTAATGGCCCGCGCCTCGCTCATGAAGCGGTCGACGCCCAGCAGCAGGGCTACGCTCTCGACCGGAATAACCTTGGTGGCCGCCAGCGTAGAAGCCAGCACAATAAAGCCCGAGCCCGTGACGCCCGCCGCGCCCTTGCTCGTAACCACCAGAATGGCAATCAGCGAGAGCTGCTGCGTGAGCGAGAGCGGAATGTTAAACGCCTGTGCCAGAAAGATAACCGAGATGGAAAGGTAGATGCTGGTGCCGTCGAGGTTGAACGAGTAGCCCGTGGGGATTACCAGGCCAGCCACCGAGCGCGAGCAGCCGTAGCGCTCCATCTTGTCAATCATGCGGGGTAGGGCCGACTCGGACGACGAGGTGCCGAGCACCAGCAAAATTTCTTCCTTGATAAAGCGTAGGTATGGCCCAAGGCGCAAGCCGTAGTAGCGCAGTATTAGGTTGAGCACCACGAAGATGAACAAGAACATGGTGGCGTACACTACCAGCATGAGCTTGCCCAGCGGCAGCAGCGTGGCAATACCGTACTTGCCGATGGTGAAAGCCATGCCACCAAACGCGCCGAGCGGCGCCAGCTTCATCACCATGGCCAGCACCCCAAACATGGCGTGCGAAAGCCGGTCGAAGGTCTTCATCAACGGCTCGCCCAGCTTGCCCATGCGGTTGAGGGCCAGGCCGAACAACACTGCAAACAGCAGCACCTGCAAGATGTCGCCCTTGGCAAAGGCCTCCACCACGTTGCTGGGCACGATGTGGGTAAAGAACTCGACCCAGTTCATTTCACCGGCCTTTTCGGTGAATTTGGCGGCTTCTTCGGTCTTTTTGCTGTCGAGCAGCACGGCCTGGGCCGTGGCTTGCACGCCCGCGCCGGGCTTCGTCAGGTTGGCCACCCCGATGCCGATAGCCAGGGCCAGCGTGGTTACTACCTCAAAGTACAGCAGGGCTTTGCCGCCCACGCGGCCCACCTTTTTCATACTGCCCATGCCTGCTATGCCCAGCACTACGGTGAGGAAGATAATGGGCGCTATCAACATCTTGATGAGGTTGATAAACGTGTCGGCTATCGGCTTGAGGGCCGCGCCAAACGCTGGGAATAGCGCGCCCACAAGCACGCCTAGGGCAATGGCGGTGAGAACCTGCACGGTGAGGTTCGAATACAAGCGTTTCATAAGCGCAAAAGCTTAAAGGGTGGGAGTACCAGGCGCTAAGCCCGGCCAAGAAGAAGGTAGTGGCGTGAGCCACAGCAGGTGATTGTTGTGGCCGCCGAGGGGGGTAGGCACAGCACCTAGGAATTTAAAAGATGGAGAAACAAGCAAAAGTCGAAAGCTAGGCGAACGCCAGCTGGCCCTACCCCTGGCTTTCGTCGTTGAGGCGCGAGGTTTGTTTAGTTTCGGCCATCGTCCAGAATAGCAGCAGCGACAGCCCGATGCAGCCCGCGATGTACCAGTAGAAGTAGCTTTCGTGGCCGGCGCGCTTGCACCAAAGCGCGATGTACTCGGCCGTGCCGCCAAACACGGCTACCGTGAGCGCGTGCGGCAAGCCGATGCCCAAGGCCCGGATTTCGACCGGAAATAGCTCGGCCTTCACCACCGCGTTGATGCCGCTGTAGCCGCTCACAATCACCAGCGCCCCGAGCAGCAGCACCAGCGCGCCGCTAGCCGTGGTATTGTGGCTGAGCGCCGTGAGCAGCGGCACCGTGCCCAGCGCCCCGCCCACGCCGAAAAACAGCAGCAGCGGCCGCCGCCCAATGCGGTCCGACAGCGCTCCAAATACCGGCTGCAACGCCGCAAACACCACCAGCGACAAGAAGCTGACCAGCGTAGCCGTGCCGATGGCCATGTGCGCCGTGTTCACCAAAAACTTTAGCATGTAGGTAGTGAACGTGTAAAATGCTAGGGTGCCGCCCGCCGTGAGGCCCACCACCGTGAGCACCGCGCGCGGGTATTGCCGCAGCGTGCGCAGGCTGCCGCGCTGGTCGTCGGGGATAGGGCGCTGGGCCTCAAAGGCGTCGGTTTCGGTCAGGTTTTGGCGCAGGTAGAGTGCCACCAACGACAACCCCGCTCCAATGGCAAATGGAATGCGCCAGCCCCAGGCCAGAAGCTGCGCCTCAGTCAGCAACACTTTTTGCAAGATGAGCTGAATACCCAGGGCCAGGATTTGCGCCCCAATCAGCGTCATATAGAGGAAGCTGGAGTAGAAGCCCCGGCGGCTAGGCGTAGCCATCTCGGCCAGGTAAGTGGCTGATACGCCGTACTCGCCGCCCACGCTTAAGCCCTGTA
>CAZZDR010000183.1:0-7113 GCA_964652535.1 uncultured Hymenobacter sp. | reverse complement strand
TCGATTTCGTCGTGGGCCGGAGCGGCCACTTGCAGAGCGGAATTGTCGGACATGACTAGCTTAACCGTGCGAACGGGCCGGAAGGTTTCGGCGGCGGCACAAAGGTCGGGGGGAATGCTTACCTACAACCAGCTTTATCATTGTACCCCGGCTTAGCCCCTGTTTCCTTCATGCCCGCCCCTAGCCCCCTTGCTACACTGGTAGCTACCCTGAACGAAGTTTGCCGCCAAGCTGAGCAAAATCGAGTGCTTCTCACTAAAAATGAGGCGGCCACCCGCGCCGCTCTTATCGACCCGGTGCTACGAGTGCTGGGCTAGGATACGGCCGATGTGCGGATGGTAGAGCCTGAGCGTACCGTTGAGAATAAACAGTCGCTGGACTATGTGTTGAAAGGCCCAGGTGGCACTATTCAGTCGGTGGTGGAAGCAAAGAAGCTGGGCGAAAGCCTTGACAAGCTGGGACACGTCGGCGCCCTGATTGGCTATGCCTTTTCATTAAAGCCAGTATCGTTTTTCATTACCGATGGGCTGAACTGGCACTGTTACTCACCCGGCCACTCGCACTATGAGCCTACCTCAATCATTGAACTGCGGGCTGACAAGATGCTCCCAGTTGCCCTGCAACTGCTCCAGCTGCTGGACGCAGCCCATAGCGGGTACGGCTTACTACCAACGTCTAGCCTTATTTCCGAGCCAGTTACGGCCCAGCTTATAACTAGCTTTCCCTCAAATCTATCTAGCCAGACTATCCTGGCCCCAGGCTCTCCAAAAGAATATCATCCTTTAGCGGCCGACTTGACTGACCCAGCCAAACAACTCGGTAAGCCCCAGTGGTTGCGCCTACCTGATGGGCAGGAGTACCCGGTCAAAACGTGGAAAGACATTTTGATTAAAGCGGCTGAGTTGGTTTTAAGAAGTCAGGACAAGTTATCAATTCCAATGCTAGATAAAGCCGGAAAGAAAACGACGCTTTTAAACTGGCACCACTCGGGCAAGGAGCGTAGCTCGCATCAAGTAACCTACCAGGGCAAAACCATCTTCCTAGACACACATTATAGCGCCCGCGATTGTGTAGCTAATGCACTCTACCTCTTGCAGCAGCTACCCAAAGGCAGTGCTGCAACCGACACAGCAGTGAGTTTTTAGGCGCTGCTCGCTCTTTGCCAACTGCCTTTCGTCGCGTTGCCTACTTAAATAAGGCGCTGCGCTACTTTTCCTTGTAATAGGAAGATACCCACTACTAGGGAGCAGGGCTCCCCCCCCTTGCGGGCAACGAAGTGCCGAAAAATGCTGGGCTGCTCGGGCCATTCAGTGGCCCTGCAACGAAGCGCACCCCGACGGAACCGAACACCTCCACACCAGTCAGCGGGAAAATCATGCTCCAGTGCGCCGGGCTATAGGCAAAGGCCGGGCGCGTAGATAGAGCCGTAGCGCAGCTACTACCACGAACGGCAGCAACCCGGCCAGCCGGCTGCGTATGCTGCATAGCCACCTGCGCAGCCGGCTGGCCAACTACCTTCGGGTCGCCTGCGTAAAGTGCAGGAGCCTTTTTCTTTCCTTATGGCCGAGCTTCGTATTCAACCCAAAAAAAAATCGCCTAGCCCCTGGCTGCTTGTGGCACTGGCTGTGCTGGTGCTAGCCGCAGCCGCCTATTTTTTTCTGCGCCCCGACCCAACCGACGAGCCTACCGCGGCCCTCGCTACCGGCCCGGCCCCAGTTGCAGCTGATAGTTTGAGGCCTAATCTTTCCGCAGTAGCCTCCTCTACCCCGCCGCCCGCCATCGACTCGGCCACCACCAGCCCCGCACCCACCACTGGCTCTGGAACCCGCGCCGCCCTTATCGACCTAAGCCCCAAACTGGTGCAGCTCACCGATCGCGCCGACCTGCGCGACGATGCGGCCATTCGGGAGCAGCGTGACAATTTCACGAGTGCCACCACCCGCCTCGCCGACGGCGACCCCGCTGCCAGCCTGCGCCCCGGCCTGGTAGCTGCCGCCAACCTGCTGCTGGCTGTGCAGCAAAAAGCCTACCCCAACCTCGAAACCGAGGCAGCCACCCTGGTGAACCAAGCTAATCAGCTATCGGGCCGCGACACTACCCCTACCGAGCAGGCCCAAAATCAAGCTTATCTCGCCCAAGCGGCCAGCCTGCTCAATAGCTTGAGTTCCCCTGTGAGTGAGGGACTTTAATTATAGCTCTTATGCCTACCCCCATCTTACGCCGTCTGCGCGACCTCCCCTCTTTCGAACTGGCTACCGGCGATCCTGACCCGCGTGGCTGGGCTGTACGCGGTAGCGATGGCCAGGCCTTTGGTACCGTAGACGAGCTGCTGGTTGACCCCATTTCGCAGCAGGTACTGTACCTCAATGTGCAATTACTTGACGGTTTACCTGGCGTAGCGTCGTCTGGCCCCCACGCCGACCGTCGCATCCTGCTACCTCTTTCAGCCGTAAATCTTGACATGGAGGGCACGAGCGTATTCATCACAAATCTTAGCCGCGATACGGTACAGCACTACCCACTTTTCGTAGATTTCATGCTGCCGCCCGACCTCGAAAATGCCATGCAAAAGGCACTGGAGTCAGCCACTTAAATCGCTGCTATAAAGCAAAGGGGCCCGACGCTACTGCAGCGTCGGGCCTCTTTGCTTTATAGCAGCGGTGGCGATAGCGTTAGCCTAGTAGGCTTGTACCATCTCTACCACGGCATCCACCCAATAGGGCTCCGAGTTGAGCGAAGGCACTAGCTGCCAGTGCTCGCCACCTTTTTCCTCAAATAACTCGCGGAATTCTACCCCTACTTCAATGGTCGTTTCGAGGCAGTCGGCCACAAAAGCAGGCGAGAAGGCCAGCACCTTTTTGATACCTTTAGCCGGAAACTCGGCGAGTACTTCGTCGGTGTAGGGTTGCAGCCAGGGGTCACGCAGGCGGCTTTGCAAGCGGCTTTGGAAGGACACCGTGTATTGGTCATCGCGCAGGCCCAGACCTTCGGCTAGCAAGCGCGAGGTGGCAAAGCACTGCGCCCGGTAGCAGTAGCGGTTGTTCTTGTTGTAGGTGTTGCAGCATTTGCCTAGTTGGCAGTAGCCCTTGAAGCTACCCTTAAGCACGTGCCGCTCAGGAATACCGTGATAGCTGAATACAAAGTGGTCGTAATCAGCTTTCGCCATTTCGGCTTTGCCGCGCGCTACAATGCTGGCAATAAAGCCCGGCTCATCGGCAAACGAGCTGATGAAGTTGATACTCGGCACTATCCACCAATCTTTTACGATGTCCATCACCTTCTCCTGCACCGAGCCCGTGCTGGCCGAGGCATACTGCGGAAACAGCGGCAGCACCACGATGCGGTCTACGGCCGCGTCACGCAATTCAGTTAGTGCCGCCTCAATGCTGGGCTTCTGGTAGCGCATCCCGAAGGCTACCACGTATTCGTCGCCCAGCGCCTGTTGCACTGCCGCCTTCAGGTCGAGGCCGTGAAAGAGCAGCGGCGAGCCGCGCTCAGCATCCCACAACTCCTGGTAGATTTTGGCCGACTTCGGCGCCCGCAGTGGCACCACCAGACCTTTAAAGAGGGGGTAGCGCACGGCGGCTGGCATATCGACTACGCGGCCATCAGTAAGAAACTCGTTGAGGTAGCGGCGCACGTCGCTGGTTTGGGGCGAGTCGGGCGTGCCCAGGTTAACTAGGAGCAGGCCAATGCGGCGAGGGGGGGTAGGCATTTTTTTATAGCTGTTAGCCTTTGGCAGTTAGCAAGTAGCTTTTGTAGAGCTAGTAGCTAACGACCTACGGCCTGTTTTGTAGTAACTGCCACTTTAACCAAAAACGTGGGGTTTAGGCTTTGATTGGCCTGCAAAAAAAGCTACTAGCTAACTACCAGCAGCTAACAGCCCAAAGAAGCCGTACCTTTGCAGGCTGATTTTCAAAACTATCCTTAAATTATCATCCCTGTGAACCCCGAACCCAAGCCCCACCGTGCCGGCTTCGTCAGCATCATCGGCAAGCCCAACGTCGGCAAGTCCACGCTGATGAACGCTTTAGTGGGCGAGCGTCTGAGCATTGTCACGAGCAAGGCCCAGACCACGCGCCACCGCATCCTGGGTATTCTCAACGGCGAAGATTTCCAGCTTGTCTATTCTGATACGCCCGGCATCATTCAGCCCAAATATGAGCTACACAACGCCATGATGGCGTTCGTGTACTCGTCGCTGGAAGATGCCGACGTGATATTATTTGTCACCGATATCTACGAAAAGCACGACGAAGAGCCCGTAGTTGAGCGCCTGCGCAACACTGTAGACACGCCCATCTACATCTTGGTCAACAAGATAGACCAAGCCGACCAGGCCGAAGTGGAAGCCAAGCTGGCCTACTGGAAAGAGCAGCTACCCAACGCTACCGACGTGCTGCCTATCTCGGCGCTCAATGCCTTTGGCACCGAGCGCGTGCTTCAGCTGGCTTTAGAAAGCCTACCCATCCACCCGCCCTACTATCCCAAAGACGAGCTGACTGACAAGCCTGAGCGCTTCTTTGCTGCCGAAATGGTGCGCGAAAAAATCTTCAAGCTCTACAAAAAGGAGGTGCCCTACAGCTCCGAAGTAGAGATTGAGGAGTTTAAAGAAGACGACGATATCATTCGCATTCGCGGTGTTATTTACGTGGAGCGCAACAGCCAGAAAGGCATCATCATCGGCGCCAAAGGCGAGGCATTGAAGAAAGTCGGCACTTGGGCCCGCGAGGAAATGGAGAAGTTTTTCCAGAAAAAAGTGTTCCTAGAATTGTTCGTGAAAGTGAACGAGAACTGGCGCACCGATAGCAAGGCGCTGAGCCGTTTCGGCTACCAGTAGAGCTACGCGGACTTTGTAGTCCGCATCTAACAAGAACTAACGCGAACAACAAAGTCCGCGCAACACCGACCATAATTCACTTAATTACTCCGGGTACTGCCGCGCCAAGGTCGGGCCGGTGGCTGGAGCCAACTACATGAATACCATTGCAATAGTGGGCCGCCCCAACGTGGGCAAGTCCACCCTGTTCAACCGCCTGGTGGGCCGCCGCCAAGCCATTATGGACAACCAAAGCGGGGTAACCCGCGACCGCCATTACGGCTACGGCGACTGGACGGGCCACAACTTCACCGTGATTGACACGGGGGGCTACGTGCACAACTCGGACGATATTTTCGAGAGCGAAATCAACCGCCAGGTGAAGCTGGCCATCGACGAGGCCGACGTTATCCTCTTCATGGTCGATGCCGACGCCGGTATGCACGGCCTCGACGAAGAGTTTGCGCAGGTGCTGCGCCGCTACATCGGCAAAAAGCCTATCTACCTGGTTGCCAATAAGGCCGATACTAACCTGCGCGCCCAAGGTTCGGGCGAGTTCTACGCACTGGGGCTTGGCGATACGGAAGTATTTGCTATCTCCTCGCAAAACGGCTCGGGCACCGGCGAACTGCTGGATGCCGTGGTGAGCCACTTCGATGAAGTTGGCGAGGAAGAGCCCAATGCCGGCCTGCCGCGCATCGCTATCCTGGGCCGCCCCAACGTGGGTAAGTCGTCATTCGTCAACCTATTGCTGGGCGAAGAGCGCAGTATCGTAACCGACATCGCCGGCACTACTCGCGACTCTATCGAAGCCAAGTATAGTGCTTTCGGCCACGAGTTTATGCTGGTCGACACGGCCGGCTTGCGCCGCAAAGCCCGCGTGAACGAGGACGTGGAATTTTACTCCAACATGCGCACCCTGCGCGCCATGGAGGCCGCCGACGTGTGCGTGATTATCCTCGACGCCAGCCGCAGCATCGAAGCCCAGGACGTGAGCATCATCGGCCTGGCCGACCGCAACCGCAAGGGCATCGTTATCTTGGTGAATAAGTGGGACTTAATCGAGGGCAAGGAGACGAACACCGCCCGTGATTTTGAAGCCAAAATCATGGAGAAGATTGCGCCGATTGCCTACCCCCCTGTTTTGTTCATCTCGGTGCTAAATAAGCAGCGCGTGCACAAAGCATTGGAGGTCATCATGGAAGTGTATAGCAACAAGCGGAAGAAAATCCCAACTTCGCAGCTCAACGACGTGATGTTGAAGGAGATTGAGAAATACCCGCCGCCCATCCAGAAGGGCAAGATGGTGCGTATCAAGTACGCTACCCAGCTGCCCACACACAACCCGGTGTTTGCCTTCTTCTGCAACCTGCCGCAGTACATCCCCGAGTCGTACGCTCGCTACTTAGAGAATCGGATGCGCGAGCATTTTGACTTCAAGGGTGTGCCGATTGGCTTGGCTTTTCGCAAAAAATAATTTTTTGGCACAAGCGGGTTACCTCTACCGTTGCGTGGCATTAAGAGGCGGAAATCTTAAAAAACACTTTCCTCTCTTCACCATGAAAAAAGTACTGTTCCTCGCTGTAGCTGCCATGTCCCTCTCGCTCGCTTCGTGCGACAGCAAGAAAGAGGATGCTACTGAAGCCCAAGGCACTGCCGTAAAAGAAGCTGGCGAAGCCAAAGCTGACGCTATGGAAGAGAAGGCTGATGTCGTTCGTGACTCGGCCGACAAAAAAGGCGAAGCTATCGGCGACGCTGCTGACGCAAAAGATCCTAAGTAATCATTTGGTAATAACCATTTTGGTTGTTGTCTAAATGCCTCTCAAAAAAGGCGCTGCTCTCACAAGCAGCGCCTTTTTTATGCGCTGTTGTATAGTAAGAATGGCATGTATTTTGAGCCTCAACTACCAGTATTTTTCTAGGTAAGAAGCTACTAATTCACGGGCTTTTCACAAATTGTGAAGAACAAACCACTGATTCTAGATTGCTGAGCTTATTTAGAAAAAGTACAAATTGTCACTTATCTTTCCACACATAACCAACCAAACCCATGAAAAACATTCTTTTTGCCGCGCTGTTAGCCGGCGCGTCAGCTGTTGAGGCTGCTCCGCTTACTCCTTCGGTAGCCACTTCCCTTACTGTTGCGCAAACAGCTCCAGACCAAGCTCCCATGAGCAAGGCGGAACTGCGGCGCCGACGCAAACTGCGCAAACAGAACGGCCCCGAAGTGTACAAGGGCTCGGTAGCTGAGCAAAACCGTATCATTAACGATGTAGCCGGTTCGGAAAAGGAAG
>CAZZDR010000182.1:0-7129 GCA_964652535.1 uncultured Hymenobacter sp. | reverse complement strand
TACTTCCAGGAGGGGGTAGGCTGGCGCGAGGCCTGCACCAACCGCGGCTTTTGCCAGGCAGGTTGCTCCAACGGAGCCAAGTCGAGCATGGACGTTACGTTCATTCCGCTAGCCGTGAAGTACGGGGCCGACATTCGGCCCAACAGCTACGTAACCGAGATTGAGCGCAACGCCCGCGGCCACGTGTCGGCGGTGGTATACACCCAAAACGGCCAAACCCACCGGCTGGCCTGCAAAAACCTGTTCTTGTGCGGAGGCTCGGTCGAAACACCGCGCATTTTGCTGCTCAATGAGTTGGCACTAAATAGCGGCCAGGTGGGCCGCAACCTGATGGCGCACCCCGGCCTGCAAGTGTGGGGCACTTTCCCAGAGGAAGTACGGCCGAATAAAGGCATTCCGGGCGGCCTTGTTTCGCAAGACACGCACCGGCCTAAGGACGCCGACTTTGTGGGCGGCTACTTGCTGCAAAGCATTGGCGTGATGCCGGTTACGTTTTCGGGCCAAGTGGCGCGGGGCCGCAAACTATGGGGCCAGCCGCTACGCGACTACATGCGGCAGTTCAACCACATTGCGGGCATCAATATCCTGGGCGATTGCCTACCCCACGCAGATAACTACCTGGAGCTAAGCGAGGAACAGGACGCCCGCCAGCTACCCAAGCCGCGCCTGCACTTCACGGCGCAGGAAAACGAGCACCGCATGAACGCCCACGCCGAAAAGATGATGCGCGCCATTTGGGAAGCGGCTGGAGCCACCGACATCTGGGCGTTTCAGCGCTATGCCCACGTAATCGGCACGGCCCGTATGGGCCTGAGCGGCGACGACGCAGTA
Organism: uncultured Hymenobacter sp.; assembly: GCA_964652535.1. Classification (GTDB taxonomy): domain Bacteria; phylum Bacteroidota; class Bacteroidia; order Cytophagales; family Hymenobacteraceae; genus Hymenobacter. Next base: position 6,298 of record CAZZDR010000182.1, on the reverse strand, counting down.
GTGGACCGCGACGGCCGGGCTTTTGATGTACCCAACCTGTATATCTGCGATAACTCGGTGTTTCCGAGCGCCTTGAGTGTCAACCCGGCGCTTACTATCATGGCCCTGAGCCTGCGCACCGCCGACAAGTTCTTGGAAAGAGAAACTCGGCGCGACGCGTAACCAATACGGCTGGTGAGAGTAAAATAACCTCCACAGTATTTGTAGCGCCCAGCGAGCGCTTATCGCCTAAACGAGAACGGTAGCTATGTGACACGCAAGTGCCTGGCTACCGTTTTTGTTGCCAATACTTTAGAATAAGTACTTAAAAATCAGATATTTATGAAATCATTTCTCAGCGAAATAAAGCGGAATTTCGGCAGCGGCAACTACGAAGGCGACGAGTTTGGCGGCGCGCGTGGGCACAACGGCAGTGGCCTACCCACGGGCCTAGCTAACAACTTTATGTTTGCCACCGGCATCGAATGCAGCTACCCTACCATCGACCACGGCAAAACGCGCCGCGACATGCTGGCCGAGTGCGACCACTACAACCGCTACAAAGAAGACCTGGGCCTAGTGAAAGAAATGGGCCTCAAGGTGCTGCGCTATGGCCTGCCATATTTCAGCATTCAGCAAGCGCCCGGCAAATACGACTGGGAATTTGCCGACCTGGCCATAGCCGAAATGCAGCGCCTGGGCATCACGCCCATCCTGGATTTGATGCACTTTGGTGTACCCGACTGGGTAGGCAATTTTCAAAATCCCGAGCTGCCGGTGTTTTTTGCCGAGTACTGCGAGGAAGTAGCCAAGCGCTACCCTTGGGTGCGCTACTACACGCCGGTAAACGAGATTTACGTGACGGCCAAAATGAGCGGGAAAGACGGCGCGTGGAACGAGCAGCTGAAGTCGGACAAAGGCTTTGTGACGGCGCTCAAGCACGCGGCGGCGGCCAGCATCATGGGTACCCAGAAGATTGCCAAGCACCGCCCCGACTGCGTGATTGTGCAAAGCGAGTCGGCTGAGTTTACGCACGAGCTGCGGGCCGAACGCACGCCGGCCGTGCAGCTTGAGAACCTGCTGCGCTTCACGTCGCTCGATTTGCTGTACGCGCACCACCCCGAAGGCGAAGTAGTAAACTACTTGTACGACAACGGCATGACCCGACAGGAATACGACTGGTTTATGGGCGGCGAGCCTCCCGGATACCAAATAATGGGCAACGACTACTACGGCCGCAACGAGAAAATAATGCTACCCAATGGAGAGCTGTGCACCAGCATGGATGTGCTGGGCTGGGCCACCATTACCCACGACTACTACCAGCGCTACAAAAAGCCGGTAATGCACACCGAAACCAACGTGTTCGACGCCAATGAGGCGCCCACCTGGCTCTGGAAGCAGTGGGTCAACATCCTGCGCCTGCGCAAGGAAGGCGTGCCGGTGCTGGGCTTCACGTGGTACTCGCTCATCGACCAGATTGACTGGGAAACTGGCCTGGCCGAGAAAAAAGGCACTGTGAACGCCTGCGGCCTTTTTGACCTCGACCGCAAGCCCCGCCTAGTAGCCGATGCCTACAAAATGCTACTTAAGGAGTACGGGCAAATTACTATTGTGCCTCATGGCGAGCTGTTTGAGGTGACGGAGCGCCCGGCCACGCTGAAGGTAGAAGTTTAAGCCAATACCGGGGGTAGGGGGCCGGTTAAAACCTCTGCCGCCAGGCTTAATGCAGTGAGCCGTGTTCAATTGGGCAGCGCACAAAACAAGGACTGCTGGCTCCCAAACAGGGCTGGTAGGCCCGTGCGTTAGTGCGGCCCGGAACTAGTTGCTACCCCAGTACGCGTTGCGTAACTTGCGAGCGTATCCCTCTCTACCAAGCCGCCGCGTATCGCTCTAACTTTATGAAATTTATCGTTTCGCTACTGTTGCTCGGCCTGCTGCTGGTAGGCCAGCTGGCGGTGGCCCAACGCATCACACTTAGCGGGCAGGTAGTAGAGGCCGCTTCGGGCGAGCCCGTACCGTTTGCGTCCATTTTTGTACCGCGCACCAGCATTGGTATTACCGCCGATGTGGACGGTAAATTCAAAGTGACTGTGGATAACGCGCCCGACTCGCTGGCAGCCTCTTCGCTGGGCTTTCTCACGCAGCGCAAAAAGCTGAGCGATGCCCCGCAGCAGTCCGTTTTGTTTCGCCTCAAGAAAGGGGGCGGAGTAGCGCTAGCCGAGGTCGTGGTTTCGTCGCGCCAGCCCGAGAACCCAGCTTTTCGCATCCTACGCGAAGTGCAAAAGCACAAGCCTCAGAACGAGCGCGTAGCGCTAAACACGGCTGAATTCAGCTCTTACAATCGCATTGAGGTGAGCTTGGCCGACCTGCCCAAGGCCATGGCCAACCGCAAGGTGGTCAAGGACATTCGGGCGCTGGCCGTGCGCCAAGGGGCTGCCGCCGCCGCCGACCCCGACGCGCCCCTACCCCTCTTCGCCTCAGAAGTTGGCTCCAAGGTTTACCAGAAACTGGGGCCGCCACTGCGCCGCCGCGAAGACATCTTGCACAAGCAGATGCGCGGAGCCGGGCCGCGCGAAGGCTCGGTACTGAGCCAAATGCTGGGCTCTAACTTCCAGAACTTTGACTTTTACCCCAACTGGCAAAATATTCTGGGTAAGGATTTTATCTCGCCCATTTCGGCCGGCGGGCGCCTTACTTACGATTATACCCTCCAAGATTCCGTACTGGTGGGCAAGGATTTTTGCTACCAGATTGCCATTGCGCCTAAGCGCCCCCACGACTTGGCCTTCACGGGCACCATCTGGATTACGACCGATGGCTATGCGCTGCGCCGCATCGACGTTATCACCAGCAACAAGGCTAACCTGAACTTTATCAGTGACCTGCGCATCTTTCAGGAAATGACTTCGCCCGGCGATGGGCCAGGCTTACCCACGCGCACCCGCCTAGTGCTAGGCGTGCGGCCCTACGAGAAGCAGGCCGCCATGCGCGTGCGCTTCACCACCGTCAACTCCGATTTTGTGCGCGACCAGCCGCGGACGGAAGCCGGCTTCTACGACCAGCCCATCGTATCGACCATTATGGAGCCGGGCAGCGGCGACACGAGCGGCCTGCTGAGCGGCTTGCTTCCCAGCGGCGCTACAGAAGGCTACTTCGACAAAAACCGCCCCGATACCTTGAGTCTGAGCGAGCGCCAAACGTTTGCCGTGCTCGACTCGGCGCGCGAGCTGCCTTCGGTGCGCAGCACCTTGGACTGGGTTGACTTATTTATCAACGGCTACAAGCGGGTAGGCACTAAAATAGAGATAGGGCCGATTATTAACACCTACTCTAAAAATAACTACGAGGGCAGCCGCTTTCGCTTTGGCTTCCGCACCACGCCCATGTTCAGCCGCAACACCGTAACGCAGGCCTACCTAGCCTACGGCACCCGCGACGGCCGCGTGAAATACGGGCTGCGGTCGAGCTACATCGCCGAGCGTCGGCACTGGACCGTTTTCAGCGGCGAGTTTCGGCACGATGTGGAGCAAGCGGCATTGCTGGACAATGACTTTTTGCTGAATGATAATAACCTCTTCGTAGCCGCCTCGCGGTGGGGGCGCTTTACAGAGGGCGTGCCCATCCTGCGCGACCTTATTTCGGTATCGGGGCAGCGCGACCTGTTTCATGGCTTCACCCAAACCATTACGCTGCGCGAACAGAATATCAAGCTCTTAACAGATTTTGTTATTCGCCGCGACAACCGCGTCGTGCCCGACATCACGCTGACGGAAGCGGTGTTTGAGTCGCGCTACGCGCCCGACGAAAACCTGGTGCAGGGCGAGAACCGTCGCCGGGCGATTGGCTTGAAAAAATGGCCGGTGTTCACGTTTCGCTACACCATCGGCGCGCGTGATTTCTTCACTAGCAGTAGCTCCGACTACCAGAAGTTTAACCTGCTGGTGAGCCACAGCGTGTCGGCAGGCCACTTTGGGCGGCTCAACTACCGCGTGGAGGGTAACTATACACCCAACCGCCTACCGGCGCTGTTTCTGAAGATTCCGCTGGGCAACCAGACGCCTTTCTACAACGCCAACGCGTTCAACCTGATGAACTACTTCGAGTTCGTCACCGACCGCTCAGTATCGCTGCGGCTCGACCACCATTTCGAGGGCGTCATCATGAACGCCATTCCTGGCGTACGGGCCCTCAATTGGCGTCTGGTGGCCACGGCCAATGCCTTGTACGGAGGACTTAGCGCGCTCAACCAGCGGCAGCCGCTCGATGCGCAGGGCCACCCGCAGCCGCCTTTGGCTACCCTCGACAAGGTGCCTTACGTGGAGGTAGGCTATGGTTTTGAGAATATTTTTAAGTTTGTGCGGATTGATTTTATTCACCGCCTCACGTACCGCAACCAGCCTAATCTTCGGCCCGATGAGCCGGCACCGCGCAATTTTGGCATCAAGGTGGGAGCGCAGTTCCGCCTCTGACGCCCGCGCCCTACCCCCTACGGCAAGTCGGTAAAGTCGGCCGCAGGACGGGCCAACTGGCCGGGGCGCAATACTTGCGCCTGCCCGTCCTGGATGATAACAGCCGCCTGAGCCAAGCCCAAAAACAAACCGTGCTCCACAATGCCCGGAACGGTTTTGAGCTGCGCCGCTAGCTGTTCGGCATCGGCAATTTGCCCAAAGTGACAGTCCACGAGCAGGTTTTTCTGGTCCGAATACACTGGTGTGGCCGCCTCCTCTTTGGTCAGGCGCAGTACGGGCGCACCGCCCAGCTTCTCTACCGCATCGAGCACCCAGGGCAGGGCAAAAGGCACCACCTCCAACGGCAGTGGAAAACGGCCTAGCCGCGGCACCAGCTTGCTAGAGTCCGCGATAACGAGCAAGTAGCGCGAGGCTGTTTCGAGCACCTTTTCGCGCAGCAGCGCCCCGCCGCCGCCCTTAATGAGGCGTAGCTCGGGGTCTAGCTCATCGGCGCCATCCACGGCCAGGTCGAAGGTGAGGCCCCGGCGCGGCTCTAGCAGCGGAATGCCGACTTGCCGGGCTAGTGCCTCGCTAGCCAGCGAAGTGGCGGTGCCCTGCACCCGCAGCCCTTGGCGCACGCGCTCGCCTAGCTGCATGATAAAGTGGGCCGAGGTGGTGCCCGTGCCCAAGCCGAGCACCATACCATCGCGCACCCAGCGCACGGCAGCAGTGGCGGCTTGCTGTTTTTCGAGTTCTTGGGGCGATAGGGCGGGGGCGTTGGGCACGGGCATGGGGGTAGGGGCTAAAACTGTGGCAATGTTACGGCAGCGGCGCCATGCGCCGAGCCATCCGGCACGGCTACCTGCCGTAATTTTGTGCTATGCCTGCCCCCACCCTACCCCCCCTTGCCCCGGCCAATTATGGCCCGGAGGTACCACCTGCTGCCCCCGCTCCTGCGGAGACGCCGGCCAATCCCGCCCCGTCGGGCGCGGCATGGGGGTTGCTGGTGGTGCTGTCGCTCATCTGGGGCACGTCCTTTATTCTGATGAAGAAAGGGCTGGTCGTGTTTTCGGCGATGGAGCTGGGCGCGGCGCGCGTGAGCGTGGCGGCCTTGCTGCTGCTGCCGTTTGCGCTGCGCGAAATCGGCCGTGTTGAGCGTAGCCGCCTCAAGTGGCTGGCTCTCAGTGGCACAGTAGGCACGCTCATTCCGGCTTTTCTTTTTGCCTACGCCGAAACGCGGCTGGCTTCGGGGCTGGCGGGCGTGCTTAACGCACTCACAGCAGTATTTGCGTTACTTATGGGCGCGCTACTATTTGGGCAGCGTCTTACGGGCGCGCGGGTGCTGGGCATCGGGCTGGGCCTGGTGGGCACGGTGGTGCTGATGCTGCTGGGCGGCAGTGGCGATGCGGGCCCTACCCCCTCTGGCGTTGGCAATGCTTGGTATGGTCTCTACATTGTGGCAGCTACCGTCGGCTACGGCCTGAGCGTGAATGTGATAAAGCACCGGCTACACGCCCTCACGCCAGTGGCCGTTACGTCGCTGCTGCTGCTGCTCATTGGCGGACCGGCACTGGCTTACCTGCTGCTGGGCACGGGCTTCGTGCACAAGCTGGCCACGGTGCCGGGCGCTTGGGCCGCGTTTGGCTACATCGCCTTGCTGGCTACCATGAGCACAGCCGTGGCCACGGTGCTGTTCAATATGCTCATTCAGCGCTCCACTACGCTCTTTGCGTCGTCGAGCACTTACCTTATTCCGATAGTGGCGCTGGGCTGGGGCGCGCTCGATGGTGAGGCCTTCAACCTGTGGCACGCGGCGGGCATGGTGATTATCCTGGCCGGCGTGTTCATCATCCACCGGGCCAAGTAGC
>CAZZDR010000181.1:0-7144 GCA_964652535.1 uncultured Hymenobacter sp. | reverse complement strand
CTTAGGGTGGCGCGCAGCAAAAAGCCCCTCCGCACCAAACAGGCGCGGAGGGGCTTTTTGTAACTAAGCAGCTCGCTTTACTTTGAATTCCTACCGAGGCAGGTTAACCCAGCGTTAGGGGGCAGGGACGCGTTGGCTCAATAGAGTAGCGCTAAAACGCGTTTTCGCTACCCTTAACGGCCTGGACAACTGTTAGTAGCACAATCTTCATATCCAGCAGGAAAGACCAGTTAGACAAGTATTTGATGTCGGCATTGACCCGATTAGCCATTGCTTCTACTTCTTTGGTTTCGCCCCGAAAGCCGGATACTTGGGCTAGGCCCGTGATGCCGGGCATAATCAAGTGGCGCTCCATAAAGTTGTCAATGGCTTGCGCGTAATATTCCGTGTGGCTCAGCATATGTGGGCGAGGCCCTACCACCGACATTTCACCTTTCAGTACATTAAAGAACTGCGGCAGCTCATCTAGGCTAGTCTTGCGTAGAAAGGCGCCTACTTTGGTAATGCGGCTGTCACCTTTGCTGGCCTGCTTCGAGTCTGCATCCGCGTTCATGCGCATGCTGCGAAATTTCAGGCAGTAAAAAGGTTGGCCATTTTTGCCAGTGCGTAGCTGTTTGAAAAGTATTGGACCACGCGATTCAGCTTTGATAAGCAACGCAATCAGCGGTAGCAGCCAGCTTAGCAGCAGCGCTACGACTAAGGCAGCAAACACCACATCAAAGGTGCGCTTACGAACGAATGCCCCCAGGACAACCCTAGTTTTAGGCATATTAAATGCGCTCAACAAAGGCGTGGCGAGCCTTGAAGATAGATAAGCAGGGGTAGAGGTTGGCATCATACTAGTCTAGAGCGGGTTGGGAAGGGAGTTTGATATAATTTCACTGTAAAACTAACTAGTTTTATTTGGACTTGTGCAATGAAATTTAAATTATTTTCTTATAATATTAATAAAATGAAAAAAATATTTGAAATGTGCTGCAACCCACTCGACTAATTAACGTAGCGAGGGTAAATAAGGAGCTTATACTTGTTACCAGTTACTTACATACCACTGCAAACCGCTGGCAGTCACTTAGGGAACTTGAGTGCCTCGATAGTTGTACTTTTGTACTATGCTACTCGAACTCGAACTTGCGCCCGCTAAACGCGACATCCGCAAAACCTCGCCCGACGACCTCAAGTCGTTTATGGTGGAGCACGGTGAAAAGCCTTTCCGCGCCAAGCAGGTGACGGAGTGGCTGTGGAAAAACACGGCCGGCTCGTTTGAGGAAATGAACAACATCTCGCTGAGCACCCGCGAGCTGCTGGCTAAGCACTTCGTCATTAATGGCGTGGCGGTGCAAAATCAGCAGCTCTCGAATGATGGCACCATCAAGTCGGCCTTCCGGCTGCACGATGGCAACATTGTGGAGGGCGTGCTTATTCCGCACGACACGCGTATGACGGCCTGCATCTCGTCGCAGGTGGGCTGCTCGCTCACGTGTAAGTTTTGCGCCACTGGCTACATGGACCGCAAGCGCAACCTCGACGCGGCCGAGATATATGACCAGGTGGTGCGTATTCGGGAGCAGTGCGAAGCCCAGTATGGCACGCCGCTCACCAACATCGTGTACATGGGCATGGGCGAGCCGCTGCTCAACTACGCCAACGTGGTGGAAAGCGTGCGTCGCATCACAGCGCCCGACGGCCTCAATATGGCCCCGCGCCGCATCACTATCAGCACGGCTGGCATTGCCAAGATGATAAAGAAGCTGGCTGATGACGACGTCAAGGCTAATCTTGCCTTAAGCTTGCACGCGCCTAACGATGTGAAGCGTAACGAGATTATGCCCATCAACGAGGCCAACTCGCTTGCCGCCCTCAAGGACGCCCTGCAGTACTACCACCAGAAAACGGGCCGCAAAGTAACCTACGAATACATTGTATTCGAGAACTTTAACGATGGTCTGGAAGATGCGGCCGAGCTGTATACCATCTCGAAGTGGCTACCCTGCAAGATTAATCTTATTGAGTACAACCCCATCGAGAACGCGGCTTACCAGAACGCGGAAGCTGACAAAATCACGGCCTTCCACAAGTACTTGGCCGACCGCGGCGTGCAAACCAACATCCGTCGCTCGCGCGGCAAAGACATCGACGCCGCCTGCGGGCAGCTAGCGAATAAGGAGAAGGCCGAGGCGGCCTAGCCCTACCCCCCCTTGCCACATAAAAGCCCCGTTGCCATACCGGCAACGGGGCTTTTTGCTGCGCTAGTCTACCGCAACTTGATTTTGCCGAAGCGATAGGCTACGTCCAGGTAAGCCGGGTATATGCCGCTGTCGTTGCGCACGGTGTAATACAGCGCACCTAGACTGCCACTGAAGCGCGGCGAGGCGTAGCGAAAGCCCGCCAAACCGCCAAAGCCCCCACTGGAACCGAAGTCGGCGATGTACGTCTCGTTAACCAGCGAGAATAGGCGCGACAACCGGAGATTGGCCCCAATAACGCCGACCGGTGTGCTGCCGATGCCGTCGCTGCCAAAACCGTAGCCTAGGCCCAGGGTCACGTTGGTGTCGGCCGAGCCGTAGGTAGCTAGGCCGTAGCCCACGCCGGCGCTGCCACTGCCCCCGGCAATACCGGTGGCAAAGCCATACAGCACGCCAGCTCCCACGTGCAATTTGTCGCTGACCGGCACACTTACCTTGGGCGTGATGGCCAGGGCGGGCACGCCCAAAAACGGTACTACGGGCACGAGCAGGCCCACCGAAATATTGTCGGTCAGGCCGTAATTGATGCCCAGCAGAAAGATGTTGAGCGCCTGCACGTAGCCCTCACCTTGGTATAAGTTACGGGCCGTGGGGGCGATAAACATGCGCGTGCCGTTGCCCACATAGTCGAAGCCACGCCGGGCTTGCTCGGGTGTTTGCGACATCAGCTGCCGGAGGTTAACCCGCTGCACCGTAATCAGGCCTAACTCCTTGGTCTCGAAAGTTAGGGTTTGGTCGGTAGCATCTCGTAGTACGCCGCTAAACTGTGTGCCTCCTATAGTTTCTACACTATAAACCTGACCGATGACTTCGGGATGACCGATGACTTCAGCAGAAGGCAACGCCATAGCGGGGCGTCCGGGCACAGTGGCTGGGCTGGCTGGGGCAATTGATGGCTGGGGTGCCCCCGGCAGCGCCACAGGTTGCTGGGCCCACGCCGACCCGGCTAGCAGGCTAAAAAATCCTAGTTGTAGTAGAAAAAGACGCATGGGTAGGACCCGCAAGAAAAGTGACTTGCTGATGCCACAAAGATGCGCGGGCCCTACCTAGTAGTTGCAACACTAATTATCTGACCAACAGACCTTAACTCGAAGGTCTTTACACTGCTTAGCTGGCCCCAGCTTCTACTCTACTCATCTGATGACGAGGAGGTTAAGTAGCCCTACCCCCTTCTTAAGACGAGAAAAAGTCTGACTTTTGCGTACTTACTTTTTCTAGCTGCGCCAGCTGCCGGTGCTGGGTGGGCGGCCGCTGGCTTTTTCGTTTTCTGACTCGCCGGGCGGTATTTCGCGCACTTCGACTCGCACGGCGTGGGCCTTGGGCTGAATACGCTGCCCAAAGGCGTCGGCAAACTCCTGGGTAAACTCAGCCCCGAAAAAGATGATGAGCGAGGAGTAGTTAATCCAGACTAGTAGTACGATGGCTGAGCCCGCGGCGCCAAAGGCCGAACCCGGATTAGATTTCGCGATATAAAACGAAATTAAATACTTACCCAAAATAAACAGCGAGGCCGTGATGAAAGCACCAATGCCCACGTCGCGCCAGCGAATGATGGCGTCGGGTAAAAACCGGTATATCAGCCCGAAGAGTAGCGTAGTAACCACCAGCGACAGCACGAAATCGACCAGCTTGATGGCAATGAGTCCTACCTCGGGCAGCAGCCGCTGCAAATAACCCGTGAAAACCCCAAGCATCGCGCTGACTATGAAGGAAATAAGAAGCAGCAAGGCGACGCTCAGGATGAGACCAAACGAGAGCAGCCGCTGGCGGACATAATCCCAGATGCCGATGCCTTCAGTCTTTACTTTGAGATTCCAGATATCGTTGATGCTCTCTTGCAGCGTGACGAAAAACGTGGTAGCGGCAAATACCAGTGTGCCTAGACCAATAGCCGTGGCTAGGCCCGACTTCTGCTGCAGGGTAAACTGCGCAATACTGTCTTGCAGAAACTTGGCCGAGTCGGCGCCTACTAGGCCCTTGAGCTGGCCATAAATCTGGCCGGTGAGCGCCTCGCCGCCATACACCGAGCTGGCCAGCGTGATGACGATGAGCAGCAGCGGCGGCAGCGAAAAAATGGTGTAGTACGACAGCGCCGCCGCGTGCCGAAACGAGTTGTTGGTAGTGAATTCGGTGGCCGACGTTTTGATAATCGCCAGAATATCAGAAAATTTGTAGTGCATCATAGACTATAGCAAACAGCTGGGCGTGGCTACGGGCCAACGCCTTATCCCCAGAGAGTAGCAATACCGCCCGCGGGCCATGCGCCACGAGCAGTTGCTAACCTGAATACGGTCATCACGATTTTTTGCCCGAAAACTACTCGAAAAAATAACCTACCCCGCCCGTAGCGTCCAGCTTAGCGTAGCAATGGGCGCCTGGCGCAGGGCCAGCGCCAGGGCCGCATCGTCGCGAAACTGGAGCTGCTGCAGTTCCTGCGCTTCGACGCTCACTGTTAGCTCTTTACCTGCAAACGGCCAAGGGCTTACCACCACCGGCGTGCCCGGCCCGGCCGGCTGGCTCACGTAGCTGGCATGCTGCTGGTGGCCGAGGGGCAGGGCACTAATTTCGACCTCGCGGCCCAGCTCGGGCAGCTCGTGGCGGCACAAAATGAGCGACAGGCGGTCGCACCAGTGCAGCAGGTCGTAGGCCTGGCGGGCCTGGGTTTTGGTGAGGTGCAGCTCCTTGGCCCAGCGCGTTTGGCCAGCCCGCAGCTCATCCAAAAACCCGTCGATGTGCACCTGGCTACCCCGCAGCGGCTCGTATAACGTACTCAGGTGCAGGCTAGTGAGCAGGCTGCGCCAGCGCCCCTGAAAGCGCGCCGCGTGCAGCACCCCCGTAGCCTGCTCTACCGAAAAAGCCACCTGCGTAAAATTGGCTGGGGCGCCAGCGGGCGTGAGGCCGTGGTGGCCGCCGCGCCCGTGCCAGGGCGCCTGCTCATCGTCGTGCTGGGCAGTGGCAGCCAGCAAACCTACCCAGCGGTCGGGGGGTAGGAAGGGCGGCCAGGCCCAGGCCAGCTGCGCCGCTAGCAGCGCGTGCGCCTGCTGGTAAATTATTTGCCAGCCCGTGGGGGTAGGGTTTACAATCATGGTGGGGTAAGCTATAGTTTGCCAGGAGTTGGCGCTTACGTAGCTGACCACCGGCTAGCTACAGCTTACCCTACAATTTATCCCATGCGCACGCACAGCTGGTGGCGACCAGGCTCCTGGTAGTGGTAGCTAAGCAAGAAACCGCAGGTTTCGCAAATCTGACGGGCAATGGGCAAGCCCAGGCCCACGCTGCCGGGCGGCCGGTCGGGGCGCGGGCGCAGGCGGGCAAAGAGCTGGTCGGCGGGTAGCGCCTGCGGCCGGCCGGTGTTTTCGACCGTCAGCTGGTGGGCCGTCAGCGTCACGTGCAGCTGGCCGCCGGGCACGTTGTGCCGGATGGCGTTGCTGAGCAGATTGCTCACCAGAATGTCGATGAGCGAACGATTAGCTGATACGGGCAGCTTAGCGATTGAGTCCGTTTTCAGGCTGATGTTCCCCAGTTCAATTTGCTCGGCCAGTTGCCCGAGTTGGGTGCGCACCACAGCGGCCAGGTCCACGGTTTCGGTGGCGAAGAAGAGCTGCTGGTCGAGGTGCGTGAGCAGCAGCAGGCTGCGGCTGAGGTGCGTGAGGCGCTGCGTAACCGCCAGCAGCGGCTCGATGTGGCTGGCCTGCTCCTCGGTGAGGCCGGGGGCCTGCACCAGCAAATCGAGCTTGGTGCGCAGGATGGCCAGCGGGGTTTGCAACTCGTGGGCGGCGTTTTCGGCAAACTCGCGCTGGCGCTGGTACAGGCGCTGGTGGCGGCCCAGCACGCGGGCGATGGCCGTATTGAGGGCCTGAAACTCAGGAATGCGGGTAGGGGCCAGCACCGGCGCGTGGTGTTGGTCGAGCTTATACTGCTGCAAAATACCCAGCGTAGCAAAAAACGGCCGCCAGTAGCGCCGCGCCAACACGTGCTGAATCAGCAGCATACCGCCCACCAATACCCCAAACAGCAGCGCCCCCGCCCCCACAATGCCGCCCAGCAGCGCGGGCTCATCGAGCAGCGAGGTGCGCACCTCCAGCCGGTAGCTTTTGCCCTGAAAAGTCTCCGTGCCCGCCACTTGCCGGTAAAACTGCTGCTTGCCCGTGAGGGTATTGAACATGAGCCGGTCTTGAAACGCATTCGGCCCCGGCGCGGCGGCCGGCGCGCTGTTTAGCGGCGTAAATTCTACGTTGTGGTCGAGGCGGTGCCAGAAAGCCAAGTCGGCGGGCGTGCGCAGCTCGTTGCGCAGGGCCAGCTCCACACGCTGCTTGCGGCGGCCCAGCGTGCGGTCGACATAGGCGTAGTATAGCCGGTGAATAACCGCGTAATACACAAACGTGCCGCCCACCGCCACTATGCTGGCGTAGAGCAACATAATGAGCGTGGTGCGAGCAAGAAGCTTCATAGAGGTAGCACGAACTTTCAGCCCGCGAATAAACTAGGAGGGGGTAGGGATGCCGCCACGCGCGGACTAAAAATCTGGGTTACTCCTCGCTCACGTCGAAGCGGTAACCCAGCCCATACACCATGCGGATGTAGTTGGCCGCACCAGCCTCGGTGAGCTTGCGCTTGAGGTTTTTGACGTGGGCATACACGTGCTCAAAGGAGTCGAACTGCTCGGCCGCGTCGCCCGAGAGGTGCTCGGCAATCGCGCCCTTCGTGATGACGCGGCCCTGGTTGGCCAGCAGCAGCAAGAGCAAGTCAAACTCGGTGCGCGTGAGCGTGAGCGCCCGGTCGGCCACGCTGGCACGGCGAGCGGGCACATCCACGCGCAGCGCACCTACCACCAGCAAATTGGCGCCTTGGTAGTGGCGGCGGCGCACCAGCGCCGCAATGCGCGCGCTCAGCTCGGG
>CAZZDR010000180.1:0-7172 GCA_964652535.1 uncultured Hymenobacter sp. | reverse complement strand
CTCCACCACCGCCATCGTGGCCGAGGCCTTGGCGATGAGCACGTCGTCGCACCACACCTCGGCTTCGCAGAAGTGCAGGCGGCGCCCGGCTTTCAGCACCCAGCCAATGGCCCGGATGCGCTGGCCCACGCCGGGGTTGAGGTAGCTCACACGCAGGTCCGACGTCACAACCCCTACCCCCTCGGGCACGAGCGTAATGGCGGCAAAACCGGCGGCAAGGTCGGCCATGGTGGCCACCAGGCCGCCGTGGGCAAAGCCGCGCTGCTGCTGGTGCTGCTGCCCCAACGCCAGCTCGGCCTCGATGCGGCCCGGCTCGATACGGGTGAGGTCGGCCCCGATGAGGTGCATAAAGTGCTGGCGCTTCAGCTTTTCGCGAATGCGGGTTTCGAGGTCGGCGGCGGGTTCGGGCGTGGCAGGAGTCATAGGTACTTCAAAGATACCGGCCGGGCCCGCGTGCTTACCTTCCGGCCGTATTCAGGCCCTACCCCCTTCTCGCTATGGAACAACTTTCGACCTTGCACTACCTCATGGCCGGCGCGCTGGGCCTAGGGCTGGCCGCGTGCAGCGGCTTTCGGGTATTTGTGCCGCTGCTGGCGGCTAGCGTGGCGCACCGCGCGGGCTGGCTGCCCAGCTCGCAGGGCTTCGAGTGGCTCAGCAGCTGGCCGGCGCTGCTGATGCTGGCGACCGCCACCGGGGCCGAGCTGGTGGGTTACTATGTGCCCTTTTTCGACCACCTGCTCGACACGCTGACCACACCCGCCTCGTTTATCGCGGGCACGCTGCTGATGACGTCGTCGCTCACGCACCTCGACCCGACGCTGCGCTGGACGCTGGGTATCTTGGTAGGCGGCGGGGCGGCGGGGCTGGTGCAGGGCAGCACGGCGCTGCTGCGGGCGGGCTCCACCGCCACTACGGGCGGACTAGCCAACCCGCTGTTTGCCACCCTAGAAAACGTGCTAGCAGTGGTGGGCACACTGTTCACGCTGCTCTTGCCACTGGTGGCGGCGGGGCTGGTGCTAGGGCTGCTGGTATTCTTGGCGAGCCGGTGGCAGCGCTGGCGGCAGCGGCGGGTGCTGGCTGGGCAGGCGGGGGTAGGCCAGCCGGCCTCGTCACCCACCAGCGGCGGGTTTGCGTAGAGGCAGCAGTCTACGTGAACTAACTGTGATTTTATGCCGGGTGCTGATAATAACTCAACTTCCTATTTACTAACGCCTTATGCCGGACTGGTGCGCGTGCGCGTCGGCGGCTTGCTGGTGCGCCAGGGCACTATTTTGCTGGCGGCCCACCGGGGCCTGTTGCCTGGCGGGGCAGTTTTCTGGTCGCCGCCGGGTGGGGGCTGGGTCTTTGGCGAAAGCCTGAAGCAGGCGCTGGTGCGCGAATTTCAGGAAGAAACTGGGCTGGCTGTGCGGGTGGGCCGGCAGCTGCATCTGCATGAGTTTCGGCGCGACGACCTGCAGGCGCTGGAAGTGTTTTTTGAAGTAACGGCCGAGGACCCCACCGCTATCCCGCGCCTGGGCCACGACCCCGAACATGGCCCCGATAGCCAGCTGCTCAGCGAGTTGGCTTGGCTTACGCCGCGCCAGCTGCTGGCGTTGCCGCTGGCCCAGGTGCACCCCGTGCTGCGCGGGCTGCTGAGCACCGACGATGTATTTGTGCCTCAAGTGCTGCTAAGCGCCTAGCCGGCGGCTAGCGTCATGCTTTCTTGCCAGCCAAAGAGGGGGTAGGGCTACCGGCAACCGAGCCCCCAAAACCTATCTTTGCTGCCCGTGCCTACTACCCCTACCCTACCCACTGGCGCCGCGGTGAGCCTGCGCGACGACACCTTCGAGCTGGCCAACCCCACGGCCTATCACCTCTACGCCCTGGCTGGGCCGGGCCGCTTGCGCGTGATGGCGCTAGACGTGGCGCGTCAAAAAATCGTGGCCTTCGACGACCAGCCGCTGCCTAGCCTGGCCGAGCTGCCGGCCGCCGCCGCTGCCCACCCGCTGCTGGGCCACGCCGGCTGGGCGCGCCTGCGCTTGGCGCTGGCGGGCACGGGCAGCACGCTGCTCCCCGCTCCGCTGTACCGGCCCGGCGACGAGGCCGCCTACCTGCGCCCACATCACGCGCTGGCCCCCACCGAAGAGGCTTTGGCCTACGCCCTACCCCTGCCCGCGCCGGCAACTGATATTGTGAGCATTTTTGCAGCTCGCCGCGATTTGTCGCAGTGGCTGCACGCGGTGCATGGGCCTAGCGCGCGCCTGCTGCCTCATACCAGCGCCCTGCTGGCGGGCCTGCTGCACCAGCGCGGCACCGCGCCGCGCCAGCTCTACCTCAGCCTGGCCGACCAGGAGTTGACGGCCGTGGTACTAGGCCCGCAGCTGGAGTTTTGCAACACCTTTGCCGTGGGCACGGCCGAGGACGTGGCCTACTACACCATCTTGGTGATGCAGGAGCTAGGCCTGAACCCCGACCGTGACCCGGTGACCATCTGGGGCGAGCTTACTGGCGAGTCGGCCACGTTTGGGCTGCTCAGTACCTACGTGCGGCACCTGCGCTTCGGCACGCGGCCGTTTGGGGTGCAGTATTTTTATTATTTAAATGAACTGGCTGACTACCGTCACTTTGACTTGTTCAGCTTAGTCTTCTGTGAATGATAGCTAAGCCAGAAGCTAGCAACGCCCTACCCCCCGACGACGTGAAAAGAATTGCGCTTTTTCCTGGCTCTTTCGACCCCTTCACCACCGGCCACCTCGATATAGTGCGGCGCGGCGTGGGGCTGTTCGACGAAGTTATTATTGCCTTGGGCACCAACAGCAGCAAGCAGCGCTACCTGCCCCTCGACTGGATGCTGGCGCAGCTCGAAGAGCTGTTTCGGGACGAGCCGCGCGTGTCGGTGCGCAGCTACCGGGGCCTCACGGTCGATTTTGCCCGCGCCACCGGGGCGCGCTACTTGCTGCGCGGCCTGCGCAATACCCTCGATTTTGAGTACGAAAACAGCATCGGCCAGGCCAACCGCCTGCTCTACCCCGAGCTAGAGACGGTGTCGTTGCTCACGGCGCCCACGTTGGCGGCCATTAGCAGCACCATCGTGCGCGACGTGCACCGCTACGGCGGCGATGTGGCACCATTTGTGCCCTTTGCCCTACCCCCACCCAGCTAAGGCAGAAACGCTTGCTACAACCTACAAAAAAAGCCCCCCGTTTCATCTGAAACGGGGGGCTTTTTTTGGGGAGGCAGGTGCCTTATTCCATTACTTTCAGCGGGTCGATGGGGTCTGCCTTGAAGTACTGCATGGCGACGAGCGAGGTGATAACGCCCGTCATGGTACCCAGCAAAATGATGGCTAAGAAAGCTACCACCACCGACAGGTCGAAACCAAATAAGTTTTCTACCTGCGTAAGGTCCAGCGACTTGGGCATTACCACGGTGAGAATGATAAAGAATAGCCCGAGCGTAACCGAGGCTACCAGCGCCGCAATAATGCCGGTGCCATAGCCGCCAAGGTAAGGCATTTGGTCGCCACGCAGCTGGCGTAGGTGGCGAATGGCCAGCACCGAGCCGGCTACTAGTAATAGCACGTCGAGGCTACCAGCCTCGATGCGTGAAAAGAAACCGAGCAGCGCTGCTACCAGGGTATAGGCGCAAAGCACGGCGCCGGTGAGCAGGCCATAGCGAAAGCCGTTTTGTTCTGGGGTGAGCACGGGCGCGGCAGAAGCAGAAGTAGAGCGGGCAGCCATAAGGAAAAGGAAGTACGTGACGTGAGGAGGGTAGAGGCAGTAAACGCAGCCCAATGGGCTGTATAATTAGCCTATACTGTATTTAGCGGCCGGATGTTGTGTCTAGCACCGGGGGCACAAATCGAGGGCGGGCGGCGTTAGGGTAGGGTAAGGCGAGGCGGCGGCGTATTTTTGCAAAGATTTTTTGGTTTTTTATTCCGGCTTAGATGATTTCCACGACCAACGTGAGCTTGCGCTATGGCAAGCGGGTACTGTTTGAAGACGTAACGGTGAAGTTTTTGCCAGGCAACTGCTATGGCCTCATCGGGGCCAACGGGGCCGGTAAATCGACCTTCCTTAAGATTTTGTCTGGCGAGTTAGAGCCCAACACGGGCTCGGTAGAGTTGCCTGCCGGCCAGCGCCTGGCCGTGCTCAAGCAGAACCAGTTTGCCTACGACGACCAGCAAGTGCTGCAAACCGTGATTCAGGGCCACCAGCGCCTGTGGGCGGTGATGAGCGAGAAAGACGCGTTGTATGCCAAGGCCGATTTTACGGATGCCGACGGCGAGCGCGCTGCTATCCTGGAAGGCGAGTTTGCTGACCTCGAAGGCTGGAACGCCGACTACGAGGCAGCCGAGCTACTAAGCGGCCTGGGCATTACCGAAGACAAGCACTACAGCACGATGTCGGACCTAGGGGCCAGCGAAAAAGTGCGCGTGCTACTTGCACAGGCCCTTTTTGGTAACCCCGACGTGCTGCTGCTCGACGAGCCGACCAACAACCTCGACGCCGAGAGCGTGCTCTGGCTCGAAAACTTCCTAGACGGCTTCCAGAACACGGTAATCGTGGTGAGCCACGACCGCCACTTCCTCGACGCGGTGTGCAACTACATGGCCGACCTGGACTTCTCAAAAATCACGATGTACCCCGGCAACTACGGTTTCTGGTACGAGAGCAGCCAGCTGGCCCTGCGCCAGCGCCAGGATGTGAACAAGAAAACGGAGGACAAGCGCAAAGAACTCGAAGAGTTTGTGCGCCGCTTCTCGGCCAACGCCTCGAAGTCGAAGCAGGCTACCAGCCGCCAGAAGCTGCTGCAAAAGCTGACGCTGGAGGAAATCAAGCCGTCGTCGCGCCGCTACCCCTACATCGCCTTCAAGCCCGAGCGCGAAGCCGGCAACCAGCTGCTGACGGTGGAAGGCGTGAGCAAGTCGGTCGATGGCCAGTCGGTGCTCAAGAACGTGTCGTTTACGCTCGACAAGGGCGATAAAATTGCCATCGTGGGCCGCGACGACCGCGCCGCTTCGCTGCTATTCGATATTCTGTTTAAGGAAGCACAGGCTGATAAAGGCAAGACCGAGTGGGGTACCACTATCACGCCGAGCTACTTCCCGAAGGAAAACAGCAACTACTTCCAGGCCGACAACATGAACCTGGTGGACTGGCTGCGCCAGTACTCGACCGAGAAGGACGAGAGCTTTGTGCGCGGCTGGCTGGGCCGGATGTTGTTTTCGGGCGAAGAGAGCCAGAAGAAGCCGAACGTGCTGAGCGGTGGCGAGAAAGTGCGCTGCATGCTGAGCAAGATGATGCTCGAAAGCGGCAACGTGCTGGTGCTCGATGACCCGACGAACCACCTGGACCTGGAGA
Organism: uncultured Hymenobacter sp.; assembly: GCA_964652535.1. GTDB lineage: Bacteria > Bacteroidota > Bacteroidia > Cytophagales > Hymenobacteraceae > Hymenobacter. The sequence goes on along the minus strand of CAZZDR010000180.1, from coordinate 1,830 downwards.
GCATTCAGGCCCTAAACAATGGCCTGAAGGACTTCACCGGTTCGCTCATCTTTGCCTCGCACGACTTGCAGTTTATCGAGACGGTGGCCAACCGCATTATCGAGCTCACGCCCGAAGGCATCATCGACCGCCGCATGAACTACGAAGAGTACCTGGCCGACGAAACCTTGAAGACACAGCGCCAGAAAATGTACCAGCTGGCTTAAAATCAGGAATTAAGCAGACTCATTCGGGGGTTTGGTCTAGTAAGCCGGGCTTCTTCACTTTTTCTTCCTGCCTCTCCGCTAATTTCCGTTCATGAAACGTCTGCTTTTTCCATTTTTGCTAGGGGCTGCGGCTTGGCTGGCGCCCGGCCGCAGCCAGGCTCAAAATAAGCCTGCGCTCAATACCGCGCCTCCTGGCTCGCTGCCGCCCGCGGCGCCGGCGCCTACTAGGCCGCGGCCAACGGCTGACACCACCGGCGTGGCGCCTACCATTCCGGTGTATACCCCAGCCGCTACGCCTACTACACCTGCCCAGCCGCAGCCCGCCCAGCCCAGCCAGGCCGAGGCCCTACCCCCCCCCAGCGCGGAAAGTCCTTCGGGCCTCGAATTGCCGGGCCGCGAGCAGGAGCGCAAGGCGGCGCAGCAGCACGCCGAGCAGTACACCAAGCTGTTTATCTACTCGGGCCTGGGCCTGGGCTATAGCTCCAATTATTACAGTGATGGCGGGGTGTTCAATTTCAGTATTTCGCCGGCTATTGGCTACCGCATTACCGACCGGCTGGCCATTGGGCCTGGCATCAGCTACACGTACGTCAATTATTCGTTTGGTAAGAACAACCCCAGCCTCAACCTCAATAATATTGGGGTGAAGGTTTTTGGCCAGTTCCGCGTGATTGACCAGTTTTTTGTGCACGCCGAGTACGAAGTGACTAAGGCTGAGCTGCCGCTCGTAGACCAGAACAATAATTATATTGTTATCAACAACCGCATTTCTACGGGCACCCGCCAGGTGCAGTCGCCACTAGCTGGGGTGGGCTACCGCTCGCAAATTAGCAACCGCGCCGCCGCCGACATTGTGCTGCTCTACAATTTTCAGGACGGCTACAACAGCATTTACTCCAACCCGGTTATTCGCTTCAACTTCCTCTTCAATATTGGCCACTAGGCCAATATTAAGGGCAAAATAAAACCCCCGCCGTAAAAACGGCGGGGGTTTTTTATGTGCAAGCGGGTAGCCCGGACTATACCGGGTTACGGCCGCTGATAACGCGCAGCAGGATAGCAATGATGGCAATCACCAGCAAAATGTGAATCAGGTTGTTACCTGCCAGCCCGGCACCCAAGATACCGAAGAAGCCAAGCGCCCAAATGATAATGAGGATTACGGCGATGATGTACAGTAAATTGCCCATGAGTGAAAAAAGAAAGAAGAGTGTGAAAAGGTTAGGAACAAACTTTTGCGGCTTGTGAGAGCTTTGTACGGTGAGGCCAGAAAAAAGATGAAGAAGCGCTAAAAAAACTTGCGCGCCGGTCACTAATTGCCAGCTTCAGTAGCTTTGCGAGGCGGCAGCTAGTCGTTTTCCTTACCCCCTTTTTTCTTCCTCCCACCCATGAACGTTGCCGTTATTGGCTCGGGCACGATGGGCAATGGTATTGCCCACGTTTTTGCCCAGCACGGGTTCTCCGTCGCCCTCATCGATATCAACCAGCCCGCGCTTGACAAAGCGCTGGGCACCATCACCAAAAACCTGGACCGCCAGGTAGCCAAAGCTACACTCAGCGAAGATGATAAGGCGGCTACCTTGGGCCGCCTGCGCACCTTCACGAGCCTGGCCGACGGCGTGGC
>CAZZDR010000179.1:0-7236 GCA_964652535.1 uncultured Hymenobacter sp. | reverse complement strand
AACGTGGTGGACGTGAAACAGCTGCAGATGTACCGCCGGCTGCTGGCCGACATGCAGGCCAAGCTGGGCGAGTGGCGCACCGCCCTGGCAGCGGGCGGCAAGCAGCTCATTGCCATGCAGGCGCGCCTCGATACGCTGAGCGCCCAGCTGCCGCCCGCCGCCGAGCGCCCGGCCGTCACGACGCCCGTGGGCCGCGCCCTGGCCCGCCTCCAAAGCAAAGAAGACCGCGCCACGGCGCTGCTGCGCCGCAGCCGCCAAACCGTGACCGGCCTGCAAACGCGGGTGTCGGACGGCTACATTCAGGCGCTGGAGCTGCAAGACGTGGTGCGCGAGCAAATGTTCCGCTTTAACCGGAGCAATAGCAAGGCCGAGCTGCCGCCGCTGTGGCGGCCGGGTAGCATTCAGGCCGACGACCAGACGAGCGCGCTGGTCAGCCAGTCCTACGCCGCCCAGCGCCCGCTGATGGCGTATTACTTCCGCGAAAACTGGAATTACTGGGTTTGGATGCTGCTGCTGGCGGCGGGGTTTTTTAGCTGGGTGTTTCGCAATTTTCGGGTGCTGCGCCGGGGCGCCGCCACGGCGCCTACCCCCCCCGCCCCGCTCGAAGTACCCGAGCACCGCCTGCACTACCTGCGGCCGCTGCCGGTAGCTGCGGCGCTGCTGGTTGTGTTTAGCCTAGCGCCTTTTTTCGACCTGCAAGCGCCGGCCGCCTACACCGATTTATTGCAGCTGCTGCTACTCATCACGCTCACGGCGCTGGGCTGGCGCAGCTGGCCGCGGCCGCTGTTTTGGTACTGGCTAGGTATTGTGGTGGCGTTTTTCGTCCTCACGTTTGCCTATGCGGTGCGGGCGCCGGGGCTGGGTGTGCGCTGGGTGGCGCTGCTGCTCAACGGCGCGGCAGCCGGCCTAGGCTGGCGCTTTTGGCGCTACCTCAAGCAAAACCGGCTGCTGGCGGGCTTCGTGCGGCCGGTGGCGCTGCTCTTTGTGGGCCTCCACATCCTGGCAATGCTAGCCAATGCCTACGGCCGGGTCAGCATCGCCAAGATGTTCACCACCACCGCCATTTTTGGGCTCACGCAGGTGGTGGCACTGTCGGCCTTCGTGCGGGTCGTCACCGAGGCATTCTACCTGCAGGTGCAGCGTAGCCGGCAGGCGGGTGGCCTCAGCGGGCGGTTCAGCTTTGGCAAGATTGAGAGCGGGCTGCGCAAGGGTCTCACGGCCATCGTGGGCGTGCTCTGGCTGATGTTGTTCACCACGAACCTCAACCTCTACAACCTCTTTTACCGCGTCATCGACCACACGCTTACGGCCCCGCACCAGCTGGGTAGCACCACGTTTACGCTGGGTAATATTCTGCTGTTTGTAGGTATTATATTGATGACCATTCAGTTGCAGAAATACGTTGGTTATTTCTTTGGCGAAGCCGACGACGATTTCAATGCCGAAACTGACCGCAAGGGCTCCTGGATGGTGGCCATCCGGCTCGGCATTTTGGCGGTAGGCTTGTTTTTGGCCACGCTGGCCTCAGGCTTGCCGGTCGATAAAATTGCCATTGTGCTCGGCGCGTTGGGGGTAGGGATTGGCCTAGGCTTGCAAAATATTATCAACAACCTCGTGTCGGGCGTCATTCTCATCTTTGAGCGGCCGTTTCAGGTCGGCGACTACATCGAAGTCAACGGCAAAACGGGCCGCGTGAAGGACATCGGCATCCGGGCCAGCAAGCTCATCTCGCAGGCCGGATCCGAAATCATCTTGCCCAACGGCGATCTGCTTTCGGGCCACGTCATCAACTGGACGCTCAGCAACAACCACATCCGCACCGAGCTGGGCCTGAGCCTCGGCCCCGAAACCGACCTCGACCAGGCCCGCCGCCTCATCAGCGAGGAAATCTTGGCCAACGCCAGCACGCTGCACAAAGTCGCCCCCGAAATCCTGCTCAACAGCGTGAACACCGCTGGCTACGACCTCAAAGTGCTGTTTTGGATAAATAACATTCGCCAGGAGCAAGCCCTCAAAAGCGAGCTGCTAGCTAGCATCTACCACAACCTCACGCAGGCCGGTATCACCGTGCGGTAATGCTGTAGCGCGGACTTTTAGTCCGTGACGGTTACGCTACTTACTATTTATCCATCGCGGACTAAAAGTCCGCGCTACTTTTCTCCAATGCCTGAAAATACCTCACACCTCATCGACGGCAAGCAAACCGCCGAAGACATCAAAGTTGAAATCGCTGCCGAAGTAGCGGCACTGAAAGCCGCCGGCCACAAAACGCCGCACCTTGCCGCTATCCTCGTGGGCCACGACGGCGGCTCTGAAACCTACGTGCGCAATAAAGTGCTCGCTTGCGAGCGCGTGGGCTACGAAAGCACACTGCTGCGCTTCGAAGACGATATCACGGAGGCCGACTTGCTAGCCCAGGTAGCGGCTTTGAATGACAACGCCGACATCGACGGCTTCATCGTGCAGCTGCCCTTGCCCAAGCACATCGACGCCGAGAAGGTCATCGAAGCCATCCGACCCGACAAAGATGTGGATGGTTTTCATCCCACCAACCTCGGCCGCATGGTGGCCGGCCTGCCCGCGCTGCTGCCCGCTACCCCCTCCGGCATCGTGGAGTTAATGGCTCGCCAGGGCATCAAAACCAGTGGCCAGCACGCAGTCGTTATTGGCCGCAGCAACATCGTAGGTACGCCAGTTAGTATTTTGCTGGCCAAGAACTTAGAAACGGCCAACTGCACCGTTACGTTATGCCACTCGCGCACCAAGAACTTGGCTGAAATTGTGCGCCAAGCTGACATCATCGTGGCCGCCATCGGCCGGCCTGAGTTCGTGACGGCCGACATGGTGAAGCCCGGCGCGGTGGTAATTGACGTTGGCACGACCCGTGTGACGGACGCCAACAAGAAGAGCGGCTACAGCCTGAAAGGCGATGTCAACTTTGCCGAAGTCTCGCCGCTCGCCTCGCGCATTACGCCCGTGCCAGGGGGGGTAGGGCCGATGACCATTGCTATGCTGCTGCTCAACACGCTACGCGCTGCGAAGGGCGAAATCTACCCGAAAAAATAGTAGCTTGGACTCTGCGAGTCCGAGTATGAGCGTAGCGAACAGCTCACGTCAGGGGCCGTTCGCTACGCTCACACTCGGACTCGCAGAGTCTAAGCTACTTTCTTTCGTAAATTTGAGTGACCGGAACCCCCGGTTGCGCCTCGGGCGTTGACGTGAGTCGCGCCCGTTTTTTATTCGCTTATGTCTGCTGTTACCGATTTTCTGACCCATTTGCCCATTCTTGCCGGCGGCGAGCCCGTGGCCGCGCCCGGCACTGTGCTGCCCGTGATGGAGCAGTTCTATACCATTCAGGGCGAGGGATTTAATGCGGGGCGGGCGGCCTATTTCATCCGCCTCGGCGGCTGCGACGTGGGCTGCGTGTGGTGCGACGTGAAGGAGTCGTGGGATGCTGATGCGCACCCGCGCCAAGCCGTAGCCGAGCTCGTAGCTGCCGCCAGCGAGTTTCCCGGCCGGCACGTCGTCATCACTGGCGGTGAGCCGCTGATGCATAACTGCCTTCCCCTCACCAAAGCCTTGCAAGAAGCCGGTTTCAAAACCTGGATTGAAACCAGCGGCGCGCACCCGCTCTCCGGCAACTGGGACTGGATATGCGTGTCGCCCAAGAAGTTTAAGGCCCCGCTGCCCGAGGTGCTGGCCCACGCCGACGAGTTGAAAATCATCGTCTTCAACGAAAGCGATTTCAAGTGGGCCGAAGAGCACGCGGCCTTGGTGCCCGCCACCACGCGCCTCTACTTGCAGCCTGAGTGGAGCCGCGCCGCGCGCATGACGCCCGCCCTCATCGACTACGTGAAAGCTAACCCCCGTTGGCAGGTGTCGCTGCAAACTCATAAGTACCTGGATATTCCGTAGCGCCCAGCGGTACTATCGCCATAAAAGGTAGGAGTAAAAGACTAAAAACCCCGGTTTCAGCACGAAATCGGGGTTTTTACGTGTTAAGGCTTATCTTTTGCCCGCTACTTAGGCTGCGTGGTACGCGTCGGCAGCTGGTCTTCAGCTAGCTGGCGCAATCGTTGCCACGCAGGTAGTAAGCCCGCGCTTTTCCTGACCTATGCTGCCCAAATCCCTGCTTTCCGCCTCGTTGCTTTTTGCGCTGGCCACCGCGCCCACCCTGGCCCAGCAAGCGCCGCCCTCCATCACCGACAGCAAGGCGCGTAGCCTCTACGAGAAGGCGCAGAGCCTGTATTACAAAGACCGCCAGCCCCAACAGGCGTTGCTGGTGTGGCAGCAATTGCTTGACAAATTTCCGGAATATGGCGAGCCTTACCTGCGCAAGGCCTCTCTGCAGCTAACCAGCGGCGACAATGCCGGAGCGTTCGAGTCGTATAAAACGGGCCTAAGCAAGCTGCCCGTAGAGCCGACGCGCGCCGGCGACTACCTGCTGCTGGGCAAGCTGGCAGCTCAGATGGGCGACTACGCCACCGTGCGCCAAGCCTACACCAACTACCTGGCTACCAAGCCTGGTAATAAAGTGCAAGTGGCGATGGCCCAGCGGCAGCTGCAAAACTGCGATTTTGCGGCCGAAGCCATGGCGCACCCTACCGGCCCTGCGCCCGAACTGCTGCCCGCGCCGCTCAACCAGTTCCGCGACCAGTACTTTCCGGTGCTCACGGCCGATAACAAGTCGCTTATTTTTACGGTGCAGCGCAACCCGGAGAAGAAGGACCAGGAAAACGAAGACATATTCATCAGCACCGTGACGGCTGATGGCACCTTTGGCGCGCCACAGTCGATTTCGCCCATTATCAACTCCCGAGAAAACGAGGGCACGGCCACCATCTCGGGCGATGGCAATACGCTGGTATTCACGAGTTGCGGCCGGCCGGGCGGCGTCGGGAGCTGCGACCTGTATATTTCCCACCGGCGCGGCAGCCAGTGGACGGCCCCGCGCAACTTGGGTATTCTGGTCAATTCCAAGGCCTGGGATTCGCAGCCTTCGCTCTCGGCCGACGGGCGCACGCTCTACTTTTCGTCGCAGCGCGGCGGGGGCCTGGGTGGCTACGACATCTACGTGGCCACGCTGGGCGCCGATGGCACCTGGGGCAAGGCCACTAACCTGGGCGCCCCCATCAACACGGCTGGCGACGACTTAGCCCCCTTCATTCATGCCAGCGGCACTACGCTCTACTATGCCACCGATGGGCTGGTGGGCTTGGGCAGCAGCGATATTTTTCGGGCTGAGCTAGATGCTAATGGTCAGTGGGGCACTCCGCGCAACCTCGGCTACCCCTTCAATACCTTCGCCAACGAGGCGTCGCTCTACATTTCTTCCGATAACAAGCGGGCGTACTACACGCGCTCCGAGCCGCCCAGGCCCGGCGAGCCGGCCGGTGCGCTCCCGGTCATCCGCCTCTACGGCACGGAAGTGCCCGCTAGCGTGCGTGCCCGCGAAACCAGCACCTATACCCAGGGCCGCGTTTTCGATGCTGTGACCAAAAAGCCGCTCAACGCAATGGTGCAGATCTTCGACCTCGGCACCAATGCCCTCACGCAGCAGGTGTATTCGGATGCCGAAACCGGCTTGTACACGGCCGTGCTCAACGAGGGCCGTGCCTACGCCATGTATGCCGCCGCGCCGGGCTACCTGCTCAAAAGCCTGAACTTTGACTACTCGGCAGCGCGGGTTTTTGACCCGCTTACGCTCGACATCTACCTCGACCCGGCCAAGAGCGGCCGCAGTGCGGTGCTCAACAACCTGTTCTTTGATTCCAACCAGGCAGTTCTCAAGCCGCGCTCGCGCACGGAACTCGACCGCTTGGTCGAGTTTCTGCGCCAAGACCCCAGCCTGCGTGTGGAGGTAGCTGGCCACACCGACAACGTAGGTACGCCCGCCGCCAACCTCACGCTGTCGCAGCGCCGCGCTCAGGCCGTGCTGGCCTACCTCAGCAGCCACGGCGTGCCGGCAGCCCGCCTGCGTGCCAAGGGCTACGGCGAAACCAAGCCTCTCGCAGCAAATGACTCGGAAGCGCACCGCGCCCAAAACCGACGCATTGAACTACGCATCTTGTAGCGGTAGCGGCTAGTGCGGCGCTTCTTGGCGCACTTGGCTATAGTTTCGGTAACTAAGGGGGGTAGGATTTCAGCGTCGGGTGGCGCAGAAGTAAAGCGCGGGTTCTGGGGCGCTTTGCCTCTGTGCCACCTGGCGTTTCAGCTTCTTAGCACCCAGGGTAGTACAGTTGCTGGCGAGTTAAGTCAGTCGTGGGCCGGACGTTGCCGTAGCCCTACCCCCTTATTTGGCTTGGCACGCGGCCAAAGTTGGTGGTTGAAGTAGCGCTTTCCTCAAGCCAATTGACTTAAAGTAAGGCTTGAGGAAATTGAAAATTTCGTAGGATTATCCAAATAAAATAAATTGCCTGCCTAAGCGCAGACTTTTTTTTGTTCTATAGTAAAGCTTTAGGTAATTGAAATAAAATTCTGTAAATGAGGGTATATTGAAATTAAAGTAAAATACAGTAATTAGAAAAGTGCCGCTTATGCAAGGTTTCGCCCAAAAATTAAAAGCCACGTAGGTTTGGACCAATTCCGGCAGTCGCTGCTTAGCACGGGTAGCGCAGAGGCCGGTACAGTCCGCTTTTTTCACCTTTAAGCCTTTATCACCCATGAAGAACCTGCTAGCTGCCGCCTGCCTCCTGACTGGCCTCACGAGTGCTACCCCCGTTCACGGCCCCGGCGACGAGCCAAAAACCAAAACGTATCCCCGCTCGGTAGTAGCCCGCGCCACCACGCTTACGCAGGCCCTGACCCGGCGTATGCACTGCAACGAGGGCCAGTACGTGGCCATCAAAAAGCTGCACCTGCAACACCTAGAGCAACGCCGCCAGGTAGAGTTTGAGTTGAGCCTGGTCAACGCTCCCGCTGCCGAGCGCGACGAGCAGCTCGCCAACTTGCAGCGCAGCTACGAGCAAGCGCTCAATACCATTCTTGACCCCGAGCAGCGGCTGGCTTATCAGCAGCTGCGCGCCTCGTTCACGGCGCACCGGCTGTAGGGTGTAATGGGTATTAAAGGCCGCCGATATAAGTTGAGTCCATGTCGGCAGCAGCAAAACCTGTTACTACAGCTATGAAAAAATTTGAGTATAAATTGCTTAATTCCGAAAACGGTGTTTTCAGAGGACTTGAATACGAGAAGCTTACTGCCCAGCTCAACCAGCTGGGCCAACTAGGTTGGGAAGT
>CAZZDR010000178.1:0-7298 GCA_964652535.1 uncultured Hymenobacter sp. | reverse complement strand
GCCAGGTCGATGCCGTGGCCCTGGAGCGGGTCGATGAGCGAGGCCGCGTCGCCGCACAGCAGAAAGCGCGCGCCGCTGGCTGCCCGCTGCCGCCCACCGCCAATGGGCAGCCCAAAGCCGCGCACTGGCCCCAGCTGCCGCGCTTGCGCAAAACGACCCGCCAGCGCAGGGTGGGTAGCGAGGTTATGCAGTAGCAATTGCCGCAAGTCGATTTTGTGCTGGGCCACCAGCTCCGATAGCATCCCCAGGCCCACGTTGTAGCGCCCCGCTCCTACCGGAAACAGCCAGAGGTAGCCCGCCAGGTGGCTGCGGCTGAAGAAAAATTCGGTGGTGCCGCTTTCGCTACCCGCCACGTTTTCGAAGTAGGCGCGCACGCCGGCGCAGTGGTGGGCGCGGGCCAGGCGCGGCTCGGGCAGCAGCCGGCGGCCTACCACCGACTGTGCGCCGTCGCAGCCTACCACGAGGCGCGCCGTTAGCACCTGGCCGCTGGCCAGCGCCAGTTGGGCGCAGTCAGTAGTTATTTCTACGTTTTTGAGGGCCGCGTTTTCCCAGATTTCGGTGGTCGTGTGCTGGCGCACCAGCGCCAGGAGCGCGGCATCAAAGTCAAGCCGGGGGCTGTTGAAGGTCGGCAGCTTCCAATACATATAAAAGCTGCGGCCGCTGGGCGCCACCAGGCGGCTGCGGCGCACGTCGTCGCGCGGCTGCAGCTGCCACAGCGCCTCGGTATAGGCCGGGTCGAGTTGCTGCAAGGCTTTGAGGGCGTGGCCGGGCACAGCATCACCACAAATCTTATCGCGCGGAAACGTGGCTTTGTCGAGCAGCACTACCCGTAGCCCGCTACCGCACAACGCCAGCGCGCAGGCCGTGCCGGCCGGACCCGCCCCCACGATGGCTACGTCGTATTCGGGCAAGGTAGTTGCAGGAGCCAGCACGTGGCAAAGGTAGGCCCCTACCCCCTTTTTTTAGGGTAAGTTTACCCCACGCTCCACCTATAGGACAGTATTCACCGTACGTTTTTTCTATTATTTAGCCTGGCCAGCACACCTTATTATTCCCGCTGGCTGTTATCCTTCCGCAATGGACGAATTCACCCCCGCCAACTACGGCCTCTCGGCTACGCCCGACGCCGAGCTTATTCAAGAAATTGACAACGAGCTGCCCCGTGCCGTGCTGCGGCCGGGCCACCATTTCCTACTCGACGGCACGTGGCGCTTTGCCATTGACCTCGACGACATTGGCCTGACCGAAGAATGGGAACAGGGCTACGACTACCACCACCGCGCGCAGTGGCCCGGCTCGATTGAGGCCCACATGGCGGCGGCCCACACCGGCGGCCCCGCGGCCTGGCAAGACAAGATTGTGGCCTGGTACGAGCGCGAGTTTACGCTGCCCGAAGTCGCTGACAACAAGAGCCAAACCCTGTTTCAGCTCACCTTCGGGGCCTGCGGCTACGAAACCCGGGTGTGGCTCAATGGCGAGCTGCTGACTACCATCGAAGGCGAGGCCGTGCACTACGGCGAATACACGTCCTTTACCTACGAGCTGCCCGAGGAGCACCTGCGTGCCACCAACCGCCTCACCGTGCGCATCGCCGACACGATGGATGCCGAAACGACCCGTGGCAAGCAGGAGTCGCACGTGTACAAGCGCGGCGGCATCTGGTACCAAACGCACTCGGGTGCCGTGCGCTCGGTGTGGCTTGAAACCGTGGAGCGCAACCGCTTACGCTCGCGGGTGGGGGTAGTGAGCACCATCGAAGACCAGCTTGTGCGCTTCAACCTGACGCTGCGCATCCACGATGCGGCTGCCTACACGGTGCGCCTACAGGTGTTTGAGCCCGACGCCGCCCCCGGCGAGGCGCCCCTGGCGGCTTCCGATTTTTCGCTCACGCTGGCCGAGGGCCAGCACCAGCAGCGCTTTGTGCTGGAGGTGCCGGGCGCCGAAGTGTGGTGCCCCGAAAATCCGCACCGCTACCGCCTGGTGGCCCAGCTCATCGATGCTACCGGCTACGCGGCCCAAATTGAGGCCCGCTTTGGGATGCGCAAGATTGAATCGCGCGGCCGCAAGGTGTACCTGAATAACGAGCCGATTTACCTCGACGGTATTCTCTACCAGCCCGGCACCGCCACCTACGCCGAAATGCAGCGCCACATGCATGCTATGAAGGCGCTGGGCTGCAACCTGGTGCGGGTGCACATTGCCGGCATCGACCCGCGTATCTACAACCTGGCCGACGAGCTGGGCCTGCTGCTGTGGGTGGAGGTGCCTTCGCCCCACAGCTCTACCCCCCGCAGCCGCGAAAACCACCGCGCCGAGCTGATACGCATGCTGAGCCTGATGGAAACTCACCCCAGCATCGTTATCTGGAGTCTTTATAATGAGGACTGGGGCGCCCAGGATATTGCCACCAACCCGGCTACCCAGCGCTACATCATTCAGATGTACAACTTTATGCAGCTGGCACACCCGCAGTTTTTGGTGATTGACAACGACGGCTGGCACCACATTTCGTACCAAGGCCAGCTGAAGTCGGACCTACTCACGGCCCACCTCTACACCCCGGACCTGAGCCGCTGGCGCGAGCTGCTCGACCGCCTCATCCACGGCGAACTACAGGGCACAGCCGCCTTCCCGCTGGTGGTCGGCGACCCCTACTTCTACCGCGGCCAGCGCCCGCTGCTGGTGAGCGAGTGGGGCGGCTTCGGCTTCTCCGATTACGGCGGCCCCGCCGATGCCGAGGCGCGTACCAACAGCATCCGCGACTTCAAGCGTGAGCTGCGCGCCCGCTCCATCGCCGGCGACGTGTATACCCAGGCCACCAATATCGAGGACGAGCGCAACGGGCTCATCGGCTTCCACTCGGGCGAGCTGGAAGTGCCGGCCGGCCTGCTGCACTCCGAGCCTGGGCAACCAGGGTAGCTACACTTAGGAAGACTTACTTAAAAAGCCGTGACGCTAGTAGCGTCACGGCTTTTTAAGTAAGCAGCTTATTTGTTGGCTCTTCGGTGCTCTAGCCATTGTGTTACTTGGTCTTGTTGTCTGCCGCTATTTGCACCAGGCGCTTGTGAAACAGCTGGGGCTCTTGCCAACTCGGTTCGTGACCGCTGTGGTCGAATAGGAACAGTTGCTTCTTCGGCGCTTTGATAGCGGTGAAATATTGCTTTGCCAGCTCCGCCGAAGTGTTGTAGTCGTACTTGCCCACCATGAGGTACACGGGCAGCTGAAAGGTAGTACGCTTCATAAAATCTGTTTTCCCACCAGATATGTAGCGATTCAGAAGCTTACCTGACCTCATAGCCGGGGTCATCCAATCTAATGCCTGATAGTCGCTGTACAGCTGCATCGGATTTGCCAGCTCTGCTACTTCTTTGCTGGATAGATACTTATCGGAAGCCATCCTGAATTTTAGCAGGTCATTGAGGCCATTCTTGTAGCTACCGTCCGCCGAGAATGGGATTTTGGCCACCGTAGCGAGGGTAGCCGTGTCCTTCTTGAGAGTTGCCTGCTGCATGACATAGTCTCTGGCAAGTAGTTCTGACTTGCCAGGGTTTACCATTTGCCCCATCCCGATGTAAGCGGCATAGTCCTGCGGGTACTTCTGCACGAGCATCACCCCGATGAGGCTACCCCAGCTGTGGCCAATGACAAATATTTTATTCCGGTGGTACTGCTTTTTCAAGAACTGCGTCACCACGTGGGCGTCTTCCACATACAGCTCGGGTGTTAGCACAACGGTCGTGTCGGTCTGCGACTTGCCGCAGTTGCGCTGGTCCCACGACACAAACACGAAGTCTTTGGTGAGGTCCTGGCCATACTTGCGGTTCATGGGGGTAGCTGGCCAGGACGGGCCACCGTGAATGAACAGCAAAACCGGCTTCGTTTTGGAGTCGCCTTTAATCTCCAGGTATTGCTTTACCCCATTGACTGGCAGCAAGAAGGAAGTATCGACAGCAGCTTTTGTAAGCTGGCTCTTGGTACCCTGTGCCCAAGCGCCACGACCCTGAAAAATGGCCGCGCAAAAAAGAAGAAGTGCGAATGTTTGTTTCATAAAAAAGGAAGAGTGGAGTAACTACCGCGATAGCACGGCCTGGCAAATAACGTTGGCAACGTACCAACGGCACACACAGGATTTTTCGGCTAGCCAAGACTGACGTTCGGCGGCCGGTGGCCACAGCTTCTCTGCGGCGGCGGAAACCCCTACCCCCTCGCTCGGGTTATCTTTGCAGCTACGCCCGTTGTGGCGCACTTGCCTATGCCTGAGATAACGATAGATGCCGTCCGCCACGCCCTGAGCTTCGTGGAAGAGCCCGACCTGGGCCAGGACCTGATTACGCTCAACATGGTGGAAGACATTGTGGTAGAGGGCCGCACGGTCTCCTTTACCGTGGTGCTTACTACCCCTGCCTGCCCGCTTAAGCAGCTCATTCACGATGCCTGCGAGCGGGCCGTGCACACGATGGTCGATAAGGACGCCAACGTGGTGATTCAGATGACGTCGCGCGTGACGACCATGCGCAACAACAACACCGTGCTGCCCGGCGTGAAGAATATTATCGCCGTGGCCTCGGGCAAAGGGGGGGTAGGGAAAAGCACCGTGGCCGCCAACCTGGCCGTGGCCCTGGCCGCCAGCGGCGCCAAGGTGGGCCTGGTCGATGCCGACATCTCGGGACCGAGCATGCCTACCATGTTTGGCGTAGAAGACGCCCGGCCGCACGTATTTCAGTCGCCCGAGGGCAAAAACCTTATTCAGCCCATCGTCAAGTACGGTGTGAAGCTGATGAGCATTGGCTTCCTGGCGCCCAGCGAAAACGCCATTGTGTGGCGCGGGCCGATGGCCTCGTCGGCGCTCAAGCAGTTTATCACGGAAGTGGAGTGGGGCGAGCTCGACTACCTGCTGCTCGACTTGCCGCCCGGCACGTCCGACATTCACCTCACGCTGGTGCAAACCGTGCCCGTGACCGGCGCCATCATCGTAACCACGCCGCAGGCCGTGGCGCTGATGGACGCGCAAAAAGGCCTCCAGATGTTCCGGCAGCCGCAAATCAACGTGCCGGTGCTGGGCATTATCGAGAACATGGCCTGGTTTACGCCGGCCGAGCTGCCCGATAACAAGTACTTTATCTTTGGCGAAGGCGGCGGGCAGCGTCTGGCCGACAAGCACGAGGTGCCGCTGCTGGGCCAGCTGCCGCTGATACAAGCGGTGCGCGAAGCTGGCGATGCGGGCCGCCCGGCCGTGATTCAGGACGTGAATTCGCCGGAGGCCGGCACCTTCCGCGACCTGGCCGAGAGCCTGGCTCGGCAGGTGAGCATCCGCAACAACGTCGCCCCCAAGACTTCGGTCGTCACCATGAACCGCTAGCGAGGCGTGGGGCACATTCTGCCCGCCCGCACTGTTCAGGACTCATTGCTACCTATTAATTATTTGAAAATGGATTCTGTTTTGACCCGCGTAGAGCAAGCCCTGGATACGCTGCGGCCCTACCTGGCCACCGATGGCGGCAACGTGCGCGTGGCCGAAATCACGGAGGCTGGCGTGCTGAAGCTGGAGTGGGAAGGCTCGTGCGGTGCCTGCCCCATGTCGCCGATGACGCGCGCCGGCCTCGAAGACACCGTGCGCCGGGCCGTGCCCGAAATCACGGCCGTGGAGGCGCGATAATCCCCGCTTGTTTCGCCTACGCTATCGTTTGTTATGCTGAGCTTGCCGAAGCTCTACCGCGCCGCCAGGGTTAGTAGCCCAACGATGCGGTAGAGATGCTTCGGCAAGCTCAGTATGACAAACGATTTTTTATTGTCCCCCAACACGCTCACCGCTACCTTTCGCCCTCATGCCCGCTTCGCCCGCCAACGACCCTACCCTCCGTTCCTGGATTGATATTCGCCCAGCCGACGATTTTCCAATTCAAAATTTGCCCTTCGGGGTGATGGAAACGCCTGAGTGGGGCTCGCGCTTGGCGGTGGCCATCGGCGGCTACGCCCTCGATTTGTACGAATGCGCGCAACTGGGCTACTTCGACAGCGTGGCGGAGGATGTGCCAGCGCTGGGCGCGGCGCTGCCCCAGGTGTTTCGGCGGCGCTCGCTCAATGCTTTTTTGCGGCTGGGACCAGCAGCATGGCGGGCAGTGCGGGCGCGCGTGAGCGAGCTGCTGCGCCACGACAATCCTAGCCTGCGCGACAACGAGCTGGCCGTGCGCACCTGCCTGCTGCGCCAGCGCGACGTGACAATGCTGCGCCCCGTGAAGCCCACCAACTACGTCGATTTCTACTCCAGCCTCGAGCACGCCACCAACGTAGGGCTACTATTTCGGCCCGATAACCCGCTGCTACCCAACTGGCGGCATCTGCCCATAGCCTACCACGGCCGCGCCAACTCTATCGTAGCCAGCGGCACCGATGTGCGCCGGCCCAGCGGCCAGTACTGCCCCGCCGGCCAAGCAACCCCTGTGTTTGGCCCCACGCAGCAGCTTGACTTTGAGCTGGAAACGGCTTTCATAGTGGGCCGCAGCACTGCACCAGGCGACACGGTGCCCATAGCCGAGGCGGAAGACCATATTTTTGGCCTGCTGCTGTTTAATGACTGGAGCGCGCGCGACATTCAGCGCTGGGAAACGCAGCCGCTGGGGCCGTTTTTGGGTAAGAACTTCGCCAGCAGCGTGTCGCCGTGGGTAGTTACGCTCGATGCGCTGGAGCCCTTCCGGGTGGCCGGCCCCGCGCAGGACCCTACCCCCCTGCCCTACCTGCAAAACGAGGGCGCGCAGCATTTCGACATTCAGCTCGAAGTGCTCATTCAGCCGGCGGGCGCCACGGAGGCGCCGTTCGTTATCAGCCACACCAGCACCAAGTACCTGTACTGGAGCATGGCCCAGCAGCTGGCCCACCACGCCAGCAACGGCTGCCCATTGGAGGTGGGCGACCTCTACGCCTCGGGCACCATCAGTGGCCCTACCCCCGGTTCGCTCGGCTCGCTGCTGGAACTAACGAAGGGCGGCACGCAGCCTCTGAACCTGCCCGGCGAGTTGCAGCTAGGCTTCTTGCGCGACGGTGACACAGTGATTTTGCGCGGCTACGCCGAGCACGAGGGGGTACGCATCGGGCTGGGCGAGGTGCGCGGCACGGTGTTACCAGCTAAGTAGTTAGGCCACCCACGTGGGATAGTGCCGGTGCAGCAGAATGGCCCCGGCCACAAACACGACTCCCGCCGGGCCCAGCGTGCTCCACCAGAAGTAGGTGCCCGGAAAAAAGCGGTATGTGCTCTCTACTACTAGCGCAGCGTATAGGCTCGTTACCGACGCGCCCATGCC
>CAZZDR010000177.1:4548-7299 GCA_964652535.1 uncultured Hymenobacter sp. | reverse complement strand
CGTCGCCATTGGCGCACAAGCCCCCGCCTTTACCTAGGCGACGCCCGGCGGGCAAGCTATATCGCTGGCCGATTACTGGGGCAAGTACGTGCTGGTAGAATTCTGGGCCAGTTGGTGCGGCCTATGCCGTGCGCAAACCCCTACGCTGCGGCAAGCATACGCGGTGTATAAAGGGGCCAACTTTGAAATATTGGGCATATCGCTGGATAACGAAGCCACCCGACAGCAATGGATCCAGGCCATTGCAGACGACCATACTTCCGGGGTACAAGTGTCAGAGTTGCGCGGCTTCGAGGGTGAAATAGTGCAGAGCTATGGCGTCAAAGCCGTTCCACAAAACTTTCTAATTGATCCTACGGGCAAAATTGTGGCCAGTAGTCTGCGTGCCAGCATGTTACTAGTGGTCTTGGCCAATCTTATTAAGCCGTAACCAAATTAGGCTACGGCTTACAGCAAGGTGATTTGCCTCATTAGTAGGTTCGGGGCTACGCGCAGGAGTTTAACTGCGCAAGTTATAGCTACTACCGTTGCAGTATAATATACCAACTGAGGTAGCTTGTCACACAAGGCAATCCCGGCTTCAAGAAATGACTAGAGCTGGCGGAGACATTTCCTAACCGCTCATGGCTGTTGCAGAACTCATATCACAAGTGAAAATAGACTGTTTTCAGTCAAGACATATGAGGAAATGCAACCTCACAGCTGATTTTTTAAGCTATGTTGAGTGCTAGTAGCATCGCACGATAGCTTGGGCAAAGTTCTCCAACAGCCACGAACGATTAGGAAATGTCCCCATCTACTACACCGCCGAATAACTCAAGGCTGCTGCTTCACGGGAATAGTCACGGGGACTACTAAGCTCACGGTCACGGCCTGCCCAATTTGTTTGCCGAGGCTAAAGTGGGGGAACTTGCCGTACAGCTATCATTACAGCCGAATTTAAGTAGGCTCGTAGCCCCTTCGCGATTTGGGGGTGACGGACACATTCTGTCTTATCTACCTAAAATTGCACAAATAGATGGCCGTTTGGAGTGGCCGGTAGTACGACCAAGTACCACTTGATAGTGGCTATCCTGGCCGCAACCGCGTTCTGACCGTTCAGCGTAGGCATTTAGTCCACGTAGGTATGGACTTGATTCAAATAGTCAGAGGCCTCGTCTTCGGTAGGGGGCGGGACACTTATACACTGGCTCAACGGGTACCTGCTTCCGCACTGCTAGATGCTTGGGCTGCGCTTGAGCCAGCGCGCTACTTCCGGTAAGGTTGGCCAACAGCCAAGCGTAGCAGGCAAAGTTTCTGCTCATGGAGGGTGAGGCATCGTGCATCGACTAAGCTAGCAGTGCCAGTAAGTAGATGCTACGAGAACCAAAAGTGCACACTATACCATACGAGTAGCGAAGGCAGACAACATGCATTAAATTACAAGGTTCCGAATGCTGTGCCTTTCCGAGCCAGTGTAGGACCTCAAACCATCCCGCCTAGCTCGACTACCGCAGCCAGCCCGCCGCTTAGTGGGCACATGCAACCATTTCGCCAGTTGGTAGCTCTTGTCCATAGTTTCTCTTTTCTGACTTCTTATGACCCGATTTCTTCTCCTATTCGGCAGTAGCCTCTTCGTCGTGGGCACGGCACAGGCCCAGCTTGGCCTTCGCGTAGGGGGCAGTCTATCTCAACTGCACACCACTACCGGCACGAACCTCTACAGCCGCTCCAGCTCGCAGCTTGGCTACCAAGTCGGGGTGACGTACCGCGTGCCGCTCACGGCTTGGCTGGCCCTAGTGCCCGAGGTGCAATACAGCAACGAGCGAGCGACGCTCTCGGAGGCTAACTATACCATTCCAGACCGTGACTTCGAGGCGGACTCTCGCCTGCGACTACATTACCTCAACGTGCCCGTACTCCTACGCGCCACGCTCGGCCCGGTTTACGTAGAAGCCGGTCCCCAGGCCAGCTTACTGCTGGGCGGCCGCCAAACGGGCACGGTGACGACCACCAGTTGGGGCATGGCAGCGACGCAGTCGATCGACCAGGCCATCACGGACAGCAACCGGCGCTTCGATGTAGGCCCCTGCCTCGGCGTCGGCGTGCAGCTGCCGGCGGGCTTGGGCCTGAGCGTACGCGCCTATCGGGGCTTGATGACGCTCAACCACGAGCGCCAGTTCCTCGACGGCGAACACCAGCGGCAGAGCTTGCAAGCTTCGCTCACTTACCAATTGCCCACGCGCTAATATGCGAGCTTTTGGCAGCTGGTTGAGGGCTGGCTCACAGTCAACTAACAGGCTGCACCCTACCACCCAGACACTGCCGCTCAACTCGTGCAGGTAGTAAGTCCGACGCGCACTAATCAGTTACTGCTTGGGAAAAATCTTCCTCCATTCCCCAAAGCTCGCTAACTAGCCCTTTGGTGCAATGACTCTATCCCCAGGGCTAACGCTTGCTGGATATAGAATACGAAGCAATTTGGGGCATTTTTCCAACGTTCCTTTAGGTAATGTCTTAAGCTAAACCTTGTCACACAAACTATATAAATGTTGAGCAATACATCAAGTTGCTAGCTTGCCTCAGACTCTGAGTGGGCCGCCTATTTTTGTATGTTGATGCAAATAATTAGAAAAATAACCTAAACAGTTTGAGCCCCCTACCAGCTAAGTAGCTGGTAGGGCCACTGTGAGGAGTACTAGCCTTCGGTAATGGTTGTTTTCGAAGCTGCCTTTGGAACTGCTCGCTAGTTGGTGGTGAGTACCAAACTTA
>CAZZDR010000177.1:0-4448 GCA_964652535.1 uncultured Hymenobacter sp. | reverse complement strand
TCCTAGCAGGGCTAGTAACCCGCTGCGCCCGCCAACTGCCAGTCAGCTTTCAATACGGACATGACGATTTTATCGTGAAATACGCCCTGTCGACACGCCGCTTGTCGCAGACGCCCTTCCACGACGAAGCCTGCTTTAGCATAGGCTCGCAAGCCGCCCGTATTCCCTTCCGAAACCGTGAGCATCACCCGATTCAGGTGATGGGCGGTAAAGGCAAGCTGCAGAATTTGCTTCGTTACCGCCGTTCCCACGCCCTTGCCCCACTGCGCTTTCTCGCCGATGAAAATAAAGTATTCGCCCGTGTGATTGGTAGCGGAAATACCCGTGAGCCCCGCATAGCCAATCAACGCGTTGGTCTCGGCTAAGTAGATGCCCAAGTTCAGGTTGTTGGCCTGCGCTAAGGTGGCCTCAAACCACTGGTCGATCTGCTGCGCGGTCTTCATCTCCTGGAAGGCCGAGAGCGAATACTGGGTAACTTCGGGGTCGCGGAGCCAGGGGTAAAATTGCGTAACCTGTTCTGGGTGCAAAGGAGCGAGCTTCACCATCACCTTATTCGGGGAGTTTATCTACTTGAGAAGGGGCAGGGGGTAAAAGTAAGCAAACCATAAACCTTCACCAGCGTGGTCCTACCGGCTAGGTTGGCGCCTACCCTGCCAACAAGCAACTCCACCGCGTAGGGGAACAGCACGTGGCTAAGTGGGGCGCGTGCCCAGGCTGGCTAAAAGCCGCTGGCTACCTAGTTAACGGCAGTTTCATCCCCTCGTGTGAATTGACAAAGCCCAAGGATTCATAAAACCGCTTAGCTTCGGGTCGTTGTTTGTCGGTAGTCAATTGCAGCACATAGGCGCCCTTGGCTAACGCGCGCTGGCGGGCATACTGGAACACGTGGGTGCCGATACCCTGACCCCGGCACGCGGACTTGACGCGCACGCCTTTGATCTGTGCGCGTAATCCGCCCAGGTGCGTCAAATACTGAATAAAGCTCAACTGAAAGGTGGCCAACAGTTCACCGGCCCGCTCTACAACCGTTAGCTCCTGCTGCATATCGGCGGCAATGGCGTGAAAGGCGCGCGTGTATGCCGGGGGCAGGGGCCGGGTAACCTGCTCGCGGATTGCGCCTAGTTCATCGTCAGCGAGCAGTTGAATAAGGCCTAGCAGGTCTGCCTCCGTAGCAAGCTGATACGTCAGGTCCATTTCCTGTTGGTTTTCCATGAATGCAGTGTTAACTAAACAAGGGCTGCTAAACCAGCTAAATAGGAGTGGGTATTAACAAAGTGCTCCTCTTAGAATCTATTGTATTTCACCAACAAGCGGTAATGATTGGGCTAGCACAAATTTTTTAATTCAACATCCGGCAATCATTCGGCCTAACACCTGCTTTTTGTTTGAATAAACGGGTGAAATGTTGCGGGTATTTAAAGCCCAATTTGTAAGCAATTTCACTCGCAGATTTACTGAGGTCAAATAGTCGCTCTCTCGCCACCTTTGTCTCTTTTGATTGAATATATTCCTGCGCAGAGCTGCCGATATCTTTCTTCACCAGCTCACCAAAATAGTTGGGTGATAAATGGAGGGCTTCGGCGCAGTAAGCTACGGAAGGCTGTTTACTAATGAACTTTTAAAAGCGCTTACAAGCAAATCTAATAAGAGCGTTGCTCAAGTGATTCTGCGATGGTTAATTCAAAAAGAAGTTGTAGTTATTCCAAAACCAGCAAATAGGGAAAGGATAAAGGAAGATCAATGTATTTGACTTTGATTTGTCTTCCGATGATATGACAACTATTAAATCGCAAGATAGAGGTAGTGGACTAGTTTATTATGTTTAAAAATATTTGAAAATAGGAAGCAAGTGCTAAAACTTCGCAAACTTTATTATTAATGGCGTTTCTTCTGTTAACGTTATTGGGTGTTGCATACCTCACGGTATGCAACACCCATGAGGGAAGGTATCGGCTATTCCACATTCTTCCGGCAAGTCCTCAAAACTATGTTAGATACAGTTGATTCACTACCCCCACCAGGCGTTCTGAACTTTCTAGAGCTACTGCAATAAGGATTTCGCAAGCATGGTAGTCAGTGGGAAAACGGCACTTTACCTAACTATCTAGAAGCTATGCAAGCTTGAACGTCTGATATGGAGGAGTACTACCTAAATACCGGCAAGCCCATCCTAGAGAATGTAACGTCGCTCTTCATCGACCAAACGTTGAAAGCCCGGGCAGACCCAGTGAGTTTAGGTACGAAAATCCTGTTGGAGCGCTGAGAGTTAACAGGACTGGAACATGTGTTTTCAGGATTCGCCCCGAATTATAGGTTGCTACTTAGGCTGCAACAGTAAATTTGTGGCCGTAGTAACGGGCTTCCAAGCGAATGTCTGTTTCACTGACGGGACAACACGCAGCCCAGTAGCCGGCTGTACGGATGCGGGTTTTAGCCCGCGCTTCTGTCCGAAATCTCGTTTTTTCGACCACTTAGGGCTGCCCCGCCCCTTACGATAAGGCTCACCATGAGTACCCCCTCCACCTCCGACACCCCTAGCCCCAGCGCTACCCCAGGCCAGCCATTGGTTGGCGTTGTCATGGGCTCCAGCAGCGACTGGGATACCATGCAGCATGCCGTGCAGATTCTCACGGACTTTGGCGTGGCCCACGAAGCGCGGGTGGTATCGGCCCACCGCATGCCCGACGACTTATTTGCCTACGCCGAACAAGCCGGCCCGCGCGGCTTGCAAGCCATCATTGCCGGCGCGGGGGGGGCCGCCCACCTACCGGGTATGCTAGCCGCCAAAACCACGCTGCCCGTGCTCGGGGTGCCGGTGGCCAGTCGCCATTTGCAAGGGGTAGATTCGCTGCACAGCATTGTGCAGATGCCCAAAGGGATACCCGTAGCCACGTTTGCGATTGGCACTGCCGGGGCGGCCAATGCCGCGCTGTTCGCGGTCAGCCTACTGGCCCTGCACGACCCGGACCTAGCGACCAAGTTGCAGGCCTTTCGCGCCGCACAAACTGAGGCCGCTCGCAACATGACGTTGCCCATATGAGCGCCGATAGCCACGTTACAGCCATGACCTCGATTTTCCCAGGCAGTGTGGACGCCGCTGGCCAGCGGGCCACGTTAGGTGTGTTAGGGGGCGGCCAGCTGGGCCGAATGTTTGTGCATGCCGCTCAGCGCCTGGGTTACTTCACCGCCGTGCTGGAGCCCGACGCGCAAAGTCCAGCTGGGCAGGTAAGTCACTACCACATCCAGACCGACTACGACGACCCAGCCGGGCTAGCGCAACTGGCCCACCTGTGCCAGGCTATCACCACCGAGTTTGAAAACGTGCCGGCCCAGGCCCTGCAAACGCTGGCGCTGATCCGACCCGTGGCACCGAGTGCGGCTGTAGTGGGCATTGCCCAAAACCGCATCGAGGAAAAAGCTCATTTCGCCGCCTGCGCAAACCTGTCGGGGGTGACCTGCGCACCCTACGCGGTGATTGAAACACCGGCCCACCTACAGGCCGTCCAGGACGAGCGGGCGGATTTGCTACCCGGCATCCTGAAAACCGCCCGCATGGGCTACGACGGCAAGGGCCAGGTCCGCGTCAAGACCGCCGCTGAACTGGCCGCTGCCTGGGCGGAGTTGGGCGGCGTGGCCTGCGTACTGGAAAAGATGCTGCCGCTAACCGCCGAGTGTTCGGTGCTAGTGGCGCGCGGCTGGGACGGGCAAGTCGTCAGCTTCGCCCCGCAGCGCAATGTGCACGTCGATGGCATTTTGGCTGTGACCCATGCCTACGAAGGCAATATGCCGATAGCCCTGGCTGCTAGGGCCCGCGACGCGGCTGTGGCCATCGCGCAGCATCTCGGCTACGTCGGGGTGCTGTGCGTCGAGTTTTTTGTGGTGGAAGACGGCAGCGAGCACGGTGGCTTGGTAGTCAACGAGATGGCCCCGCGCCCGCACAACAGCGGCCACTACACTATAGACGCCTGCGACGCGTCGCAGTTTGACCTCCAAGTCCATACTATGGCGGGCTTGCCCTTGCCACAGCCGCGCCAACACTCCCCAGCCATCATGCTCAACCTGCTGGGCGACGTGTGGTTTGACGCCGACGGTCAACTGCAGGAGCCGGACTGGTACTCTGTGCTTAGTTTGCCGGGAACGCACCTGCATTTGTACGGCAAGCTGGACGCGCGCGCAGGTCGCAAAATGGGCCACCTGACGATAACCGGACCGGACGTGGCCAATGTTAAAACCGTGGCGCGCCGCGCCGCGGAGTTGCTCGGCTTACCGGGGCTCGACACCATCTAGGGCTAGTGCCTGAACTTGACCAAATCACCCTGACGCCCAGCATGCCCACGGGCAAGAGCTATTACCTGGTCGAAGCCGAAACCATGCGGCAGCTGTTGCTGGCCTGCGACGCGGCCCCTGGTAGCTACCTACTGCTGCTGGATGAGCTGTTCAAAGGCCCG